>CBCXVS010000217.1:0-13247 GCA_965178525.1 uncultured bacterium | reverse complement strand
GATAGCCATGCAGTTCAAGGAAGAGGATGCCAACCACAAAGCCGGTGCGTTTATTCCCATCCACAAAAGGATGATTGCGGACGATCTCAGCCGTATAGGCCGCAGCAAGATCAAACGCACCTGGATCGCCGTAAGCAAAGAGCTGCTGCGGGCGTGCAAGAGCCGACCCAAGTAAACCGGGATCACGCAAGCCAGAGGCGCCGCCATGCTCAGTGAGCTGGCGATGATGAATCGCCAACGCTTCCTGCTCGGTGATCCAGATCGGTTCCCTCATTCCGCCAACGCCCGCAGGGTGTTCCGGTAACGGTGCATGATCTCTTCAGCCTTCTGCATCTTCCTTTCAAAGTCCGGATCATACGGCGTCAAGTTATAGCCACCGTCGGGCGTCTCAACGAGGAATACTGTGTCCCCGTCCTGGACCTGGAGGCGGGTGAGCGCCTCACGGGGCAGCACGACGCCAAGAGAATTCCCAACCTTACGGATTTTCAAATGTAGCATATGTGTCACCTTCAGAGATGTATACACATATGTTATAACATACTTCTAGCATGCGCCACATTGAAAAAGAAATGTGGTCGGGTCGAGGGCCGACGTGGCGTCGTAGGCGCGGAGAAGCGCTCGTACTGGCGCCTGCCCCCTGGTCTAGTCATCCGCGAGCGTCGCCGCGGCCTCGGCAATCCGATTATCGACGAGATCGGCCGCACGCGCCGTGGCGTCGATGAGACCCCAGCGCACCATCCAGTGGTACGTATCGGCCACGATTTCATCCGTATAGGGCGTAGCCTTGGCGTAGCGGAGGCGGGGCAGATGAAAATCATCCGGCGTCAGACCGCCATACTTGGCCAGGACCGCCGCATGGCGCGGGTCGTCGATCAGATAATGGAGATACCGACGCTTGTCGGCGTTCAACAGGTCAACCGCTTGGCCCACCGCCCGGTTAATGGCCGCAAACGTCGCTTCATCCATGTCGTCGCTGGCGTTTTCAGCCCCCAAATAGTGCCCCTCACAAAGCGCTTTACATCCGAGTTTTTCGCCCAGGGTAATCCAGGGCTCCATCACTGCACAGGCGTCGACGTCGCCGTTCCACATCGCTTCGAAGCGCTGCTGTGGCGACCCGTAGTGGACGAGCTTGATCTTGTCTGCAGGGAGATAGCCTTCCAGAAGACGGAGGGCGACGTAATGCGACCCGGCATGAAACTGCACCGCAATGGATTTGTGTCCCAGCGTGCCGGGATAGTTGTGCGGCGAATCGGGACGAACCAGAATCGCTTGACTTGCGACCGCAGACCGTAGGGCAATAATCTTCGCGCCTTGCTTGCTTTCATAGGCCCGCCGGACCTGACCTTCTTCTCAAGCGCGATAAATCGACACCTGGGTGTCCTCAAAGGCGGTATGGCCCAGGATCGGGTTGACCTCCTCGGGATTTTCCGTCTGTGGCACGGCGTCACTCGAGCGGGTGCGGACGAATTCCATCTCAATGCCCTCTGCCTCAAAAAGCCCATGATTCTTCGCAATGAGCCAGGGTAGACTAAATACCGTGCCGCTGATTTCACTCACCACTTTTTTCATGCTTGCGGTCTCCTTGAATCGTTGCCACAACGTATCTGACGTCACAAAAAAAACTTGAGGTGTTAACCAGAGTTCCTGGGTCCTAAAACTTGCTTGAGATCGTTGGCCACAGGTATCGTCAAGAAGAGAAGAAGGAGTCAGGTATCCCCACACGACGCTATGGACATGTCCCATGGGAGACCTAACCCTCCTCCTACCGTTCACCTGCCGCTATGGTACACTACCTGAGTATGTTTTCACATGCCTTTGCGGTGGCCACACATAGGTGGAGGAGTCTGCCATGCGACAAGCCAAACCGTTGACATAGAGGCCACATCAGGCCGTTCGGGAGCCTCATTTCCCGACGCGTAGCCAACTGTTGCTGGCCTTTGGTCTCGTCATTGTTGTCGCGGTCAGTCTAGGAGCCATGACGCCGCGATCGGTACCAACCGTCCTCCGGACCCAGCGTATTGAGGTGATGAACAAGTCCGGGAAGGTCATCTTTGCAGCGCGTGCCACAGAACACGGTGGACGCATTGAGGTGATGAATAATATCGGCGTGATGCTCTTTTCCGCCGGTCCAGATCCACACGATCCGGACCGCCTCGACCTGTGGGAACAGACCCGCCGGGAGCTGCAGAGCCAACGCCGGGACCTGGAACACCAACGTCAGTCGTTACACGCCATGGTCCGAGAGTTGCACGGCGCGGAGCAGCGCGATCAACCCGTACAACGTTCAGGCCGATCAGGCCAAGCGACGCAGCAGTTGCGCCGCGACCTCGAACGGCACCGCCGCAGTCTCAACATGCTGGAGCGGCGCCTGTCGCAGCTGCACCGACAAGTTAACGCCTTGCAACGTCGGTTGTAAAGCGAGCCATCACTACATCGTGGAGGCGGCGGCGACATCCTGCGGCAGCATAAAGCCGTGCAGAAACAAGTCAGCGGCGCGATCGGCAAATTCCTCCGGCCCCACCGGTCCGGTATCATCGTACCAGATGTATGTCCAGTTCAAGAGGCCGTAGAACATCATGGTATAGGGCATACACAGACGTGAGTCAGAACGCAGTTGAGGACGCATCCGGGTGAGGAGATCGGCAACCTGTGTGGTCAGCTCCCGTTCCATGTGCCGAATCTCCTTGCGGTGTGCCGGCGGCAAGCAGTCCAGATCCTGCATCAGAACGATATGGTAGTCCCGGCACCGCGTGTACACCGTTATACTCGCGCGTACGAGGGCGCGCAACTGCGTTTCCGGGTCATCGGACATCGCCAATGCCTGCTCGGTGATGGTACGCAGGGTTTGGAGATGGGTGTGTAAGAGCGTATACAGGATGGCTTCTTTGGATGCATAATAATGGTAGAGCAATGCCTTGGAACACCCGCACGCTAACGCCAGCTCTGCAATCGACGTCCGCGCAAACCCCTTGGCGGCAAACAAATGCGCTGCCGTGTCCAGGATGAGCGCCTGATTTGCAGGATAGTGTTCGGATCGTGTCCGCGCCATATGTACCTTCCCCGGATATTGACGTACTGAAACCACCTTAAATTTATAGGTTTCCCCTCGAGACATGTATAAAGATTATTCTGTCCAGGTCCTTAAAACACGGGAATGATGTCTTCCGGGTCAAAGGCGACCGTTTTGCCGTCGATACCGATCTCGGGCAACGCGGGAAACTCCACCCCATGCGGCTCTAGTAATCCCTTCAGGCGCAGGACGGCGGCGCGCCAGTTGTCGGCGCGTTCCGCTTCGCTCAAAATGCCCAAGCCGGCAGCGCGTGCCGTCTCTTCCAGCATCTTGTGTACCGGATGAAACGTCGGGCCAAGCTCCCAAAAATCCTCTGGCGGCAGGTACAGAATGCCCGAGAGAAAGACGAAGCCAGCACGGATCTGCTTGGTAATAACACTGCGTTGTTCATCGTTCAGCTGCGGTAAGACGTTTCGCAGCACCGCCAGACAGATGGCCATGTGCCGCGCCTCGTCTTTGCCAACCTGCTTGAATGCCTCTTGGAACACCGGGATCGTGGTCCGCTGGAACATGCTGTGAAAGAGGTTCGCCGCCACCACTTCACCCATGAGGAAAGACGAAAAGAGAATGGGCAATTGAAACCGGGTCACCCCGGTTTTGAAGCCATTCCAGTAGCGGCAACCGTTGTGATAATACCACTTGACATTGTTTCGGGCGAGCTGGCCCAGCGGCGTGGCCGGCTCATAGCCGAGCGGCCCATCCGGGGTGAGGCGTTGGATGGCGCGCTGGCAAATCTCCTCGTGATTGACTTCATCGCGCACGATGGAAAAAAAGCACTTCCGAATCGGGTCTTCTTCGTGCGTTTCCCAGGTGTGGATGAAGGCCCGGGAAAACACGGCCGGACCAGAACCATCGAACACGGACAAGAGCGTGAACCAGTAGGCCATGGCATAGCGCTCATCAAGGGAAAAGGATTCCGGGTCTAACGTGTCCCATGGCAAGGTGTGGGGCGACCAACCCGGCTCGCGGGCGGCATCGTATATTTGCTGCAGCTTCGGCGTTTCAACGCGCCACTCCAGCGGGAAAATATTCATTTCCGGAAACGGTGGCGGCTCTTCCGTGCCGAACAACAACTGCGTTGCGTCCGGCGCCTCCGCGCTGCTTTCCGGCGGCGGTGTCTGCATCTGTTCGGCCAGGTCCTGCGCCTCCTGTGCTGCCATGGCGTGCATCTCCTTTATGCAAGGCTCTATCTACAATGGCGACTGATCCTGCAAGGTGATCATTGGCTGATTATATCATTAACCGAACGGACGGTCAATAAATGCCTCCCGCGTCTCGCTTCTTTGCGTCCTTCGCGGATCCCTTTGTTCTCTTTTCTGGGTCGGATCGGCTATTGCCCGCACATGGCAAGCATGGTACAACGCCGGTGGTATGAGGCCAAGGCGACGGACCCCTGGCGCCAGAAGCGTTTTGGCAGGCGCTTGGGGAGGCCGGTCGTGGGGACATCAAGTGGGGTTTGCCGGGGCGTAACGATCATGACTAAAAAAGAACGCGTGACCTACATCCAACAGCGGCTCCAGGAATTGTATCCGGAGACACCCATTCCGCTCGCCCATCAGGACGCGTACACACTGCTCATCGCCGTACTGCTCAGCGCACAGTGTACGGACAAACGGGTCAACGAGGTCACACCGCACCTGTTTGCCGAAGCCGATACGCCAGCGGCGATGGTGCAATTACCGGTGCTCCGGATCGAGTCGATCATCAAACCGTGCGGACTGGCGCCACGCAAAGCTCGAGCGATTGCCGACTTGTCGAGAATCTTACTGGAGCAACATGACGGCTAGGTGCCGGATAATTTCGCCGACTTAGAGGCGCTGCCTGGCGTTGGGCACAAAACGGCCAGCGTCGTGATGAGCCAAGCCTTTGACTATCCGGCCTTTCCGGTCGACACGCACATCCATCGGCTGGCGCAACGCTGGGGACTGACATCGGGGAAGAACGTGACGCAGACGGAACAGGATCTGAAACAGCTGTTTCCACAAGAAGCGTGGAACCGGCTGCATTTGCAGATCATTTATTACGGTCGTGAGTATTGTACAGCTCGCGGCTGTAATGGCACGGTGTGCGACATCTGTCGCACGTGCTATCCACGCCGGCACAAACCGGTGCAGGTCCACAAGGCGTAAGCGCCGGTTCGTTGCACTTACGCACCCTCATTGCCCAAACGCTTAAAAATGATATGGGACCGATTGGTCGTATGCGGCCGGATCTTGGTGGGCCAATCCCCCTTTTCCGATTCCGCCATCCAGCCCGCACTACTGGGCACCTCCGGCGAGTCAATGTCGTAAATGGCGGCGTACCGGGCCACACCCTCGACATTGGCCGATTCCAATCGGTAGCGGGTGCAGCCATGGACGCCAGGGGCTTTGATAATATTGGGCACATGCTCGGTATCGTACACCCGATTAAACTCGTCTTCCAACTCGGCGGGCACGTCCATTTGGACGACGTAAATATAGTCTGCCATCGCGTGTCAACCTCCTGCTCAGGCTCGTAAGAGGGCCTGAGATAGACAAGAGTACCATCCTAAAACGTGATGGGGGATTATAGGACGGGAGGTCGCGCAACGCAAAGTGAAGCCGCTGCGGTACACAGGACTACTGGAATTGGCATCCCGTGCCCCCCTGCATAGCGCAGCGCAGATTCGCCCGAAAAATAGGGGCCTGCGCTTGCACAAAGGCGCGGATGTAATGGTCGGTGGCAAGCGCCGCGTCGAGCCGGGTGATGTCGCCAGCATGGCCCGACCGCCAATAGCCGGAAATCAATTGGCGATGGAGGGGTTTGAGGCTCGGCAGTGTGTTGTAATTTGCCCCCGGCGGACCGCTGCGTCCCGGCAGGGACCGGCGTTTGCCAAGCATGCCTTTGAAGGTGTAAAACGCATCGCTCGGCGCCAGAAAACGCAGGTCGTAATCGGCCTCTTCGTGCGGCTCCGTCATATCGTCTGCAGTCATTAGGGGCTTGGCGCTGGCGCCAAGCATATAGCGCAAGCTCTTCGGATCGAGAAATGAGACGGCGCGGTGGCGCACACGCCCTGTTTCGTGCGGATACAGCTCGTTGGAGCGTATGGCCACGTCGATAACCGGGCGCCCGTCTTGAGGCCGATCGAGCGTTTCGCCATAGATGTAAGTCCGCACATAATTATGTTGTTGTAACATGAGTGCGACGGACCGCTGTGCGTCATCCAGCACAAGGGTGGCGGCCGTGTAATGGTCCAGCTGGTGCCAATCGTTGAGATTGCCCACAATCGACAAGGCGAGCGCTTGCCATCGGGCAACCCCGTCAACGATGCCAGAGGTCCGAAAGACCGCATGATAGGTGAGGAAGATAAACCGTTGGGCCTCCCCCTCCCCCAGCACGTGCTCGGAATAATCGACGCGGCCAAAGACCACTGGTGTTTGCGCTTGGCGCTTGTCGGGCTGGTGTTCAAAGAGAACCTGCGGATCTTCTTTATGCGCATTGAGCAAGCGCTGGGTAACCTGCGCGGTCATCACATGCCCGTCCGGCCCTTTCAACCGACCCTGCGCGATGTAGTCATCATAAAAGCTGATCAAACCGGCATGGTTCTTGGGGAGAAAAATGCGTGGCTGGTGCCGCTTGAGCAGTTGCTGCTCCGCAGCTGTGGGCAGCTCATCACGTGGCGGGTGTTGCGCAAAATACGCAGCAAAACCGGGAATTTGGGAGAAATTCTGCGCTGTTCCGGAGTTACTTGCCATGATAACTCAGCTCAACCCTCCCAACAGCACCAAGCCCACGATGAGACCGACTCGCTTCCTAGAAATGGCCATGATACGGCTGCCTTCAATTCGCCGTTTCTTTTATATAGGTAGAGCGTGTCGCACAATTGGTTTGTTGAAAATAAAGGGCTTACGGGTTTTTCAGGAAATCTGAAACGGCCATTTGCTTCTGACTTCCTTTAGTAACGCTTTAATTCATATGACGATCACCCGCATAACTCCTTTAATTTCAATGGTGATAATTCTGCGACACGCTCTAGGTATGCACTAGGCATCGCACGCACTGAGAAATGTGTTCCACGCCTGGGACATTCGAAACGTTCACAACCTCGACAGATGTAAACATAGGGTTAGTTGCTATCTGCCGTGGCGAGCTTGACTCCCTCTTTGAGCCTCTTCAACGGCTGTATAAGGTACAGTAGGCCCGTGGAATCGCGCTGCAACCGCAGCCGCTACACCGTTCGCACCTACCACCGTCACCTGAAACGCAAAAGGTGTTTTGACTGAGGTCACACCGATGGTCGTGACCACGTCACCAGGCGTTTGCAGCGGTGATGCAAACTGGCTTAGGCCATTGACGCGCACCCGTCCTCCTACAATCCCACGAAAAACATTCTGAAAGAATTCCTCCAAATCCAGATCGGTTACCGCAACAAAGCTGCCTTCCGTTTCGCGTGCGGTCTCTTGTAGGGGCGGAAGCGCCCAAGCCGTTCCTCAACCCTACAACGAAGATCGGAACGCTCTTCCCCTGTGCTTGGTTAACGACATCCGCTAGCGTTCTATTACTTTCGTTGTCTTCAGTGACTCGATTGATCGCGGCTTCGAGAAGCATGGTGTCAGAGGTAAAATCCTGGAGCCATCGGCTCGCGCGCAACTCGTTATCAGCACCTGCACCGAAATCCATAACGGTGGCTTGATCCTCGACATTGAGTAGCCCGACAGCAGTGATCCCAGCTCGCACCCTGAGGCGCATCGGGTCATTATCACTCATGCTTCCGCTTGAGTCAAAATCCATCACGATTGTGGCGCCTCCGTCGGATGGTCACCCCAGTGGGAGACGGGCGACCGGTCCCCTTGAACTCCATGCGGGGATCATCGAAGGGTACTGGACCCCGCGGGCGGCCAAACAGGGCAGTTGGGCAGGGGCCCATTTGACGCCGAGAGCGAAGCACGCTTTGAGATGTTGGGCCATATGGCGCCGTCCCGAAGTCGCCTCAATCGTTTGCCCAAAGCCCTGACCTCGCGTTTGGAGGAGTACCGGGTTCGATTGAAGCCGGGCTTCGAGATGACGCATCGACTCCACGGGAGGCGGTGTCAATCGGCATATCTCTCAATGGCGTGAGGGTGCGGGTGTCCATGAAAGAGAGCGAGCGCCAAGGCAAACGGGAACGCGCTCAGACCAAAGGCACATCTCCCCGTGGTCCAGCCAGCTATCCAGACGTGGGCGGCGGCGCCCTCTCGTATGATGACCGAGATGGCGAGCGGCTCGCGACCTGCCCCATGGCGCGCATGCCCGAGGTCCACACCGCCACCCTCAAGAGCCAGCTGACAGCAGACGCGAGGGGCGCGTTGATCCAGCGTCCCGACCTGCGGGTGGTCCAACTGGCCGATGGCGCGGCGGACAACGGGCGTGATCTGAGTGAGACCCGACCCGTTGGCGATGCGTGCCTCGACTTCTATCATGCCAGAGAGCATCTCAGCGAGGCACTGGCTGCCGCGCAGGGTGAGGCCAGGTCGAGGTATCGCGAGCGGTTCGACACGTGAGGCGAGCGGCTGCGGGATGACCACCCAGGTCCGGACATAGTCATCGATGCGCTTTGTCGCTTGCCCACCCGCTACCCGCGTCGTGAGGTGATGCATAAGACGATCGCCTAGGTCCGGGCGCCTCGTCACCGCCTGCCGTATGCGCGCTGACGGGCTCAGAATTTACCGATCGGTTGCGGCGTGGTTGAAGCGGGCTGGTAACCTCTGTCCCTGATCCCACCCACCCCGTCATGGAACTGCCCCCGGTCGAGATGCCGAGCCCGCCCGGCGCGTTGCATCCAGGACCCGGGGCCGGTTGGGCTCAGGGGCTTCAAGCGCCGCTACCTAGCGGCGTTCACACGGACGATGAACCGCCCTGGAGCGCCTGGATCGGCGAACGCTCGGGCCTGCCTGGGACGTCTCGTCGTCTCAGGCAGGCCTTCTGCCCGTCGGTGTGGCCCATGGCGATGCGCCACGGGGCGGTGCAGAAGGGGAGGGATCGGGTCTCGGAGTCGCCGTGGCCCCATGAGGCGACGATGGCCGCGTTGGCTGGCCAAGGTCCGGTGGGCGACATCGATGAAGCGCCGGGGGATGGCCCCACCCCCTGGCCGCGGCATTGGACGATGGCGACCGATCCGGTGACGCCCTATGGGATGCATCCGCCTCGGTGCCAAGCCGGGTTTGTCGAAGGGCTTGGGGATGGCCAGGGGCTTGTCGTGGGGGATAGCGATGGGGTGTAGCCGGAGTGGGGGAGTCGTCGTCAGAGGGGTTTGGCGCCAGGGATGGGCACGGCCAGCGGGCTCTGGCAGAACCGCGACCTGGCCCTGTCGGCTTGTGGGGCTTGGGCTCTCTCAGAGTGGCGGCACGTGGCCGGGGTGGTATGGGCGGTGTTGGAGTGGGATCGGGTGTGACCCTGAGCGCCCAGATGATGCGGGTGGTTTGGCCAGACGGTTGCAGGGCGAGCGACTTTGCGCAAGCACCTTGGCGGTCGAGACGTGCTGTCCGTTCTGATACGCGGTTCGTTTAGGCGACTTCTTCTTGGGACCGCGAGGATGTTTCTGATATCTCGACAGCTTCACCGATGACGCCAACTCACGCAACGCAGCGGCGAACCCTCGGTCCGAAAGCTCTCGAAAGAACGTCCAATGCGGCGCAGGAATCGCAATCATCATGCCGTCGTAGGTACGCCCGATTTCCAAGGTGAAAAAGCTGAGTTCAACCCGTTACAGTGAGATCGTGTTTTATATCTTGACGGTGGTATTGGACTATAGTCTGTATCATTTATTTGCCAATACTCAGTCCGGTGCTCGGTTTGCCGAGAAGACGCGTGAGGCGTTGATCTTTGAACAGCTTCGAAACCGCCGCACGCATATAATAGAGTTGTTCCTCAATAGCATAAGATCAGGTTCCCTAGCCCAGCCCAGATGCCCACCGAATCATCCTCAAAGTGATCTTTGCGGTTGCGGAAACGCTGCACCAAAATGTTGAAACGCTTCATACCGCCGATGGCATGTTCGATCAAGATGCGAACTTGACTCACGGCATAATTCGCCGCCTGCTGCTCCGCCGTCAATTCTGGAGTCGGATTCGTCTTGCTCTTCCGGGGTTTCTTGTGTGGAATCTCAAGCATTTCGCCTTTGTAGTCCGACTGAATCCCCTGATAACCCAGGTGCACCCAAACTTCTACGTCACTAAACCGGTCTAAGTCCGGTGGGAACTCTTGTTTTAACATGCTGTAATCATGGTTGTGACCACTAAACGTACGGCCCAGAAAGACGATCCATTTATCCGGCATCGACATCACTGTATTTTTCAGCGTATGGCTTTTTTTTACCACTATAGTGTTCACGTTGGGTCGTCTCATCTTGTGACCGGCGATAGCTTCTTTCAGTCGCATCAATAATCAGTTGATCCACACCTGACAACGCCTCCCTCAACGACTCTGGGGTCTTCAACTCTCGATAAGGCATGAGGTCTAACTGCACTAACGTGTCATACAGGATGGGAGAGAGCTTATGGAGATTTTCATTCGCTTTCGAACGTACCATACCAAATTGTGCACCAAGAACATCAAACGTCGGATACGTCTTGTAATAATATAGAACGAACAGGAGTTTGTCTGACAGAGTGGGTAATTTGCCTTTGATACCTGCACCCGGCTTTCGGCTGCGTTTGCCAGCTTGGACACCCTCCTCATAGCGTTTTTGCTGAGCCTGTTGATAGACGTGGCTGAAGGCGGGCAGCAAGAAGTCAAATTGCGTCTGAGACACACCGGTTAAGGCTTTCATCTGCCGATCATCTCGGATAACCAATGACCTGGCTGGGCTCCCTCCATCGTTTGAGGGAGGATAGCCTACCTCATTAACTATTGGGGAACAACCCTATTAAAGATTTCCCCGAGATATTCGGATATGGATTAGCCTACGCTCGTGGTGTTTATCAACCCAACCAACTCTATGCGCCGTTTTACAAGAAGAATAAAAAAGGCAAGTTTGAACTCACTCACATCGAAGATCGGTACGATTATGCAGATGACTCGGTGGCCGCCGGAGCGTGGTACAGAAAGGCGTTGCGCGCACCCAATGGCTCTTACTGGACAAAACCGTATTTTAGTGAGTCCTCACTAGTCTGGTACATCGACTACATGGCCCTGTTTTATGAAGACGACCGCCGGGAAACCATCCATGGCGTGGTGTATGCGGATCACACGTTGGACACCTTGACCGATTTATTACAGTCCATCGATGTCGGCGAAGAAGGGTTCAGCTATATTCTGTCAGAAACAGGTCTCTATATTGCGCATCCAAACTCAGCTCTGGTGCAAAAATCGATTCTCGAAACGGCGGATGAACTCGGGAGTTCGGAGCTTCGTGAGATCGGTGAAAAAGTGATGCGCGGTGAGACCTTTCATATCGAGAGCGCCGATCCGATAACCGGCCGTCCGACCTGGACGTTTCACCGTCCCTTGGATCCCGGCTGGTCGCTGGGCTTGGTATTCGACCAAACCATTGGTCAGAAACGGCCTCATGCATTTGTCCGTCCGCTCCTCGGATTGCTCTTATCAACCATTCCGATGCTGGCCGTCTTCACATCAGCCCTCCTATTTCAATTTGACCGCGGCATCGAATTCGGTCTGTGGGGGACATCGATCACCGTTTCGCTCCTCTTTGCTCTCGGCATTATCCTCTACCCGTATCGGGATCCGTCTCAAAATGTGTTGGTCAGCCGAGCCAATGTGGATGAAAATCTGGAACAGGTTCAGACCGCTTTTCACCGCAAGAAGCTCTCTCCACCGGTGCGCATACCGACGGGCGTCGTCTTGGAAACGATCGATTATTCCACAACTAGCAAGAGCATGATCAGTGGTTATATCTGGCAAAAATATCCCCTCGACCTACCCGATGAAATCGAACGCGGCATTCTCTTACCGGATGTGGTGGATGAACACGAAATTGAAGAGCTGTATCGGGTGCAGGAAAAAGAGCACGAACTCATTGTCTGATTTTTCCGTACGCCGCTGCGGCAAAAGCCCACAGTCGAGACCTTTCCTCTGGATGAAGGCGCGATCCAGATGCAGATTTGGCCGCGCACCCTGTCGTCTCAACTCGTCCTGGTGCCGGATTTGGATGGTTATGAGTTCATGTTCCCGAGTCAACGGCCCGGTTTAGTGGATACGCTCGTGTTGAAAAACTGGGAAATCGACCGGACGTTTTTCAGCTATCGCTATGATCATTATCATGCGAATTTCGGTAACCGAACCCTGATTCGCGAGAGAGAGATACCCGATCTGTATTTCAACGTCGTCGTGCAACGCTCCGTCTTATCCCCGGTGATCGCCTACGCGGTGCCGATGATTGTCATCGCCGCCCTCTTGTTCGCCACGCTCATCATCAGAGCGGACAGTTCTTTTAATATCCTGGGTCATACGGCGTCCCTGTTTTTTGTGTTAGCCGTCTCTCAAGTGGCGCTCCGTAGCTATTTAGCCGTCCCCCAAGTGGTCTACTTAGAATACGGCTATATTCTGCTTTACGTGGCGATATTATGCCTTTCCGTCAATTCGATTTTATACACCTCCGCGTTTCACCTCCCGATCATTCAACATCGCAATAACCTCTGGCCAAAATTGCTCTACTGGCCGATTTTGCTCGGAGCCTTTTTATGGATTAGCTTGATTTTCTTGGTGCCACCGCCGGTCCAAGGCGTTGAAATCGGCTCGCACGGAGACGACACAAAGCTATCGCATAGGAAAGTCAGGGAAGCCGTGGGTTAACCCGCTTCCTCTGGCAACAACGGTTCGGTAATGGCCTCGCGAAAGTCCGGCGGCTTTTCCTCAGGAAACAACCGTGCCCACCGCCGTGTCACCCCGCTAAGCGCCGCCTCAAGCGAGACCCAACTATGCCGCATATGGGTCGTCGGCGTCACACGGCTGATATTGTACTCGACGATCCGGCCTTCCCATTCACCCTCATCTGTTGCGCAAATACAAATCTCAAATTCACTGTTACCTTTGGCAAGTAACATAAAGCCTCCTGTCAACTTCTCACAGGATCACTTAAGGCTTCTAGATACCAAAGTAGACTGAGCTGCCCCACGAGCAAGGCAGCATGCATCAGACACTTACTGTCTAGACCGAAGTTCCTCCCGTGATTCGGCGACAACTTGTTGAAATAAAAACTCAAAAGCCTGAAACGAATTGA
>CBCXVS010000216.1:0-13326 GCA_965178525.1 uncultured bacterium | reverse complement strand
AAGATGCTGGCCGAGACATCATAGAGCGCGGCACGGAACAGGTATTCCAGCATGACATGCACGAGGTCGTCATAGCTCTGTGTAGAGCCAACCTGCTGCGAGAGATCGTGCAGCACCTGCAGCTCGAAACTGTGCGGGCCAACCATCGGTCCTCTCCTACTCGCCGATCACCTGCACCACAAAGCGGCACGCGGTATCGGCCATGGACTGGCAGCTGACTTCGGCGTCAGCTATGCGGACGCCACCCGCTATCTGCTGCACGGCACTGTGCAGGAAGCCCCGAGTGTAGTGGCAGGTGAGCGACCCATCGTCTTTCTGAACCTCCATCAGTCCATAGGCCATAAAGGTCCAACGCCCCGCGTCCTCGTCGGCTTCGACCAACGCCAACGATCCCAGCCCCATCGAGGTGAACGTCTCCAGCCCCTGCGGCAGCGTCTGACTCCCCATGCTGGCCCACAGGGCCTGACCGGCGCGGTGCATAGCGCCGGTCGAAATCGCACCAATCTCCTGCAGATCGCGCAGCATCGGCTCACCAGATCGCGGGATACGGCCGAGTGCAGTGCCTCCTCACTCTGCTTACGGTCAGTGGCTTCCAGCGCCGCAATGCGTTGGCGCTGCGTTTCCAGCTCTTCGAGGAGTTGCTCTCGGGTCCGTTCGGCCTCACTCATCATCAACCTCCGTGGGTTTGCATGCTCCCGGATCCGGCCTACTGCCGGTAGAAGTCATGGTGGATCACCAGACCCTCGCTCGGGGAGATACTGTAGGGATAGGGTTGGGTATTCGTACTGACGCCACGCGCCTTGCGCACCTGGAGCGCACGGTAGTCGCCGTTGCGTGACGACCGCATCTCACCCCAGTCCGGGGTCATGAGCTCCAACACGACATCAAAGGCGTTGAGCAGGCTATAGTGGTCGCCCACCGGCAGCGTCTGCCGCAGCAGGGTGCAGAATACGGTCACATCCGGCCGACGCAGCAGGCGCAGCTGGCGGTGCACCAGGGCCACGAAGTCGCTGGGGGCGTAGCCCAGGGCCAACGGGGTGAGGGAGTCAACGACTAGGCGCAGCGGCTTGGGCATCCGCTCCACTTCGCGGACCACGGAGAACAGAAGCGTTTCCGGGTCGTTCAGGTCGAGGGTGTCCGCGTCGCCGAAAATGTCGCGGATCACCAGCTGCTTGTCTTCCAGGTACGGCTCCGCCAGGAAGCCGAAACTCTGGATGGCCTGGCGCACCTGCACACTCGGGGCGTCAGCCGCAATATACAACACCGCTTCCCGGCGGCGCAGGCCCTCCATGGCGAACTGATAGGCCAGGGTACTTTTGCCCACCCCGGGTTCGCCCTGCACCAGCCAGGTACTGCCATAGCGTAGGTCGCCTTGGATCACCTCCCGCACCGGCGGAAAGCTCAGCGGGGGCGGCGTGTCCACCTGGCTCCAGTCGGGGGGGATGGCGTAGTAGACCTCGAGGCCGTGATCCGTGATCTCCATCCGGTAGCGACCCGTGACATGATCGACGGCGCGCAATTTGTAGACCTCGACATAGCGTTTGCGCGCCAGACCATCGACCTCGGTCGAGAGGACAATGGTGCCGTCCGCCACGGTCTCTTCCACCCCGTAGCGCGAGAGCCGATGCGGCTCATTCGAGGGCGTATCGGAGACGAGGATGCCGAGCGCGCCAGTGCGCCACGACAAGGTGGACAACTGGTAGGTTTTTTCCCGTTGGATGGCCAGGTCCTGCACCTTATGGAGATACACGGAGAAGGAATCGAGCACGAAGCGCTGCGGCTGGAAAGTGTCGAATTCCCGTACCATCGCTTCCAGGTGTTCCTCCACGCGAATGCTATCTTGCGGAATAAACACAATGCGGATCAGGCCTTGCCGTTCGTACTCGGTGAGGTCCCAGCCGAGGCCTGCCGCGGTCTGCCGCAGGCGTTCAGGCGATTCCTCAAAGGAAAAGAGGAGCCCTTTCTCGCCCAACGAGGCGCCATGGGCTAAGGTCTGGAGCGCACAGATCGTCTTGCCGGCTCCGGAGACGCCCGCCAGGATGATGCAGTACCCGCGGGGTAGACCGCCATGCAGCAGGGCATCCAGACCCGCGATGCCGGTGGCCGCACGCGCTTCCAGGTCGCCCGGGTCGGGCGGGCGTGGGCGCAGCGTGAAGTCGGAACTAAAGATGCGCATGCCCTCGGGAGGAGATGGCCAGCGGATACGGCGCCGTCTCGGTGGGTTGACCGCGCACTTTGAGCAACTGCAAGAAGCGGCGCGGTTCGCCTTCCTGTTGGCTCAAGCCTAAATAGAGAATACCGTCGGCCACGGCAAACTCGGCTCCCGAGGCGATTTCGGGGCCATCGCACTCCCCCGCGAAAAAGGCGGTGCAGCGCGCGCTGGCGAAGCGCACTGACAGGTCGTAGCAGAAGCGGCGAAAGGCGGCGACATCGTCGCTCAGGTCGCGAATGGCTTTGAAGGAATCGATGACCACGATCTCCGGCTGCTGCTCCTCCACCAGGCTCATCACGTACTCAGCGACCTCGGGGAGGGTTTGATCACGGATGACGCGGCCGAGGTCGTGGTAGACCACCCGCTCGCCAAACGCGTCGGCATCAAAGAAGCTAAACTGATGCATGTAACGCACCACCTTCACCGCGGGTTCGGAGAGGGTGGTGCAGTAGAGACCTTTGGCGGCGCCGTTGTGGCGGACGTGGCTGAAGAGCATCTGTTGGGCCAGAATCGTCTTGCCGGTACCCGGCGGCCCGGCAATGATATTGAGTGAGTATACAGGGAGACCCCCGCCCAACACTGCGTCCAAGTTCGGTACACCCGTTGGCAGGAGTTGGATCTCAGCCACGGCTTACTCCTTCAGCCGCTGGTGAAATTGTTGCACAAGCGGCGTGATCTTCATCGCCAGGACCTCGCCGGTCAGGTCGGTGATGAGCGTCATGACGCTATCGATATAGACCAAGAGACTGTCGCGCAGCTCGATATTGTCGATGTGATCCAGGTTCGCCCGCAGCTGCTCCACCTGACCGCCGGCGGCGTCCACCTCCAGGTCGTGGAGCACGGTATGGTTGCGGCGGGCTTCCAGGAGGGCGCTCCGCAACAGGGCCGTGGTGGTGTCCGCGCCGAGAACCGGAGCCAGCCGCCGACACAACTGCGCCAGCACCGCGTCGAAGCTCTCGACCATCTTCTTGCTTGCCCGCTTCGCCCATGTTACCCATCCAGCTCGCCCCCAGCACGGCACTGCCTGACGGAAATCTCGTGTCAGACATATCGCGTCATCCTCATATCGTGGTTCTTCTCACACCGTGGTTCGAAAATACTCCTCCTCATCTCGGCGGATCGCGAGCACGAGACCCTGCTGCTGGAGTATGGCAGCTCCTCCTCTAGCCGTTCTCGGGTCAACCCGGTTTCTTGCTGCAAGTATTGCAGGGTGCTGGCCTCCTGCCACGCAATGGTCTCAACGATGTAGCGGGCGCGGCTCGGCAGGTCACGCAGATGACCATCCCCGCGCACGACTGGCGCCCCGGCCAGCACCCCGGTCAACACCTACACGGGTTCGCCGATGCGCATGCCGCCCGTAGTGATGGTAAACTCCCGAATCTCCTTACTGTGCTGGGAGCCGCGCATCTTCATGACGTTGATGGCGCGTCCCATGCGACCGTACAGTTCCATATAGCGCAAGAGAATGACATTATCGGTAATGAACGAGATGCCGTATTCACTCAACTGCAGCGGGCCAAAGAGCTCGGGAATTTCGTGGGTCAGGAGCACGGTGACGCCCTGGATCTTGAACGCGTTAACCAGGGCGTAGACATAGTCCTTGTAGCGGACCTTGTTGGGGGTGGCCATTTCGATGTCGGTGATGGGATCGATGAGGACCCGGCGGGCGCCGATGTGCTGCACCGCGGCTTTGAGGCACTCGGCATGGATATCGGGTTGCAGTTCCACCGGCGACGTGTACAGGTGCGCCAACAGCCCCTGCGCCTCCAGGTCCTGGAGATTCCAGCCGCAAGCCTGCGCGATGCCGCGCAGTTGCACGGGGCTCTCTTGTAACGTCACGATGACTCCCGGTTCGCCTCTAGCTGCGCCGGCGGTGATGAAATGCAGCCCGAACAGGGTCTTCCCCGTGCCCGCGCCGCCCGCGACCATGGTCGCCGAGCCGGCGGGGAAGCCTCCCTCCAACATGGCGTCGAGCTGCGGCAGCCCGACCGGGACGCGTTCCGGCGTCACCTCGTAGTCGGAGAAGACCTCCGGGGAGGTGATGCGGGGATAGACGGTCAGCCCGGCGGTGCCGATGGTGAAGGGATGCAACCCCCGAAAATAGTCCTCGCCGCGCAGCTTGATCACACCCACATAACGCTGATAATGCACCTCCTGGAGCTGGTTCTGGAGACGGATGATGGCGTCAGCGATGGTGAAGATCGCTTCATGTTCGATATCTTCCAGCGTGTATTCCCCCACCAAAAACGCCGTCACCCCCCAGGCGGCCAGCCGCACCGCGAGTTCGTAGCCGAACTTGCGCTCTTCGGCTTGCCCCCCGGTCATGTCATGGATCGCCTTAAACCCTTCCATACTCACGATGGCGGGTTGGTGCTCTTCCACATGTTCCACAATGGAGGCGAGGGTCCCCTCGAGCCCTTTCTCTAAAAGGGTCTCGCCAATATCGAGATAGATCACACTGCTCCCGAGCTTCTGCGCATCGAAGAAGGCGAACTTCTGCATGTAGCGCAACATCTTCAGAGGGGGTTCGGAGAGCGAGGTCAGGCACAGAGCCTTGCGGGTCGGGCTGGCATTGGCATGGATGATCTGCTGACTGAGGATGGTCTTGCCGGTTCCGGGCGAGCCGGCGATCATGCAGACGGACAGCTCGGGAATACCGCCATCGAGGATGCTATCCAACCCGGCAATACCGCTGGAGAGTTTGCCGATCTTTCGATTTCTTGCATCAGTTGGCGCACCAGGATGTCACCGGTCAGCATGCTCAGGATGTCGATGAGATTGGCGACCACATCGTCCAGAGCCTCCCGCACGAGATCTTGCTCTTCTACATTGCCGTTCTGACGCAAGGCGTCAAAGATCAGGCCCTCGGAACTCACCTGTAGGTGGGCAACGAGCGGATAGCGCTCCCGTGTCAGCACCAGGGTACGCTCCATAATGGCTCGGACCGTGACGCGGCCGAGCGTCGGCTGGATACGGTCCCAAATCGTCTGCAGGAGGTCTTCGTAGATTTCCAACACATTACCCAGGCCTCCGGGCACGCCTGTGTATTCGGTCTCTTCGTCAGGCATGACATTTTCCTTTGACCCTGGTCACGCAGGGTGGAGAGGCATCACGTCGCGAATGTCAACATCGTGAACATACCACCAAGTCTGTTACTAAACTTGTAGGCTGTTTGGAAATTTGATGACGTCCATTTGGCTGCTTAGAAACCATTTCTAATATGCTCACGAAAATGAGAAGGCACTTCCGCCAAACAATACTGGCTGGGAACTTTATCTTATCCGAATGCCTAGACATATTGATGGATGTTATTTTCAATTTCTTTGATAAGTTCATAGAAGTAAGCATCGTGTAGAGCCTGTTGTGTCTCTTCGAAAGACTCAAAACGATCTTAGATATGACGTGCTCTCTGTAAGTTGAGATTTTATAAAAACACAATCAGGAACACAATAGCAAAATGACTACAGATTGGAGGTCGTGAAATGGGGGATGCAAGGGTCGTTGTGATGGGCAGGCAGCGCTGCAGAGGGTGACGTCGTGCCCAGATGCTACGCGTCTTTCATTCTGGCCTGTCGTAACACCTGATGAATCGTGTCGGCAAGGTCATAGATATCGACGGGTTTCATGAGAAAGGCATTGATCCCCTGGTCCTCGGCTTGTGCCGCATCAATGATGTGGCTGTAGCCGGTGCACAAGATAATGGGAATATCAGGTCGTATGGTGCGCAGGGCGTCCGCCAACTCCTTACCCGTCATCTGCGGCATGGTTTGATCGGCGATCACGAGATCGAAAGTGGACGGCGCGGCGCGGAAAGCGTCGCGTGCTTCCACGCCATTGGTGCACACGCTCACCTCGTAGCCCAAATCGGTGAGGAGGATTCGCGTCGCAATGGCGAGGCCTTCCTCATCATCGACAAACAGAATATGCCCTTGTCCGGGGGGCGGCGGCGCATCATCCGCCACCGGCGCCTCGGCGACGATGTCGGGCTGCTCAGGCAGATAGATCTCGAACGTGGCGCCTTCGTTCAGCACGCTCGTGACGTGGATCGTCCCATTGTGACTGGCGACAATGCCATGCACAACGGCCAACCCCATGCCCGTCCCTTCGCCGCCTTGTTTGGTGGTAAAGAAGGGATCAAAGATCCGTTCCAGGGTCGCAGAAGACATCCCAGGCCCGTTATCCCGCACGGCCAACCGCACGTGCGGGCCGGGCTGCAGCTCGGGATGCTGGGCCGCGACCTCAGGGGTAACATCGACGAGATCCAGGACGAGTTCCAGCTCGCCGCCGGCCGAACGCATGGCGCGTTCGGCATTGCTACACAGATTCATAATGACCTGTTGCAGTTGGGTGGGATTGGCTAAAACGGTATCGGACGGCGTATTCACGTGTGTCCGGATCGTAATCGTAGATGGGATCGAACCCCGCAGCAGGGTCAGCGTCTCGTTCACCAAGTCATGCAGCCGAAAGAGATGACGTTCCGGAGAATTCTGACGGCTAAATACCAGAATTTGCTGTACCAAGTCTTTAGCGCGGTTGGCAGCCGTGAGGATCTCTTGCAGACTGTGATCAACCGGACTCGCCGTGGACAGCTGCCCCAGCGCTACTTCCGTGAAACGCAGGATAATGGCTAGCGTGTTATTGAAGTCATGCGCGATACCGCCAGCCAGTGTGCCGATCGCTTCCATCTTTTCGGCCTGATGCAAGTGATCTGCCAAGCGGGAACGGGCGTCCTCCTCCTGAGCCATGCGTTCAGTGAGGTCTTTGAGCGTGGCGCGCAGCTCCGCATTTTGCACGGCTAACTCGCGGTGGCGGCTGTCCAGTTCATGATACTTCTGCCTGAGGGCTTCCGGGTGTAATATTTCAAGATCCTTCGCCTCGCTTGGCAGCTTGTTTTCTGCGTTCTGTTGGAGGTCATCCGAACCGCGGTTAATATGATAATTCCGCATCGCCACCCTCTCTATCCTAACTTCCTATCTATCTTGTTCTATATATGCATTTCTATAGAAACTTGTATAGTTATAATATACTGTTCTATAAACAGACCAGTATAGCTACGTCAAAGCATACGGTAATCCTAATCCTATGGCGTACAAAGTTCCGAGATAGTAAGCATACAAATCGCAGACTTAGTTCGCTCGGTTATCGGCAGCACGTTTTACAATACTATGTTTGCCTAGGCGCGCTCAACCTATTTTCGTCCCGGAGCCCGTCGCTCGGACGTTCATGGTTGCCAACCGGAGTGCATATGGTATAGTGACCAGGCAATGGGTAGCTTGTCATGTGCGCTCGTATTCTCGCGCTCTTGCGTTTCCCAATAGCCAACGTCGCATGCGATGACGTAGAGGGTCGTAGCGAGCCGGATTTTTCCCTGGCGGAAAAAATCGAAGCGATCGCTCCATAAACGGCATGGTGTGGAGGAGACATCCACCGTCCCGACACGACAACCGCCTCTCGCAACAGGAGATCAGAAGATGGAACTCACCAAACCGAGCCAGAAAAACCTCGACAAAATGCAAAAGTATGCGGAGAAATTTGCGGAGAAATCCGGCAGTTATCTGCATCCGGATCCCAAGGTGACGGAAACCGTCGTGGAGGGATTGGCGCGGCATATTGAGGAAGTTGGAAAGCCGTTATGTCCGTGTAACTTCTACCCAGACAAACAGGAAGAGGCCAAAAGCCGGCGGTGGATCTGCGCCTGCGATGAGATGCAGATGTACAAATACTGCCACTGTTTGCTGTTTTTAAATGAAGACGGCGTACCCATCACCGAATACCTGCCTGAGGATCATGAAGGACGGCAGATATATGGTCTGGTAAAAGATCCACACCCCGATAAAGGACGGGCCCTGCGTCACAGAATAGGGACGACTAAAGAGTAATGCGGAATGCGGAATGCGGAATGCGGAATGAAAAGAGATCGTTCCGCATCCCGGGGGGCTAGCTGGCGAGAGCGGCGTCAATCGCTGCTGGATTATACCCGCTAAGTTGTTCCTCACCAATGACAATCACCGGCAAAGAGCGCAAGCCCATACTCATGAGTTCCTGCACGGCTTCGGGATCCTGCGCCACGTTCTTTTCGGTATACGGGACGCCTTTTTGCGATAGATACTCCATCGCTCGATGGCAGGGGCCTCAACCAACATTGCTGTAGACAATGACTTCCTTTTCCATATGCTCTCCTTAACGTTCAGGTACCCGACACGAAGGTGTCGGCAAAGACCTGGTCATTATACCCCACAACGATCGTCTGACCTACACGGAGCGTCGGCGCCCGCATATTGCCGGTGGGACCTAACATGAGCTTGGCCAGGTCGTCATCCGACAGTTGGTCCGTGGCCAGATCCACGGTTGTAACCTTCTTTCCCTTCGCCGCGACCAGCCGCTGCGCCGCCCGCGCCATCGCGAGCGCGTCGGCACGCCCCAGCTTTTTGCTGGCGCTTACCGTCTCTTGCACGGCAATATCATGTGCTTCCAAAAACTTGGATGCCTTGGCACACGTCGTTCAACCCTTGCGATGATAATACCATTCGACCGCTGCCAACATACGAACTCCCTTCTTGAAGAGCTGTCAGCTATCAGCTGTCAGCGAAGAGTCGAGAACGGCAAATTGGCTCATTCCTCTTTGAAACGCAGATGTTCGCCATGTACCGGGAAGAAATCGCCCTGACGTAGGGCCATAATCACGTCATCGACGGAGCGAATGGGGCCGTCGAACAACGTGACATACGAATAGAGGCGGGACATCTGATGCGCATCACTGCCGCCGATGCCCCGAATGCCATGGGCTTTGGCATATTCGAGCGCCATGAGATTCTGCTCCGCAGGCGTTTTGCCATTGAGGATTTCCAACGTCGCCAACTTGGGCGCGACCTCCTCCCCCGGCAGTTCCCGCAACATGCTCGTTTCCCGATAGGGATGCGAGGGGAAGGCGACCCCGGCCTCTAGGGCATTGACCATGTCGAGAAATTCATGGCCTGCGGGCTGCACCGAGAGCTGTGGCCGGTCCAGCTCGTACGTATAGACGATTTCAGGATGGGAGCCATAATACAAGACGTGGCCCTGTTCGGTGCTGACCTCCGTCCCAGCGAGGAAAATCAGGTCATCATCCTGGCTCAGGGCGTTCAGCGCCCCGTACTCGTAGATATAATCGTGATCGGTAATCATCACGACGAGCGGTATCGTGAGGTGCTCATGGCGAAAATAGCCCTTTTTGTATAGCGCCTGCGTCCAGGACTGGATGCGTTCGGGCTCGATCAGCCCATCGGATCGAGGGGTGTGACTATGCATCTCGACCGCCGTGACGTGGCGGCTCCGCAGCAGGTCGAGCAGATACCCCGGTGTCCGGAACTCACGCCGTTGTTTCTTACTAAAGGTGCGTACATCATACCAGCCGTACTCAATCAGGTCGTCAAGATACCGTTCCCGCACTGTGGCAAAACTCGCTTGCATCGCTCTCTACCTTTTACGCCCTTGTAGGATACCTATGTCTCAAGCAGAGTAACAGAAAATCGCCAAGAACAAAAGAGCGAGACGGAACTCTAGACCCAAGATAGGTGAAAAACCGTCGTGGCCCCAGGTATAATCTGCGCGAGGATTGTACTCGCCTCACCGCCGCGCCGCATCATACGCCATACCGGCACAGCGGGTAGGGCATACCACGTAGGAGGTTACCACGCACATGGGGCAGCTCGTTTTTATCGACTTGGAAACGACCGGATTGGATATGGATCGGCATGGCATTATCGAGATTGGGGGTATCTTCGAAACCGATGGCCGGCGTGAACCCGAGGATTTTCAAGCTCTCACGAACCCTGGGGAGGTCGAACACAGCGACGAGGCGGCTAAAGTGCACCATATTCCACGGGAAACCATCGACGCGGCGGCGCCTCTCTCCGACGTGCTGCAACGCTTCGATAGCCGGTGCGCCGATGATGCGGTCATCAGCGGTTGGAATACGAAATTCGACGAGGCTTTCCTCTACAAAGCGTATCAGCACTGTGGCATGCGTTGGCGTTTCGATTATCATATTTTCGATGTGTGGAGCCTGTACAAGTGGCTGCAATTAATGGGCAAGCTCCCGGCAGACCTCCATCTTGGGCTGGGCACGGTGGCGCAGCATTATCATATTGTCCGCGATGGTGACAACCACCACCGCGCCCTCAACGACATCGAATGGACGTGGCGTCTCTACCGCCTGGCGCTCGAGCTCGACACTTGAATGCGGAATGCGGAATGCGGAATGCGGAATGCGGAATGCGGAAGTGGAGCGGGAGGAGACAGGGTGATCATGAAACGGTTGTACGTGTTATCCTACGGTATCTTACTGCTTTTGATGGTGTTGACTTGTGGCCACGCTGCGGTGTTTCACACCACGCTGGACAATGGCCTCACGGTGCTTATCGAAGAAAATCACGCCAAACCCATCGTGTCGGTGCAAGTTTTCGTGCGTACGGGCAGTATCTATGAGCAGGAATATCTTGGGAGCGGGATTTCCCATTTTTTTGAGCATATCATCAGTGGCGGTAGCACCAGCACGCGCACCGAGGCGGAAAGCCGCGCCATTTTGGAAATGATCGGCAACAATACCAACGCCTACACCACGGCCGATCACACCGCCTATTACATTCACACCACGGCCGATCATTGGACCACCGCGTTAGATTTGCTGGCGGATTGGATGCTCCGCAGCCTCATGACGGAAGCCGAGTTTGTCCGCGAGAAAGGCGTGGTGCAGCGAGAGATCGAACAGGGGCTCGACGGTCCCCGGCGGCAACTCTTTCAACTTGCCCGCGAAACGCGTTATCAAGTCCATCCGGCCCGCTATCCGGTCATCGGATACAAGGAGTTGGTGCAGCAAATCACCCGTGATGACTTGGTGGCCTACTACCAACGTATGTATGCGCCGAATAACATGATCCTCGTGGTCGTGGGCGATATCGACACGGCATCAGCGCTGGAGCATATCCGCCCAGCCTTCGCCAGTGGCACACGCCGTCACCTACCGGCGATCACCCTACCGGACGAGCCATCACAAGTAGGTAAACGCACTGCAATCAAAGAGATGGACATCGCGCAAGCCCATATGAGCCTTTCCTTTGGCACGGTGCCGCTGCTTCACCCAGACCTCTATGCCCTCGATGTCCTGTCGTACATCTTATCCAATGGCAACAGTTCACGCCTGGTGAAACGCATCAAAGACGAGCAGCAACTCGTCTACAGCATCGGTTCCGGTTCTTTCACCCCCGCCTATGTCCCCGGCAGCTTGAGCGTGTGGGCCACCCTGAAGCCAGAGCAATTGCCGGCGGCGGAAAAAGCCATTTTGCATGAACTCTATCGACTGCGTGATGAACTCGTGAACCCGCAAGAACTCGCTAAAGCCAAAAAACAAAAGATTGCCGATCACGTCTTTGACCGGCAGACCGTGCAGGAACGCGCCCGCGCGCTCGGACGCAATATGTTGAGCACGTACGACCCCAACTTCAGTGCGACCTATGTCGACAACATCCAGAACGTAACCGCGGCATCCGTCCAGCAAGTGGCACAACGCTATTTGCGCGAAGACACCCTAACCGTTGCCGTCGTACGCCCCCCGCGTGCGCCGGCCGCAACCGCCACCACACCATCGGCGACACGGGCCGACGCCATGCGCAAGCAGGTCTTGCCGAATGGCATGACATTGCTTCTGCAGCACAATCCTGCCCTGCCCATCGTGGCCCTACATGCCTACTTCAAAGCGGGGGTACGGGTGGAAACGCCCAGTACCAATGGCCTCACCAAGCTGATGGCGCGGCTGCTGTTGAAAGGGACGACATACCGCAGCGCCGACGATATCGCCACGGCGTTCGATGCCATGGGTGGCAGCCTCATGGCCGATTCGGGTCATAACAGCTTCTATGTCACGGCCTCATGCCTCGCAGAGGATATGGCACAGGCGTTGGACGTCTTTGCCGACGTGATCCGACGGCCCACGTTTGCCGAGGCCGAGTTGCAAAAAATGCGCCGCTTGATGTTGGCGGCTCTCGAGCGGCAAAATGACAGTTGGCGTGCGGAAGCCCGCACCTTGTTTCACGCCACACATTTTACGACCAGTCCGTATCGCATGCGGCCAGAGGGCAGCGAGGCAGCGCTGCGCCAGTTGCAACGCCGCGACGTGGTCGCTTTTCACCAGCGTTATGCGGTCCCCAATAATATGGTTTTAGCGATTGTAGGCGATATCGATGTGGACAGAACGGCGGCACGGGTGACGCGGGCTTTTACGGATTTTCATCCGCAGCCACTGACGTTCCCGCAAGTGCCAGCGGAACCACCCTCGACACAGGCACGCCGCGAGGTCAAGCAAACCCGGAAACAGGTGGCGGCCATCTATATTGGCTTTCCCGGAACCACGGTCACCAACGTGCAAGACCGCTATGCCTTGCACATCCTCGACGCGGTGATGTCCGGCATTGGCTTTCCCGGGGGCTGGCTGCACACGGAACTGCGTGGCAAACAACTGGTCTATGTCGTGCACGCCTTTAACTGGCTCGGGCTGGAGCCCGGATATTTCGGCATTATGGCGGCGACGCAGCCACATCAGGCCGATCAGGTAGTGGACATTATTCTGCGCTACGCCGACAAAGCCAAAGCGGGTGATATCAGCCATGCGGAACTGGCTCGGGCCAAACAGCTCGCGATCATTGCCGAACGCCTCGACGGACAAACCAACGGTCAGCTCGCATCGAGCGCTGGGCTCAACGAGCTCTACGGCCTTGGATACGACTTTCATACCCAAGAGGTGGCGCGCCTGGCTCAAGTCACCAAGGCCGATGTGCAACGCGTTGCACAGACCTATCTGCGGTACCCCACCATCGCGATCACGACCCCAACCCCCGCAGCCAAATGATCGGTGTGCCGGCCTGCTTTACGCACCGAAACAAAATTAAATTTATATCTTTCCTCCGGAGACATGTATCAAGGTCGTTCTGTCCAGGTACTTATCCCTCGTTTGCCGTACTCAAGCGGCACCCAGATCATACCGATAAGAAGCCGTCGAGAAGGCATTAGAGTTGTTCCTCAATAGCATAAGATCAGGTTCCCTAGCCCAGCCCAGATGCCCACCGAATCATCCTCAAAGT
>CBCXVS010000215.1:0-13387 GCA_965178525.1 uncultured bacterium | reverse complement strand
GCCCGGATGAACGAGGCAGCGAGAATCCCAAATAAGCTGTTGTTTCTAAATGCGTTAGGCTTAACTTAACGCCATTCGGATCTGATCCCAATTTTATGCTCAAAACTCCAGCGGCCGCCCTTGTTGACCGGCCTTCAGTTCGCCGAGCATATAGACGGAGCCAGCGACGCAAAGCAAATCGTCAGCACGGGTTCGGCTGCGGGCCAGCTTGAACGCCTCGACCGGATCGGCCATGATCTGCACGGGCACGTTGTGCCGGCGTATCTCGGTTGCCAGCATGTGTGGATCATAGGCACGGGGATTGCTGAAGCGCGTGACGATCACCTCATGGGCTAAAGGCGCCAATATATCCACGATCGCTGGCATATTTTTATCGGCAGACATGCTCAGCACCAGCCGCAAGTGTTGATACGCAAACAGCTCACACAGCGCCTGCCGCAGACAGTGCGCCGATTCCACCGTGTGGGCGACATCCAGAATGACCCAAGGCTGCTGTTCCAGCACTTCCAGGCGTCCTTCCCACTGCACGGTGGCGAATCCCTCACGAACGTGCTCGGCACGGATGGGCCAGCCTTGCCGCTGCAGTTGGGCTATCACGGCCAGGGCGACGGCCGCGTTGGCGACTTGGTGCCGGCCTAAGAGGGGGACGTGCAGGTCGGTCAAGCGCTGGCCAAAGCCCTCGACATGAAACCAATTGCCTTGATACGACGCCTCCACCACCTGCCAGTGAAAATCCCGGCCGGCGACCCAGAGCGTGGCCTGCTGTTCTTGACAGCGCTGTTCCAGCACCTCTAACACATCCGGCGCCTGCGGCGCGCTGACCACACAGCCATGCGGCTTGATAATCCCCGCCTTTTCCCAGGCAATAGCGGCGAGCGTATCGCCAAGGATACGCGTGTGCTCCAGACCGATGGGGGTAATCACCGCAACCTGCGGCGTGAGCACATTGGTGGTATCCAGGCGTCCCCCCAGGCCCACTTCAACCACTGCCATATCGACCTGTTGCCGGGCAAAATGCAAGAAACTGAGCGCCGTGGTGATCTCGAAAAAGGTCCGAATGCGTGCGGTTTGGGTTTGTCCCATACGTGCGACCTGCGGCTGCAACTCCGCGATCAGCGCCGCAAACGCATCGGGACTGATCAGCTGCCGGTCGATCTGCGTCCGCTCACGCAGGGTCACGAGGTGGGGAGAGATACACAGACCCGTGCGTAAGCCCGCCTGGAAGAGGATCGCAGCCACCATGGCCGCAACGGAGCCTTTGCCTTTGGAGCCGGCGATGTGCACGGAGGGAAACGCCGTGTGCGGCGCCCCCATGGTATGGAGAAAGGCATCGAACGTCGCCGGGTCAAAATGCTCCGGATCATAGGGCGCCCTCTGGACGGTTTCGTAGTTGATAAACTGCGCCAGATAGGAGAGCGCCTCGTCATAGGTCAGCGTCGCTACCATTGCCGTTATCCTTCTAGGGCTGCGGCATCCTGCAAGCGCGTGCGCACGAATGCAAAATCCAGCGAACTCAGAAACCACCCCACCCGTGGCCCGCGCGCCTGATTCAGCAACGCGATATAAATCGCCTCGAACAGGGCCTTGGATGGAACCTCAGTTTCCTCTGCGAGGCTGTAGACGAGCGCATGGATCGCATCGCCGTCCATTTCCGGTTGCAAACGCTCAGCCAGCAGCCCGAGCGCCTGCCGTTGTACCGGCGTCAGCTCCGCGATACGCGCCGGCAGCGTTTCCTGGAGTTGCAGCCGAATCTCAGGCGGGCTGAACTGTTCGAGCCAGTACTGAGCGTAGGCCACGCGGTTTTGCAACACCTCAGGGCTGGGGACAGGGAGATGGTGACGTTGCAAAATGGCCGCGATGTTGTCCACATCGCCGTCCGTAATCTGCACGAGATTGACTAGGTGCTTAAAGGGAATACCGAGCGGCGGCCAGTCTTCGAGCAGGGCCAGCTCAGCCGCACGCTGGTTCCGGTTGCCACCGTACACGTTATCATATTCATCCACCAAATTGAGCAGGGGCAGCCCGGGATCAAACGTAATGGCCCGGGTTGGCTTGGCACGAAACACCATGTACCGGGCAACCTCCGGGGGAACCGTCTTGGTGAGGTTGGCAATGCTCACCAGATTGCCCTTGCTGGACGACATATCGCCTTGTCCCCGTAAACCAATCCATTCGTAGGGAATCGGATACGGGGGCGTACCGCCGAAGACTTCCCGCATGACGCGTTGACCCGTATCGTAGGAGCCGCCACGAGAGGCATGGTCCTTGCCAAAGGGCTCGATCGTGACCCCGAGCGCATGCCAGCGGGCTGGCCAATCGACGCGCCAGGTGAGCTTCCCGGCTTGCGACACCGGGGCGGTCGCCTCATGGCCACAGCCGCAGCTGTACGTGATCGTCTTGGCCGTCATGTCAAAGCCCAAAACACGAGTGTCGGCCAGGCGGCCACAGGCGGCGCACAGCGGATTGTAGGGCGACCAATCATCCGCCACCGCTTTGCGGCTTTCCTCGTGTTCAATACGTTTGATCGTCTCGGTGTGTTGCAACGCGGTGAGGATTTGCTCGTCAAGGTGGCCTTGGCGATACAAGTCGTGGCCGTGGATGACGTCGATTTCAATGCCGAGCTGGTTTAACGATTCCAAAAAGGGGTCTAAAAAGTGCTCGGCATAGCTGGCGTGGTCGCCACAGGGACAGGGAATGTCGCAGAGTGGCTTGCCGACTTCGCCAGCATAGCGCGCCGGGTCCAGAAAGTCGTAGACCCGGCGCAGGGGATCCATGCTATCTGCGATGTAATTGAGCCTGACCTCGGCGCCTTGATCACGCAGGGCTCGGTAGATGCCCTCGGCCGTCATCACTTCACGCAAATGCCCGACGTGATACTCGCCGGAGGGGGTGATGCCCGTGCTGATCAGGTGTTGGGATTGGGCCTGAAGAACGTCGTGGGCCACGCTATCAGCCCAATGGAGGGCCTGTGCTTCACTCATCTGGGTTTCCTTTACATGAGGGAGGCTCCCCTCGCTGCTGGCTGTTGGTGATCTTACGCGTCCGGCAGTGCCTGCACCAGAGTGCGAAAATAGTCGCCGCGTGCTTCGTAGTGCGGAAATTGGTCGTAACTGGCGCAGGCGGGCGATAGGAGCACGACATCGCCGGCAGTAGCCAGCGCGGCGGCGTGATGCAGGGCGTCTTCGAGATTGGCACAGTGCAGAACCTGGGACCTGGGCTGCTTGGGCCGGGCGCGGGCGGCAAGCTCAAGGGCATGCAGCAGTTTGGGGGCGGTTGCGCCGTAGACGATGCTGGCTTTGACGCGGCGGTGCATCACCTGCGCCAGTTCGTCGAACGGTGTGCCTTTGTCATAGCCACCGGCCAGGAGCACGAGCGGTTGCTCGAAGGCTTCCAGCGCCCGCATGGTGGACACCGGAGTGGTGGCTTTCGAATCGTTATAGTATTGCACGCCTTGCTTCGTCGCGATGCGTTCGAGCCGATGGGCCAGACCCTGAAACCGGCGCAGGCCGCGTGCGATCGTGTCCGGCGGCACGCCGAGTCGCATGGCCGCGGCCGCCGCGGCCGCGGCATTCCCGAGGTTATGGATGCCGCGCAACCTTAGATCGGATTGGTGAAACAAGACGGTAGACTGCCCAGCAGATGCGGCCACCACCGCGTTTCCTTGCCGATAGACGCCATCGTGCAGCGGCGCGGTCATGCTGTAGAATAGGCGCTGGCCCTGGCCGCAGGCCGCCATGGCGCGTACGGTCGGATCATCTCCATTTAAGATCGCCGTACCGTTAGGGGTTTGATACGCCAAAATGCCTTCTTTGGCCTGGCGATAGGCGTCCATCGTGCCGTGGCGATCCAGATGGTTGGGCGCCAAGTTGAGCACAACGGCCAGGGGCGGGCTGTAGTGCTGCCAGGCCAGGTGTTCGAGCTGAAAGCTCGACAATTCCAGCACGACCCGCGTGTCCGGGGCAATGGCCGATAGATGCGGCAAGAGCGAGCCGCCAATGTTGCCGCCGACAAGCGTGCGGCGATCGTGCAGCTGCAACATACTGCCAAGCAAAGATGTCGTCGTCGTCTTTCCAACACTACCGGTAATGCCAATGATACGGCCAGGGCACTGCCGCACGAACAAGTTGATCTCGCTATCGAGCGGCACTTGGTGCGCCCGGGCGATGTCAAGGTAGGGCGACGTCAGCGGCACGGCCGGATTGACGAAGACGACGTCGGCGTCAATAAAATCCTGCTCGCGGTGCTCTCCCAGGACAAAGCGCAGCGGCACATCCTGCAGGGCTGCAAGCGAGGTGTGCAGGGCCTCGGCACTCTGCAGATCCGTCACCGTGACGTGGGCGCCTTGCGCGGCCAGGTAGCGGGCCAGTCCGACGCCGCCGCCAAAAGAGCCCAGTCCCATCAGGGTCACTCGGGTCGTGGACCAGGTTGCCGGAAGTGGTGTCAAAAGTGGTGCCATGAGTGTATCACTGCTATGTAGACGAGGGGATGGATGTCTCGGGACGCGGCGTCGCTTGTTGGGCGGCATCGATGAGATGTACGGCCTGGACAATCGGCCCGACATCGTGCACGCGGACGATCGCGGCGCCCTGCAAGACGGCATACATCACACTCGCGATGGTGCCTTCTAGACGGTCCCAGACCTCACGCCGCAAGAGCTGGCCGAGGAACGATTTACGGGAGGTGCCGACCAGGAGCGGCTGTCCCAGCATGCAGAAATGCTGCAAGCCGTGCAGGAGTGTGACGTTGTGTTGCAGAGTTTTGCCAAACCCGAAGCCGGGGTCGCACACGATGCGCTGACGCGCCATGCCGGCGTGCATCGCCACGCGGAGGCGCTCCGCCAGGAAGGTATAAATATCGTCAATCACATGATGATAGGCTGGCGCTCGCTGCATCGTCTGGGGGGTGCCCTGAATGTGCATCAGCACCACGGCGGCATCACGCTTGGCCAACAGTGGCGCCATGGCGGTATCAAACCGCAGCGCACTGATATCATTAATCATGACCGCGCCAGCGTCTAACGCCGCCTCGGCCACACTGGCGCGGTACGTATCCACCGACACATGCGCCCCGAAGCGCTGCACAATCTCCCGCACCACCGGGACGACCCGCTCGTGTTCCACCGCCGCGGGTACCGGCGTGGCGCCGGGACGGGCTGAGGCGCCGCCAACATCGATGATGTCCGCGCCTTGCCCGAGCATCTCCTCCGCGTGCTTGATAGCCTGGTCCGGTTGCATGTAAAGACCGCCGTCCGAAAACGAATCGGGCGTGACGTTCAAAATGCCCATGACGAATGTGCGCTGTCCCAGCGGCAGCTCCGTATTCCCCAGGCGTAAGCGCGGTGGCGCTTCCTCAACGTCTTGCCGGGCACGCGCCAGTGCCGTGGCCACCGGGCGCAGAGCCGGGGTATCTGGCGCCGCGTCCTGCAGCGAGGTGTACAGGGCCCGCGTCCCCCCGATGAGCAGATCGACGGTATCGGCTGCCGCTCCCGGCACGCTGTGCCACCAACAGGCGGGCTCATGACTCCGGAGCCATGGCATGACGTGGGCCGCCAGGTCAGATGGCATGCCCATGATTTTGCAGATCAATGGCTGTGAATGGTGAGGCACGACGTCCGCTGGCACCCGATGTCCCATGCTGGTAAGCTCGTGGGTGATCAAGGCGTTATCACCTTGTGGAAACAGACGGACTCGCATGATGATATGCTCCATGCAGCGCGACGGAGACGATGGGGGCATTGCAGGGCCGTGCAGTCCCGAGCTATCCTTGAGCAGGCGCGGTTTCCCTGTCCCTCGGTCGGAGAATTGTATGGATTGTACGCAATCCACCTTAACGCAGCAAGCACCTCTGTGGCCGCAACGCCCGACTGCGATGGATATCACCGTCGTTGGAGCGGGACCGGCCGGCGCTTTGCTGGCGTATTTGTTGTCGTCTCAAGGATTGCAGGTTGCCATCGTGGAAAAAGCCCGCTTGCCACGCGTCAAGCCCTGCGGCGGTGGCCTCAATCAGAAGACCGTAGAGCTTCTGCCATTTGCCTGTGATCCGGTGATCGAGCGCGTCGTCTCACGTCTGGTGTTCACCCAACGCCTGCGCCATGCGTTCGCCCACACCTATCCCGACCCTCTCGTGTCCTTGGTGACGCGGTGTACGTTCGATCACACCCTGGTTCAACACGCGGCTGCCGCTGGCGCCCGAGTCTATGATACCTGCCAGCTCGCCGCCGTGCAGGAGGCGCGCCGTCACCTCATCCTGCGCACGCCTAACGCCACCTGGCACAGCCGCTATATCGCCTTTGCCGATGGCGCCAAGGGCACGGCTAGGCGCCAGTTGGGCTTTGCGGCTACAGCGCCTCACGACATCGGCCTGGATATGGATGTCGAGGCGAGCGCCGCGTGTCCCTGGACGCCCGATACCTTGTATATCGATTGGGGCGCGCAGCCACAGTGCTATGCCTGGGCCTTTCCCAAAGCCGACCACTGGTCCATCGGCGTCAAAGGCCCGGCGGCGCAGAGTCGCACGCTGACAGCGTATCTGCGGCGCTTTATGCAGCGTTGGAGCCTGCGTCCTGCCGAAGGAAAACCGCGATATCTCGCCCACATGTTGCCCACCCGAACGGCGGACATGCCTTTGGTGCGAGGCCGGGCATTGGTATTGGGTGATGCGGCTGGCTTACTGGAGCCCTTTACGGGTGAGGGCATTTATTATGCCGTACGCAGTGCCCACATGGCAGCGGCGGCTTTGCTCGAAGCCAGTGCCAGCGATACGTCCCCACAGGCCTATGCCACGGCCGTAGAAGCCGAGATCATGCCCGAACTTCAAGGCGCTCGTGCCTTACAAGTCCTGTTTGACGCCTATCCGTGGCTCTTTCATCAGATGGTTCGCTTCCACGCGCGCTCCTGGCGCGCCTTCGCCAAAATTCTCCGGGACGACCGCAGCTTTGCCGATGTCGAACAGGTTTTGCGCCGTCATCCGCGCCTGGTTCGCACCGCACTGCAACTACAGTCCCCAGGTGGTCGGTGGAAGGGAGGTGAGGCCAATACGGCTCGACGGGTATACCGGCATGGCGCGTGTAACTTTTTGTTGCCCCATGCGTCTAATGAGATGAGCAACTCCGATGTGGCGACGGCTACCAGGGTGATCGCGGCATCGGCTCATGATATGGCACGACGATCAACTTGGGCGCCATCGTGTCCAACTACCATCATACGGTTACGTGAGAAGGAAGTCGGCATGCATTACCATCGCAAGCCCGAGTGGGCCATACCGGAACGTGACTCCACCCCCGAAGCGGTATTTTTCAACCGCCGTGCGTTTTTGCAGGGCAGCTTGGGCGTCGCGGCCGGCGGTATCGCCGGTCTGAGCGGCGCCTCCGCCTTCGCGGCTGAGGAAGACAAGGAGCCCCAAGACAAGACGGTCGACCTCTATCCGGCCAAACGCAACCCCGCCTTCACGCTGGATCGCCCTCTGACGAAGGAAGAAGAGGCGGCAAAGTATAACAATTTCTACGAGTTCGCTCCGACCAAACAGATTTCTTTCCTAGCCCAGCGGCTCAAGACACGTCCTTGGCAAGTGCAGGTGAGCGGCCTCCTCAACAAGCCCAAGACCTTTGATATTGACGACCTGATTCGATCGATGACGCTGGAGGAGCGGCTCTGCCGCTTTCGCTGTGTGGAAGCCTGGGCCATGGCCGTGCCGTGGACGGGTTTTACCTTTGCCCAGTTGATTAAAAAAGTGGAGCCCAATAGCGATGCCAAGTACGTGAAGATGACCACCTTTCTCGATCGCACGGTAGCCCTGAATCAGCTGCGCTTTTGGTACCCCTGGCCCTATGTGGAAGTCCTGACGCTGGAAGAGGCGATGAACGAGATGACGCTGCTGGTGACCGGTATCTATGGCAAGCCATTGCCGAAGCAGCACGGCGCCCCCATCCGCCTGATTACGCCGTGGAAATACGGCTTCAAAAGCATCAAATCTATTGTGTCCATTGAATTTACCAAGGAGCGTCCGAAGACCTTCTGGGAGACGCTTGGCCCCAGCGAGTACGGCTTTTGGGCCAATGTCAATCCGGATTTTGCCCATCCGCGCTGGTCGCAAGCGACCGAGCGCATGCTGGGCACGGATGAACGGCGGCCGACGCTGATCTTCAACGGCTATGGGAAGTGGGTGGCGTCGATGTATCCGGATTTGAAGGATGCGCGGTATTTTATGTAGGTGAAAACGGGATCCGCGAAGGACGCGAAGGGACGCGAAGGGGAGGAAGACGTTTTGATGCTTGGTGAGCTTCGCGTCTTTGCGGGACAAGGAAGAGCTTGCCGGTGTGAAGCAAGATGTGGCGGTGTTAACCAAGCCCGTCGAAAATCTGGCTCAGATCGTCGCATCAGGGGTTGACATCCCTGGTGGGATTGAGGGGAGGTGGGAAGGAATTCAGATTTTAGAAAGTGTCCGGCCATCTTTGTGCGCCGTGGATCACGGCCACAATCTGAACCTCTTCGCCCTCTATTGCGTAGACAACGATATAGGGTGTCCCGGCGATAACCAGTTCCCGGGTATCCGCGACACGTCCCCGTTTTCCCATCTGGGGACTTCTCCTTACATGGCTGGCAGCTTCGCGGATACGGGAAACCATCCTACGGGCGGCGGCGGGGTTGTCATCAGCAATATAGTCATGCAGGTACTGCATGTCCCGCAAGGCTCTGCGTGTCCACCTGAGCGTCATGAAGGTTGCCCGTATTTGCTAAAAAAGGCGTTAACCTCTTCATCGGTGGCAAAATCGCCCCGCTTCGCCTCTTCCATGCCTTCCTGAATGTGTTTGAGCTGCCATTCATGCAGGTCAATATACTGATCAAGGGCCTCGTTGATAACAGCACTCAAGTTCGTGTTGAAAACAGCGGCAATCTGGTCCAGACGTGCGCGTTTGTTCGCCTCGGTCACAAAAGATACGCGGGAAGTGTCGGCCATAAGCAATCTCCTCTCTATCATATACTGTAATATAGAATATGATATCATATGATAGAAAGGATTTCAATCGTTTTGGCCACAAGATTAGAGATATAGTTAAGTGTCTATGCATAGCTTTATGTAGACCAGGCAATCACGGTCACCAGACGGCCCGAACGGGATTGCCTGGCAGGCAAAGAGGGGTAAGATTGAAAATTGAAAATGTCACCCCACCATAGCTTCCCCTTGACAGCCTGCAGCTTTTTCCCGAGGGTAGCCACATCTGCACGGCTCGTGAAACCGGACATTTATGCTACGATATACGATACGTGCCATCCGGCATATTCCGTATGGGATTAGCAATTTCGCCCGACTGATAAGCGAAGAATACGTGTACATAGACCGGACGGATCGCATCGCATTGCTGGAAGCTAGCGGTCCGCAATTGGTCTTTCTGCGGCCGCGCCGCTTCGGGAAAAGTCTTCTGCTATCGATGCTGGCCAACTATTATGATGTGGCGCGCGCCGACCGCTTTAAGACACTCTTCGGCCATCTCGCCATCGGCCACACCCCGACCCCACTGCACAATCGGTATCTCGTCATGCAATGGGATTTTTCGGTCATTCGCTCCCATGTGGCGGCGGAGCGCATCGAGCAGGATCTCCATGAGCATATCAACGTGCAAATTACCAACTTCGCCCGTAAATATCAGCCGATTCTCCAGGACGACCCGATTCTTCACGATAATGCCCTCGCCTCCTTTGCCGCGCTCCTCGGGCTGGTGCAGCGGAGTCCATATGAGCTGTATCTTCTGATCGATGAGTACGACAACTTTGCCAATGAAATCCTGATGAGCACTCACCCCGAACCGAAGCGCTATGAAGAATTGCTGTATGGCGAAGGCGCCTTCAAAACGATCTTCAAAGCGATCAAATCGGGCAGTACCGGACAAGGCCTGGCGCGTGTCTTCATCACTGGGGTATCTCCTATCGTCTTGAGTGACGTGTCCAGTGGCTACAATATCGCCGAACACATCGATTTGCAGCCGGCCTTCCATGACGTGTGTGGATTTCGAGAGGATGAGATCACGGGCATCTTGACGCAGATGGTCAGCGAGGGCGAACTCGCGCCTGATAAAATCGACGAAGCCTGGACGATGCTGCGAACGTTCTACAACGGCTATCGGTTCAGTCTTGACGACGATGAATCCATCTACAACCCCACCCTGACCTTCTATTTTCTGAAGGAATTGCAACGCAGTGGCCGCTATCCGCGCAACATGCTGGATGGCAATGTCGCGATGGACCGCGCCAAGCTGGCGTTTATTGCCCGGCAGCCATCCGGAGAGCAATTGATTTTGGACAGCATCCAGGCTGCGGACACCGTCAGCGTCGTACAATTAGCCGATCGCTTTGGCGCAGCAGAGATGCTGACGCGACCGCAGGATCCAACGGCTCTCGCCTCGTTGCTCTATTATTTGGGCGCACTCACGCTAGATGCGGAAACCCCGTTGGGGGAGATCCGCTTAAAAATTCCGAATCTCGTCGTGCGCCGACGCTATATTGAGCAAATTCAGAGCATGCTGCTACCCGATGATCAGGAGCAGACAGCCGGTTTGCAGGTGGCAAAACAACTCTACGCCACAGGCGACATGCAAGCCTTGTGTGATTTTATCGAAGGACGCTATTTCAAGGTCTTCGACAATCGCGATTACCGGTGGGCGGGGGAGTTTACCCTTAAGACCCTCTTCCTCACCTTGTTGTTCCAGGATACGTTTTACCGGATCGATTCCGAAACGGCTTTGGCGCGTGGCTATGCCGATCTCACGCTGATCGTGCGGCCGGAGATGCGTCACTACCAACTGTTGGACATCGTCCTGGAGTTCAAGTATGTATCCTTGGCGGAGGCGGGACTTGACGGCGAGACGGCGCGTTACCTAAGTCGTGACGCGCTGCGGGCCTTGCCTACGATCCAGGACAAGCTGGCAGAGGCCAGCACCCAGCTACGGCGGTATCACGACGCCTTGACCGCGCTGTACGGCGATGCCCTGCGTCTCCGAGCCTATGCCGTGGTCGCATTAGGCTTTGAGCGGCTGGCATGGGAAGCGGTCGCGGCGGGTTAAGGGAACTGAGAAAGACGCGGAAGGACGCGAAGGGGACACAGGAGGTCCTGAGTATGCCCACTGTTTTCACCCATACGACGGTCGTGACCGTGGACCCAGGCCAGACGGTGCTGCACGATGTGGCCCTGGCGGTCGATGGCGACACGATCGCGGCGATTGGCCCAACGGATACGGTGCTGCAGGCCTATCCGAGGGCAGAGATCTACGATGGGCGCGGCAAGGCACTATTGCCTGGACTCATCAATTGCCACACCCATTTGACGGCGACGATCAATCGCGGCATCACGGAGGACTTCGGCTTTCCCCCGAATTTGCATGTGCCGGCACCGGCGCAGAGCCTTCTCTCTGACGAAGAACTCACGGTGATGGCGCTTCTGGGGGCGCTGGAGTGCATCAAGTCCGGGACGACGACCACGGTGCAGAATGCGCAAGCCATCCAGGTCTATGCCGAAGCGCTGGCGCATACAGGACTGCGCTGGGTGTTTGCAGAAAGCGGCGGCGATGCCGTGCTGCCGCCGGGGTGGCGCCCGGGTGAAGATGTACATGAGTTTTCTCCAGCCCTGCGGGACGCAACGCTGCAACGTATCCACGACCTGTTCGCCACCTGGCACGGCGCCGACGATGGGCGGGTCACGGTGTTCCCCGCCGCCACGCTGGTCGAGTCGTCCTCGCCCGAGCTGCTGCAGGCGATCCGCGTCTTCGCTGAGCAACACGATCTGGGCTACACGATCCACTTGGCGCAAAGCCGCCTGGAGATCGAGTCCATGATGCGCCTTCGCGGCGTCCGTCCGACGTTTTTCCTCCATACCCACGGCTTTCTCGGTCCCCGGCTGTTCGCCGCGCACTGCCGTTATGTCGATGCCTCGGAAATCGCCTTGCTTGGGAACGCGCGTAGCATGGTCACGCATCAGGCCGCCATGGCTGCCAATCGGGCCGTCATTCCGCCTATCCCGGCTTTGCGTGCGGCCGGTTGTCCCATCGCTATGGGCACGGACAACAATACGCAGGACATGCTGGAAGCGATGCGCATGGCCTTGGTCACGGAACGCATTATCCGCGATGACGCGACGCGACCGCAGCCCGAGGATGTGCTACAAGAAACCACGATGGGAGGCGCATACGCGGTTCGGAAGCAGGGTGACATCGGGTCGCTCGAGGTGGGCAAGAAGGCCGACATCATTGTGGTGGACACACAGCGCGCCCATCTGGCGCCGACCATGCGCATTGTATCATCGTGGATGCATAGCGGGCAGCCGGGCGATATTGAGTCGATGCTCGTGAACGGGACATTCCTCATGCGAGATCACCGGGTCCTGACGCTGGATGAGGCGGCCATCATCAAAAAAGCGGATGCGATCGGGCGTCGCGTTTGGAACCAGCTTCTGGAACGCTATCCCCCCGCGCCTTTCCCGACACGGGTGGCGCCGCCGCTTCGAGATGAGGTGGCAACGAGGTCCCGGTGAACGGCGCACGACAGCGGTGGGCGCCAGGACGAGGGCCCGAGAGCAGGCGGGGTCCTTTGTACCCACTCTGCGAGCCCGCGTCCTGAGAGCTCCCCCCCCCACGCGCATATCGCTCTGACCTTATGCAGCACAGCCCCTGAGTTAGCTGGCCTGCTGGCGCCGCTGCGCCCGCCAGGCCGCTAATTGCTGGCCCATGCCACGCTCCTTGGCCAACTTGCGGCACCGTTGGGTGAGGGAACGCGCACTCAACGGCATCGTCAGGGGAATGCCCCACTTTTTCTTGTATTCCCTCGGCGTCAGGCCAAACGCGGCGAGGTGCCGGTTCGATAAGAGTTTGTAGGCGTTGCCGGATTCCAGACAAATCACTTGGTTGCGTTGCAAGGACTCCAGGGGATGTTGGCGCAAGTAGCTGAGCGAAGGAGATGCTCCGGCGTTGTCTTGTGTCGCGCCGTTCTCGGCCTGGTGGAGCTTCTGCAAGGTCTCAAATACGGTTTGGAGCCCCTGCGCCAGCTCGGTAGCGGTCATGGCCTGCTGCTGCGCCCGGCCCGCCAAAATGGTGGCACTCAGTTCGAGCAAGGATTTCTCCATCCGCGTTTCTCCTCTTGATGACATCCCTGCCAAGGCGGGGTGTGGCCATGTGATGGTGTTGTCTTAGGTTTTAGCAAGAGCTATGCCAAGAGGAGGCCAAGCGGTGGAGGCATAGAAAACCGAGGATTAGCGCAATGGAAGTGGAACTTGACGGCGTTAGCGTCCAGAATAAAGTGCATCCTGCCCATGTGGGGATGCACCCTATCGGGTAGGGGCATCATGTCGCCATGACCCCCCCCCCTCAGAACCGTGCGGGCGACTTTCATCGCACACGGCTCAA
>CBCXVS010000214.1:0-13475 GCA_965178525.1 uncultured bacterium | reverse complement strand
AGGTCAATTCGTTTCAGGCTTTTGAGTTTTTATTTCAACAAGTTGTCGCCGAATCACGGGAGGAACTTCGGCCTAAACCCTTTGGCCTGTGCTATGCCGCACTGGTGCGCAACGAGAGTGGCTGGGTGGTGGAAAAGGAGTAAATGCACGTGCCCACAAAACCCCTTACCATCCATGACATTGAAGAGATGGAAGCACGCGGCATGCGCCGCGAAATTGTTGACGGAGAATGGGTCGATTACACAGAGGATAAAAGGGCAGGGGAATGACATGGGGCAATCGCCACGAATCTGATCCTGGCGCTGGGGTCGTATGTGAAGACACATCAGCTCGGGCGCGTCTATCCTGGGGATACGACGTATATCTTGGAAGAAGACCGGGATGGTGTGCAGCTGATGCGCTTGCCCGATGTGTCTTTTGTTGCCGCACACCGGGTCAAAACTCACGACCGTCAAACATATTATCAGCTGGCGCCGGATTTGGCGATTGAGATCATCTCGCCCTCCGAGCGGGCCGTGACGATGCGTGCCAAACTGCGTGAGTATTTGCGCGCCGGCGTCCGGCAAGTCTACCCGGAAACGCAAGAAGTCGTCGTAACCCTGGCCGATGGCGCCGTCCGGACCTACGATATGGGACAGACGATACTCGGTGACGACCTCCTGCCGGGCTTTGCGTTGCCCGTAGCAGCCATTTTTGAGGCCTAAGAACCATTTGGATACATGACCGGCTGCAATTCCGTTAAATACCGGCCTCGGTGAAACATCGCCGTCTGGCGCTGCATACCGCGGCGGCGCTGACGCGTTGCCGCCTCATCGGCTTCCAGAGTCTGTGGGTCGAGCACGACACCATAATCGGTCAGCGCACGGTCGAGCGAGACAAAACCATCGAGCACGTCATCCCGCACCTTTGCGACATCCCGTTCGAGTGGATCCCCCCAGCCGCCCCCGCCAAGCGTCATGATGCGTAAGAGGTCGCCTTTATACAGGCGATTGTTATCGCTCAGGGGTTTCAGTTCGCGTTCCTCAGGCGTGCCGGGATTGACGAGCAGGCCGCCCGGACGGCCGCTGTGCCCACCATTGACGCCCCAGGCCGGATAGATGACGTTTTCGAGGCGGCTGGCCAGGACGCCTTCGTCCGCAATGATGCGGATGTCGCGCACCACGCCACAGCCGCCCCGGTAAATGCCGGGACCGCCGGAGTCGCGGTGGATGCTGTAGCGCTCGATGCGCACGCCGAATTCCATCTCGGTAAACTCGACCGGATAATTCTTCTGCGCCACGTAATAAACGGCATCAATGCCGTCGGCAAAGGGCCGGGCGCCGAAGCCCACCGCCATGCCCTCGATACATAGGGTGTAATCGCCGCTGCTGCGATCCAGACTCCGCAACATATAAATGACATAGACCGGCGAGGCGGCCGAGGTTTGCCCCTCCGTGGCCAGGGCTAGCGTGCCGAAGATGCAATTGTTGACCCGCAGCATGGTATTGGAACGCATGCCCAGCGGGGCCGGAAAGATCGGATGCACCAGGCTTCCTGGGCGGGTTTTGACCTCGCCCAGGGCCTGCACAAAACCGTGGTTGATCAAGACAGAGGGATCGTCGGCGGTGAGATAAAGGCCGTACATGAACTTGGGCACGCTTTCGTGCATGATGAAGTTCACCGCGCCGCGCGCCTGATCGTCGGTGTCGCGGAAGTCGAGCGTGGTGTGGCTGTTTTCTTTCGTCAGCGTCAGGTCCACGGCATAGCTGTTATCCGTCACGCCGTCGCTGTCCAGATAGTCCCGGAAACGATACGTGCCGTCCGGCACACGAGTCTGGAAAGCCTGCCGTACCGCGTCGCCGCTCTGCCCAATAATCTGCTCGAATGCGGCCAGCGTGGTCGTCTTGCCAAAGCGTGTGAAGATGTCTTCGAGCCGTTGTTTGCCGAGGCGGCACGAGGCCATAATGGCGCGCATGTCCCCCTTAAGGATGTCGGGGAAACGCGAGTTGCGCGCGAACAGGCGCCACACTTCGTCGTTCAGCACGCCCTCGCGGTACAGCCGTACCGGGGGCATAATGATGCCTTCGTGAAACACCTCGGTGGCGGCCGGCGAGATACTGCCGGGCATCATGCCGCCGATGTCCCACAGATGCCCCCAGACTTGCGAAAATCCGGTGAGGACGTCGTCGTGGAAGACGGGGGCGACGAAGACCATATCGGGTGAGTGGGAGACGCCGCCGCCGGAACCATAACAATCGTTGTACGCATACAAGTCGCCCGGCCGCATCGTCTCTTGGGGATATTCGTCGAGAATGCAATCGAGGATATTGCCGCCCAGGGGCAGATTGGTCCCGTACAACAGCCGTCCCTGGCAATCGAAGAAAGCCGTGAAATAGTCCTTTTTCTCCCGAATAAACGGCGACATGGCGGTGCGCTCGATCAGCGCCTCCATCTACGAGCGGGCGGAGCGCATCATGCCCTTGATCAATTCGAGCGTGACGGGATCAACATGCGGGGTCATGGGAACCTTTCTACGTGTCGCGCATGAGCAGATTGCCATAGGCATCGACGACAGCCTGATGCCCGGGGTAGATCACCGTGGTGGTATCCAATTGTTCCACCACGGCCGGACCCGGGATGATATGGCCGGCGCCTAACGTGTGGCGGGCGAAAATGGGCGTGTCGACAAAACCGGGGCCGCTAAAGAACACCGCGCGTCTCTGCGTGGCGTTTGGCAGGGCGCCGGGCGCAATCGCCTCAATGGGCGCTAAAGCGGGCCTGGGCATCTGCCCCACCGCCCGGAGGCGCAAGTTCACGATTTCCACTGGGGTGTCGGTGGCGGCATAGGTGTAGAGCTGTTCGTGACGCTGATGAAAAGCGGCGATGAGCGCCTGCACGGTCGCCTCTGAAACCGCCTGGTGCGGCGCCTCGACGGTGATTTCGAAGCCTTGCCGCGTATAACGTAAGTCGGCCAAGCGCTGAAACGTTTGCCGGGAGGCCGGAATGCCTTCGGAGGTCAGCCGAGCTTCGGCCTCGTTATGCATGGCCTGATATACCGCTTCCATCCCCTGCAGATCATACGCTGGGCCGCGCTGCACAAACGTGCGCATGGCGTCGTGTTGCAGGTCGGTTGACAGCAGCCCCAAGGCGCTCAAAATGCCGGGATGCGGCGGGATGATCACGGTTGGGGTACCGAGCAGCTCGGCCAGGGGGCCGGCGTGCATCGGCCCGGCGCCGCCAAAGGCGATGAGCGCGAAATCGCGAGGATCGTAGCCCTTTTCCACCGACACGACGCGCAGCGCCCCCACCATATTGTTATTGACGATCTGCACGATGCCGGCCGCCGCGTCGTAGAGGTCGAGTCCTAAGGGCGTGGCGATATGCTCGGCAATGGCCTGGCGGGCGCGGCCGATATGGAGGGGCACTTCACCGCCGAGCAAGTGCGGCGGAATGCGGCCCAAGATCAGGTTGGCATCAGTGACGGTGGGCGCTGTGCCGCCCTGATCATAGCAGGCCGGACCCGGCATGGCGCCCGCACTTTGCGGCCCCACGGTCAGCCCGCCCTGGGCCGTGACCGTGGCGATGCTCCCCCCACCGGCACCGATGGTGTGGATATCGGTCATGGGCACATGCAGCGGAAACGCACCGATTTCCCCCCCGTGGGTCATGGCCGGCCGGCCGCCTTGAATCAGACACACATCGGCACTCGTCCCGCCCATGTCGATGCAGATCGCGTTCGCCGCGTCCGCCACCTGTCCAATAGCGCTGGCGCCAATCGCCCCGGCTGCCGGCCCGGACAGAGCGAGGTGCACCGGCTGCTGCGCCGCCGTCTGCGGGCCGAAGATGCCGCCATTCGATTGCATAATGAACAGCGGACCACGGATGTCCCAGTCTTGCAGGCCACGTTCGAGGTTGCGGATGTAGTGGCTGACCAACGGCTGCAGCGCGGCGTTGAGCACGGTGGCCATGGCGCGTTCGTATTCACGGAACACCGGCAAGACCGTGCTCGAAAGGGAGATCGGGAGGTGCGGGCACGCCGCCTGCATGATGGCCGCGGCTTCCGCCTCGTGGGCCGGATTGGCATAGGCATGCAGGAAGACAATGGCAATGGCTTCGACGCCCATCTCGCCTAGCTGATGCGCCACGTCGCGGCAGCCGGCGGCATCGAGCGGGATCTCGACCTCGCCATCCAACAAGATGCGTTCGCGCACTTCCAGGATGCGCCGTGGCGGCACGGGCCGTAGCGGTTTGATCCAGGCGTAGAGATTCGCCTGCCGGGGCACGTCGTGCCGGCCGATTTCGAGCACGGATTGAAAGCCGGCGGTGGTGATCATGCCGATCTTCGCGCCTTTGCCTTCGAGGATGGCGTTGGTGGCGATGGTTGAGCCGTGGAAGACATAGGCGATGTCAGCGGCCGAGATGCCGGATAACTGCAGCATTTTGTGAATGCCCGCAAAGAAGACCTCGGCCGGATCCTGGGGGGTGGACGGCGTCTTCGTCGTCCGGATTTGGCCGGACTCCCGCTGCATGAGCATGACATCGGTGAAGGTGCCACCGACATCCAGGGCGAGTGCGTGGGTTGGCATCATACGTCTACCATAGGATGCTTACGGCATGGTTGTCAAGCGGTTCAGGGCCATTTCGTTCGGCCGCGGCGTCATCGCGGTCGTCCTCCTCTCCCATGGGTTCAATGGGATTCCATGCGCTGGCCAAGGCGCTGAAAGACGTCAAGATAGTACGGGTGTGCAAGGTCGAGGTGAGCCGCTTCCGGCAGCGCAAACCATCGTATCTCCGCATGTTCATGGGGCTGCAGATTGCGGGGTGTGCCGGTCCAGGCGGTCACGACATAGAGATGGTAGTGAGACATCCCATAGGTTTCAAGTTCGGGACCGTGCAGGCTCTCCAACAGACACATGCGGGTCGGTGTGACTCCGATTTCTTCTTGCAGTTCGCGCCGCAGCGTGTCGATAGGCTGCTCCTGCGCTTGCATATGGCCACCGATGACATCCCAGACGTTGGGGTAAAATGGGCGCGTTGATGCCCGCTTGCCGAGTAGGATGGCGCCGTCGCGCAGGAGGATGGCGCCGACACACACGGGACTTTCGTCTGTGTTGTCTTGGCAAGGCTCCTCTGGTTGCATTCCGCGTCCTCCCCGTGCTGTTGCCCGTTATTTGCTTCTCCCAAAGACGTAATTATCGTATCATACACTGAAAAAGGGCCGTGTCGAGTCTGTCAGGAATGTTCTTCGCCATACGATTGTTACGTCTCCGGACGGAAGGGCGCCAATGTTAACGAATCTCCTGAAGTACAAGGACTACTATGCGCATATCGCGTTTGATCCATCGGCCGATGCTTTTCACGGACGCGTCATTGGGATGCAAGATGTCATTGATTTCTCCGGTTGTACGCCGGACGAGCTACGACACGAGTTCAAGACTTCGGTGGATGAATACCTCGCCTAGTGTGCATCGGAACGTTTACGATCGCATTCTTGATTTGCTCAGGCATCTGTTTTTTTAGTCGGTAAGATTCATAAGACTATTGTATTATGGATGCTAATTGAGAAGGATAAGTCATGGGCAATTTACAAATCCAGAAAAATATTCATGCAGTTGAAAACTACTTAGCTAGTGAGTTTCCTAATCTTCAAGTTTCTATTGTCTCAGAACGTGTATACAGTCATGGTGGAGACTACCTATTCTACATTGAAAATGGAAAAGGTGAAACAGTTTATCGAATGCAGGTATCCTCTGAATTTCTAAATGATTACAATGTTACGATTATCAAGACATATCTCCACCAATATAATGTGGCCGCCCTACTCAGAGAGACAGAGTCACAGATGATAACTTTGAAAACTGGAGGACCGTATGTAATTAGTAGGCTATAATTGGCTGTGTATTTGCACACTGGCTTCTCATGTAAACTGATATTTTTTCTTTTACCGATTTACTGCATATTTTCGTGGACGATACATCCAGGCCGTGTATCTCCTTGCTTCTCTCAACACCGCCTACTATGCTATACTGGACATAGGCAGATAACACGAGGAAATCGCCATGTCCCTCAACGACTTACCAGCAGACTCGCCAAGTTTATCCAGCAGGAACTTGCGAGCGGCACCTATCAGTCCGAAGACGAGCTTATGATTGAGGCCGTGCGTCTATTAAAGGCACGCACGTCGCATCGTCAGACCTTTCAGCAGACAAATGGAGGCCCAGCAGACATTCCTCTCCGAACCCCGGCCGATTATACCAGCCATATCACACGTGCCTTAGAAACCGGCGACCCCATGTCGGCCCGCCAGCTTGCTCTGGAAGGCGCAAAACGCTATCCCGACCACGCCGAGTTGCAAAAGTTTGCCTGTATTCTTGCGCCTCCCCCTGGCAAAGTCGTGCCCTCGACGCCGGAGTCCCGGGCCGCGACGAAGGCGGATCATGCTGGATGAAAGCGCATCGAGACGAATACCGTGGCAACTGGATTGCCCTTCAGGCCCGACAGTTACGCTATGCGGCTTCCTCCTTCGATGACCTCATTGCCCACGTCGGTGATGTACGCGGACGTGGCATTCTGGTGACGAAAATCAACTGATGGCGCTTACATTCCCTGACGAACAACCCTTTGCCAGCGGCGCGATGGTCTATCAGCGTGCCCCCGCTACAGCCCATGAGACAACGCCTCGGATCATCCTGCGTGTGGCCATTGAAGGGGTCGTGACGGAAGCGATGGTTGATACGGGCGGCATCTACCTGGTCTGTAATCCGCATGTGGCCACCCAGATGCGCCTGGATGCCCGCGATGCTGTCAGTGGGCTCCTATCCACTTTGCTACGCGGTGTGTTGGTGCAAGGTCGGCTGTATCGAGTCACCTTGACGTTGCTGGCGGTGGAAAATGAGGACTTCACGATACAATCGACGGCATTTGTGCCAGAGGGTGAAGACGAAGAGAGTTGGGGAGAGCTGCCATGTATTTTAGGATTTCAGGACTGCCTCGAACGATTTCGGTTTGCGCTAGACCCCAACACCGACACGTTCTACTTTGGCCTGCTACCCTAACGTTTCGCCCACTGATACACGTTCTATTCTGATGTGATAACAGCGACGAGTGAAGCCAAGTCATCCGGATCGACTGAGAAGCCAGGCTCCAGGATGAATGCTATTTGCCTCAACCCTGGAGATTTATTGTGGCATAAGAGTCGTCATGCCGAGGCGATCAGCACCCGGCAATGATGGAAATGGGATCCGCCAAGGACGCGAAGGGGACGGAGATAGCGCCAGGTGCCGTGGCGTTTTTACGCCACGACAAACTCGTATCCCGTGCGCGAACCCTGTATACTGCTGCTGATTTGCAAACCGGCGTCACCCGTCACCCGTTCCAGCCGCGCCTCACGGCGCGCCTGCAGGGAGTTGCTATGCACATCCTCATGGTTCGGCTCAAAGTCAAACAAGACGGCATCGACGATTTTATTACGGCCTCGATTGCAGACGGCACCGGCTCTGTCCTCAACGAGCCCGGTTGCCGCCGGTTCGACATCATTCAGGATGAAACCGACCCCACGCTCTTCGCCTTTAACGAGGTCTACAACGATGAGGCGGCGTTCGAGCATCACAAGACCACGCCGCACTTCAAGCAGTGGGACAGCGCGGTGCGGGACCTCTTGGATAGCCCCATAGAAGTCTCGTTTTGCAGGCCGGTATACCCACGGGGCAATGCCTCCTGGGATGCCCAGCGTGCAGGCGCCGTGGCAGACGACGCGTTCCGCAGCAGCTTGCATGTCATCCACGCCCCGCTGCCCATCCAGCCGGACAAGGTGGACGCGTTCATCGAGGCCGTCACGCTCGATGGACTGGGCTCGACGCACGAAGAGCCTGGCTGCCTGCGGTTTGATGTCTACCAGAATATCAACAAGCCCGACGAGTTGTACCTGTACGAAGTCTACGTCAACAAGGCGGCGTTCGAATACCACACGAAAACGCCGCACATCGCCAAGTGGCGCGAGACCGTGCAGGACTGGTACGCGGGCGAGCGCACCGGTGGCCGGCGTGGCCGCAACATCTGGCCGCCCGACAATTGGGGCTGGAGTTCCGGCAAGCCGGCGTGGTAGGCCGAGACGACCGTGTGATGATTGAACCGCCAACTACTACAAAGGAGGTGTCACGATGCCATTCGGAGGCAATGACTGGCTCGCGTTAACCCCGGAACCGGCTTTGGAGCCGGAACTGCCCATCTGTGATCCGCATCATCACTTCTGGGACTTTCGCACCGAGCGCATTCCCTACCAACGGTATCTGCTGCACGAGCTGGCCGAGGATATGAACAGCGGTCACAACGTGCGGTCGACCGTATTTGTGGAGGCGCGCGCGATGTACCGGGCTGACGGACCGGAGGAGATGCGTCCCGTGGGGGAAGTCGAATTCGTCCAGGGCTTAGCCGCCGCCTGCGCCAGCGGTCTGTATGGCCCCGGCCGGGCCGCGGCCGCCATTGTCGGTCACGCCAACTTGAACCTGGGCGAGCGGGTGGCGCCGGTGCTAGAGGCGTTGCAGGCCGCCAGTCCCAACCGGTTTCGCGGCATCCGTCATTCCGTCACGTGGGATCCGCACCCCGAGGTGGAAAACACCGCGGCGCACAAGATGCCAGGTCAGCTCGCCAGTGACCCGTTCCGGACCGGCGCACGGGTGCTGGCGCGAATGGGGTTGTCTCTCGAGGGTTGGATGTATTTTCCGCAGCTACCCGAGTTGGCCGATTTTGCCAAGGCCGTCCCGGAGCTGACCATTATTCTGAACCATATTGGTGGCCTGATGCGCGTTGGCCCATATGCCAATCGGGACGATGAGGTGATGGCCACCTGGCGCAGCGGCATCGCCGCCGTCGGCGCGTGCCCCAATGTGGTCATGAAACTCGGCGGCATCGGCATGCCCCGAACCGGTTTTGACTGGCATACCCGGACCCAGCCCATCGGCTCGGAAGAGCTGGCGGAGTCGATGGCGCCTTTTATGAACTACTGCATCGAGCAGTTCGGCCCTAACCGGTGTATGTTCGAAAGCAACTTCCCGGTGGACAAAGTGTCCTATTCTTACAACGTGATGTACAACGCCTTCAAACGGTTGTCCACAGGCTACTCGGCTGCCGAGCGCGCTGCCATGTTCCACGACACGGCGGCACGTGTCTACCGCATCGCGGGCTAACGCGCCAGCGGCGGGCGACAGATGGCCTCACTACGCTGGCACGTGGGTGGTGAGGCCAGCGCATGGTTCTCACATACGGTAGGCTGGCCAGCAAGAAGCGCGCACAGGAGGGAAGAAAGCTGCCCTGAAATCAGCTTGAGCACCACTGCAGGATCGATATTTTGATGTTTAAGCTGCTTGATAACTGTGACAAAGATCATGGAAATTGACGATATTCGATACTTGATCAGCCGAGATCAATATGAGTTCAGCATGCATGCTCAGCAGGAAAGGCTTGAAGATGATCTCGACATCGTAGAAATCGAGGTTGCTCTGATCCAAGGTGAGATCCTGGAAGATTACCCTGAAGACCCGAGAGGCGAAAGCTGCCTGGTTTTAGGTTATGCCGGTACGAAGCCAATTCATGCGGTCATCGGATGGGCGAAGACTACTCCCGAGGATGAGAAAATTCTACGCATCATAACCGTTTATATTCCCCACCCGCCTAGGTGGCGCGATCCATGGACGAGAGGGAGCCGGGTATGACCATGTATGGCGATTGCACGTTTTGTGGCGGAATCGTAACAGAAAAAAGGGTGGACTATGACTACCGACGCCAGGAGAGATTACTCGTGATACGGAACGTGCCGGTAGGCGTGTGTGGCCAATGCAGCGAGAAATATTTTAAGCCACAAGTTGTCAAGAAAATGGACGATGCCTATCATGCGATCTTTGATCGTCATGAGCAGCCTGAAAGCATCCTGCAGGTCCCGGCAGTATCGTTTTAAGTACCTTGGACAGAATGGCTTTATGGTCCTCACATACAGGCTCAACGCCGCCAGCGCTGGCGTAAAAAGAGATACAGCATCGGCAGGCTGGCCAGCAAGAAGCACGTACAGGAGAGGAGAAAACTGCCCTGAAAGCCTACCGCAATGGCCTCGATGTCCATCTGGCGGCGAATGGCGCCCAGCGCGGCTCGATCTGCTGTAGACCCCACAATACCGGCCTGGCGCAAAAGCCGTTGCAGGTCGCGCAACGTGTCGCTATGCGCCAACGAGGCGCTGTCGTAGGTCTGATAGGCGGCAAGTTGGTATGACGCGCGCCGACGCTCAAAGAGCACACTGGTGATGGTGACGCCAAGCAGGCCGCCGATGCTGCGGACCACCCCGATTAACCCTTGGCCCATACGCACTTGGTTGGTCTCGAGGACCTGCACGGTGAGCACCGTCATCGGGGTGACAGTGCCAATCATGCAAATGCGATAGAGGATGACATAACCCATGATGACCGCGATGGCCGTCAAGGCGGTCACGGAGGAAAAGGAATAGAAAATCACGGCCAGGGACATCATGGTCGCAATGACCACCAGAGGCGGTGGCGCCAGGTCGCTGAGGCGTCCCGTCATGACGCCGGTGGCGCCGGAAATGAGGAGCGCGGGTACGATGACCAACCCCGCTTGTAGGGGAGACAAGCCGAGCACCTGCTGCAGAAAGATCGGGACCATGAAGAGCGCGCCGTGTAGCCCCATGTGGTTGAAAAACGCGGTAGCGCAGATCAGCCGGAACGTCGGTTGCTGAAACAGGCGCAGATTCACGACGGGAAACGAGGTCAGCAACTCCCGCAGGAGAAAGAGAGCGCCTCCGGCCAGCGCACCCATTCCTAACCACAGGAGGGTCGTGTTCTCGGTTTGGCTGTCGCGGCTCCAGCTGATCGCCAAGAGCAGCGGCACCAAAAAGCCTGCCAGTGCCAAGAGCCCCGGGGAGTCTACCGGCGCCCCCCGGGACTCGCGGTGCTGCGGCAGCATGAGCAGCCCCAGCAGGGCGGACACGATGCCGGAGGGAACGGCCAGGAAAAAGATCATGCGCCAGGAAATCTGTTCTACCAGGTAGCCGCCCAGCGTGTAGAAGATCGCCTCGCCCGCCGACCAGCCAATGGATCGCAGGCCCAGCGCCAGGCCGCGCTGGTGCTCTGGAAAGATGCCCACTAGGATCATCGCGGTCAGCCCTTCCATCGTCCCCATAATCAGACCCTGCAGCAGGCGAAAAGCCACGAGCATGGTCAGACTGGTGGCCAACCCGCACCCGATCGAGGTCACCACGACACCCGCCATGATGGCGACAAACATGTTGCGGTACCCCAGAATGCCGCCGAGCCAGCCGAGCAGCGGCGTGACCAGGACACGGGTCAGAAAAAAGCCGGTGACGACCCATTGCGTCGTGGCCAGATCGGCGCCGAAGGCGGCCATGAGGCGCGGCATGATGAGGTTGACACTACTGCCCCCGCCGAAGGTCTGGGTCCCACTGGCGAGCAGGATGATGCTCGCGACGAGCCATTTGTAATGGGGCGCTTGGGTGTTGAGCGGGAGAATCGTCGTCGCTTGTGCGCGTGTCGTCGTTGTGGTCATGCTCCTTCCTTTCCTTCTCTGGAGCACCACCGTATCATAATGCAGGCAGCGTGTGCTAGCTTCGGCCGCCACGCGCTATCGGCAGCGGTGTCGATGAGCGACGTGAGTGTGCGATCGGGCAGGAGACTCTATCCATCAAATTAAACTTGACGGACCACGAGATGCGGAAGGGAAGTGAGACGGCTGTCGGAAGGGGCCAGCTCTTGACTTTATCGTTTGCTGGGGATTTCGATTTGAGGCGTATAACATCGAGCGCTGGCCCCTGGCGTTCCTCCGTGTTATTGGAGCAGGCCAGTGAAGCGTAAGAGGTTTTGCATTTGGAAGCGCAAACCGTATTCGCCGGCGTCAGTCGTCCCAATCTCTACACTCGGGATAAAATCCAATCCCTTACCCGTGGATTCCCGATAGTGATCGATCAGTCCAATGAGGACTTCGCCGACAATCGTGCCACCCACTGGCCCAAGAATATCACCACCATCTGAATCACCAGCGCCTTTCTTATAGCTCGATTTTATATAGTTTGATGTTTTGACCAGCTTTGTCTTCACGACCATATTATATTTCTTTTGTACGGGCTGCTGTTTAGCCTCTTGCAAAATGTAATACCACAAGGGTGTTAATCTTAATGCAAGGGTATGTCTGACCGCACCGTCGGCTGCCAAAGCATCAAACCCCATCACTTGAGCGAGCGCTTGACCTGATGGCAACCGATAAATCCTGCCGCGATTCAGGTTGCGGGCTGCCAGGGAGCCGAGATCATCTGCAGGGACGACATTGACCCGATTGAGTTCAAACAGATGCGATGGTAATTTGGTATCGATTTTTCTCGCCCTTTGCGCCTTCTGTGGGCTTCCGTCAACCGGGAAAAAGAAACGCCAGTCAATGACATTGGCCGGGTCAATCGGTTTAAATCCCATCAAACCCATCGGATCATCCAGGTCAAACAAAGGGATATTCTTACGATTTTGATTCAAATCGTAGGTTTCCCGAACCTGGCTGTGGCCAAAGCGATAGGCGGCAACTGAGAACTCGATCGGAATATAGGGGCGGCGCACGCGGTTCGCTGCGGGATTAAAAAACCCATCTTTGAAGTAAAACTTCCTACCTTTGGTGGTGATCTCAAGCGTACGAGCCACGCCAATGATGTTGGGCAGAAAATCTTCCGCGATGAGGCGGTGATAGTAATGAATGACATGATCACGAGCCGTCTCAAAGGTCGCGCGCTTTTGAGCGGGAGAGAGCTCAGCGATCGTACCGCCGCTACTTTCGACGATGGCATCAACCACAGCGTTATGAAAGGCGATAAACGCGGCCTGTAACTGAGAGACAATCGCATTCTCATCATTACGCGAGTCGCCAATTAACGCCACGCCATTGAATCGCGCCAAATCGTAACGGTTGGGTTGGCCTAAAGTATCACCGACCACAAGCTTCGGCAGATCATAGAGAAACGGGCTGGCATCCGGTCCATTGCCATAGACACAGTCTAGGTCGAGGTTGGATGTCCGGCTATTCTCAACATCACCCGCAAAGACGGGACGGTCCAGACTGGTGCTGACATCAAGGGTGATATCGTGATCGATAAATTGGCCGAAAAAGGTCACGCCGGCATGGACCGTGCTATCCGCAGCCTTCCCTGCTTCATCAACCATAGGCCATCAACGCGCCCCAAACGGCGCAAATCATAAATCGGGCTCGGATGCGGCATTAATGCTTCACCGAGAGCGAACATTCTGCCAAATCGGCCCTCTGAGCTTTCCTCATCAGCCCTGTCGTTGGATAACGAGAGAGCCTGAGAATACGGGGTGTATAAATCTCGATTGTAGGACGGTGACCCATGATGTCGCTGCGCTAATCCGAAGTTCCTCCCGTGATTCGGCGACAACTTGTTGAAATAAAAACTCAAAAGCCTGAAACGAATTGACCTT
>CBCXVS010000213.1:0-13492 GCA_965178525.1 uncultured bacterium | reverse complement strand
AGGTCAATTCGTTTCAGGCTTTTGAGTTTTTATTTCAACAAGTTGTCGCCGAATCACGGGAGGAACTTCGGTCTAGGGTGCGACGGTTTTGCAATATCAATCTGCCGCTGAACATTCCACCGGGCTGGCAATACTCCCTGATAGAATTGGATTATCGGGACTTTGTGGGCCTCGACCGCCGTGTGGAAGCGCGTCAGATCTCGGAGTATTATTTCCAGGGTCGGCGTGGACCGAGGTTTTCCAGTTTCTGGAGAGGCTTTGTAGAGCGTGACTTCGACTTTTCCGATGTCATCGGCACCGAGACCCACAACCGCGCCTGGTCGCCCTGCAACCAGCAGCGCCATCTGACGATCAAAACCAGTTTGCGACTCAATAACCGTCGCAATCGCCAGGGTTTTGGAGAGATCACGACCGATTCAATCGACGGCGAGATCCAACACATTTACGGCTTCGCCTGGCGGCGTTGCCCCTCAGCGAACAGCCAAAGCAGCTTCGATATTGGCCGCTAAGCGCCCCAGTAAACTGCTCGTCCCTGCCCACGACCGAGGGCGGGGACCTTCTTCATACCACCGTGTCCCTGCCAACCAGGGATATCGGCCAAGGAGAAACCCATGAAAGCTCAGACGATTCGATGGCCCCACTTCCCCTGGACGTGTCTGTCCAGCATCGTGGCGTTGCTTTGGCTCATGGCCGCCACCAGTAGCTTGGCCCAGGTGAGCCCTCCTCCCCATGAGATCTACTTCCATGACGCCGTGAGCCACGGCGGTAACGGGTGTCTACAGGCGGCCCACGTGGAGGCGACCCTGAGCGAGGATGGGTACACCGTGCGCCTCGTGTTCGATGCCTACGAGGCCGATGTGGGGCCCAACACGAGCCCGACCGTGCGGACATTCTGCACGGTTTCTCTACCGTTGTACATTCCGGCGGGCTGGCAGTATACCGTCATCGAGATCGACTCGCAACGGGGGTTGTGGCTGCAGGCAGGGGTGCGGGGGCACCGCCTCACCGAGATCTATTTTCAAGGGCGCCAAGGCATCGAGATCGTCAAGAACTATCAGGGTCCAGTCGGGGGTCACTACACGGCTCGCGACCAGACACAGCTAGGAGGCGCCGGCAACGTGTGGTCTCCCTGCAATGCGCAGCGCAATCTGGTACTCCGTACCGCCATGCGTATGAACAATGCGGACAACCGGGCCGGCCTCGGGCGTCTTGCCATCCGTAGTCCAACCGTCTATACCCTGGCATGGCGGCCATGCGAGTAGAGGGCTGATCTTGCCTCTCGCAACCCAGGGTGAACCCGCGTACTCGTCACCTCCATCACCGATCGTTTGCCCATCCATAACACCTGGCGACACCATCCCCCGCCGCCTGGGTTGCGACGATGCGGACGTGGCAAAGACCGGGACATCCTGGCCTGTCGATAGGGGCAAAGGCAGCAGCGACAAAACACTCCGGAGAGCGCTTGGCCCGGCGTGAAACGCGCCGACACCATGCCGCGCAGTCGAAAAGACGGCATTGTGTCGGCGTTCGACAATGTTATAATGCCTTACCATCGCACGGCGGCCGCGCATAGGGCGTAGAGCTGGCGCAAGGGAACAAGGGTCGCGACCGCAGGCGCCCATTGTCGTTCCTCACGTGTAGCAGGAGTGACACCATGGAAAAAATCAGTGGCGGACATCTCGTCGCCCGAGCCTTGAAGACAGAAGGAGTCGAAGCGATTTTCACCCTCTGCGGTGGACACATTATTGACATTTACGACGGCTGCCTTGACGAAGGGATTCAGATTATCGACGTACGCCACGAGCAGGCGGCCGCGCACGCCGCGGCCGCCTGGACGCGCGTGACCGGCAAGCCGGGCGTTGCGGTGGTCACCGCCGGGCCAGGCACAACGGACACCGTCACCGGCGTCGCCAATGCCTTTCGGGCGCAGACGCCGATGTTGGTCATCGGCGGTCAGGGCGCCTCGACGCAGATTCACATGGGCTCACTGCAGGAGCTGGATCACGTCGGCATTATGAAGCCCATTACCAAATTCGCCGCCACGGTGCCGCAGACGTTTCGGATTCCCGAGCTGATTAGTATGGCCTTCCGCGAGGCGTACAACGGACGCCCGGGGCCGTCCTTTCTGGAAATTCCGCGCGATGTTTTGGATACCCAGGTCGATGTCGACGCCGTACGTTTCCCGGAACAATATCGCTCTCCCTACAAAACCCATGGCGATCCCAAAGCGATCGAGTTGGCCGCGACCTGGCTCGGCCAGGCGCCGCGCACGGCCGTGTTGGCCGGGAGTCAGGTGCAGTTTTGCCGCGGGGCGGAGGCGTTAGCCGCGCTGGGGGAAAAGGCCGGGTTGCCAATCTACGTCAACGGCGCCGCGCGTGGCGCCCTGCCGCCGACCCATCCGAACCTGTTTGTACGGTCGCGCCGCCAGGCCTTGGGCGAGGCCGAGGTGATCATGATTCTGGGCACGCCGTTCGATTTCCGCCTCGGCTATGGGCAACGCTTGAACCCGAAGGCAAAAGTCATCCAGGTGGACCTGGAATACGGCGAGCTGGGGCATAACCGCGACGTCGACCTCGGCATTTGTGGGGATGCGGCTGCAGTCCTGACCCAGCTCACCGAGGCCATCGGGGTGCGTGGGAGTGCGGCGGAGGAATGGTTGCGGACGCTGCGGGAAGCCGAGGACAAAGGCGCTAATCAGGCCACGGCGGGTTTGAATTCTGACTAGGTTCCCATTCACCCGTTACGGTTGTGTAAGGAGATCAACGATTTTCTGACCGAGGACACCGTCTTTGTTGGCGACGGCGGGGATATTGTCACCATGTCGGCGTCGGTAATTCGAACGCACAAGCCAGGGCACTGGCTCGATCCCGGCCCGCTGGGCACGCTCGGTGTGGGGGCGCCCTTTGCGATTGCCGCCAAGGCGGCCATGCCGGAGAAGGACATCTTCGTGCTCTTTGGCGATGGCGCCTTCGGCCTGACCGGGTTTGATGTCGACACGGCGGTGCGCTTTAATTTGCCCTTTGTCAGTGTCGTCGGCAACAACGCTGGCTGGAATCAAATCCGCTACGGCCAACTGGCAAAGTACGGCGAACAGCACGGCGATGTCGCCAACAAGCTGTCCGAGACGCGCTACGATGTCATCGTCGAGGCGATGGGTGGCTATGGCGAATTGGTGACCCAGCCGGAAGATATCCGTCCGGCCATGGAGCGCGCCCGTGCTTCAGGCAAACCCTCTTGTGTCAATGTCATCCTGGATCCGGATATCTATAGCAGCGGGACGATGAACCAGACGATGTATAAGTAGATGACACCAGACCTGACCGCATAAGCACAGCCGGTGATCTGAAGTCAGGCTCACGACGATGCGGACTTCGCGTCACCGGCATGCCTCCTATGAACCATCCACTTCTCTTCGTGTTCCTTCGCATCCTTCGCGGATCCCTTTTTCATCATTCAATGAGCGCAGAGGAGTACGGCGTATGCACAAAGCAACTCTCCTCACCAAGGGCATCGTAGCACGCTTTGGCCGGCCTTCCCCTTTGGTCTTGACCTTCGAACTCTCCCATCGGTGCAATCTGGCCTGTGTCTATTGCGACCGGCACACGCCCATGCCCCAGGAGATGTCTCGCGATGATATTTTCAGAGTACTCGACGAGTTCATCGCCTTAGGGATGTGGAAAATCAATCTCGATGGGGGCGAGCCCTTGTCCCTCGGGCATATCGATGATATCGTCGCCTGGTTAACCGCACACGAGGTCGCCACCCACATGCACACCAACGGCATTCTGGCGCCGGCCAAGATCCGCACCGTACAACGATTGGCCGGGGTGCGGATTAGCCTGGATGGCCTGCAGGAGCATCACGACGCCATGCGCGGGCCAGGCTCATTCGAGCATGCGATCAAGGGCGCGGTCGCGGCTCGGGATGCCGGCGTGCCGAAAGTGGAATTTACCTGCGTCGTGGGGCGGCACAACGCCCATGCCCTCGAGGCCCTCATCGACCTCGTGGAGGAACTCGGCTGCTCGATCGTGTTCCAGCCGGCGCGCAACAGTTTGTTTCTGGATACGGAGCGGGATGGCGCCGCCTTTCAACTGCAGGCGCCAGAACTCAGGGACGCGTTTGCCAGGATCGAACAGCGCAAGCGCCACAGCCCTGCCGTTGGCAATCAATGGTCGAGCCTGCGCCACTTTCGCACCTTTCCGCAGGACACGCCTCTGCCCTGTGCTGCGGGCTGGATCTCGGTCACGATGGATCCGGCAGGCAACCTGTATCATTGCGGGCAAGTCAACCGCCGCGATCCCTCCATCAATGTCTTGCGCCTTGGCGTGCGCCAGGCATTTAAGCAGATGCCGCGTTATGGCTGTACGCAATGCTGGTGTGCACGTACCGTTGAAGGGAATTACCAATGGGGCGCCCGGGTGGACAAGATGGTGCCAATAGACTATGACGCCAAAGCGGTCATACCGCACCCATGGCGCCAAAAAAAGAAAACCGTTGACATCGAAAACGCCTTATGTCATAGATACATGCCACGTTTCCAACCTTGCATATCCTCCCTCAAAGCGGGCTCTAAGAAAGGAGGGTGAACAACCTTACCATGTCTTCTTGCTTCCACAACGTCATGGTCAATGAACAAGGAGGGATATCATGATGAGAAACATCCGAGCCGTCGTCGTGATCTCCGCAGTTGCCGCGGGGTGTGTGTTTGGCTCCATGGCCCATACGGCTTTGGCAGGGAATAACCCGGTGGACGAAAAGTGGTGGCCGACGGAGTTTGGCGCCGAGGATACGCTTGGCGCGACCCATTATATAACGCCGGAAAAACGGGTTGCCGCCGCGAAACTCGTGAAGCAGGGCAAGGTAGCGACGCTCGGCATGCCCTATTATAACGGCATGCCTCTGGTCCCGGGCCGCACCTTCGCCATGAGCATTCCGAGTGGCGGCGGCCCGACACACGGGCCGCTGAGCTGGCCAGGGAAGAACTACAGTCAGACGTTTATGGACGAGATCCTCACGGCGGAAATCGGGCAGGTCGGCACGCAGTGGGATGGCTTGGGCCATCCGATGATCCGGATCGAAGGCGTCAAGGGTTGGGAAGATGGGGACTATTTTTATAATGGCTATAAACTGAAAGAGGTCGGCAGTCCCCGTGGGCTGAAGAAAGTGGGGACGGAGCATATCGCCTCGGTGGGGTATTTTACCCGGGGGATTCTAATCGACATCGCGGCGCTCAAAGGCGTCGAGGTGTTGGACAAGGGATACAGCATCACCCTGAAGGATTATAAAGCGGCCTTGGCAGCGCAAGGCATTGCCGATGCGAGTCAGGGAGACGTGGTGCTGTTCCGTACGGGTTGGAGTAGTCAGTGGGGCGATCCGACGCTGACGCCAGCGGAACATGCGGCGATTAATGCCAAGGCGGGGGCTGGCGAGCCCGGCATCGCTCCGGAGGTCTGTGACTACCTCATCGCCAAAAAAATCGCCATGGTCGGCTCGGACACTTGGGGCCTGGAGCCGTATGATTTCGCCAAAGGCGCCCCGGAGGCATTCGCCTATTGTCACATCAATTTGATGGTGCGGCATGGGATTACGAACTTCGAAAACCTGGACCTGAGTGTGTTGTCCAAGGAAAAAGCGTACGAGTTCTTGTTCTCTTGGGCGCCGATCAAGTTAGTTGGCGGCACCGGCGCGCCGGGGAATCCCATTGCGGCCTGGTAAGGTCTGGGTTGTCGATAGCTGTTTCTACGCCCCACCGGCGGCCCCGCCAGATGCCATTTCTTGATCCTCGTATCACGTATGACGCCTATTCAGCAGAGCCTGCTAATTTGAGGCGGAATAGCGCCTATCCCTCAGCCAGATCGATGGGCGATTCTTGGGGTTCTCGACCTGAGCCGTTCTGCCTCGTCTTGACCCGTTGCGGCTAAAAGCTCGGCTTGGTCGGAAATGGCGTCAATTGTAGCTCGTGCGTCCAACAGGATTTGTCTTGTGTGTGTAGGTAATAGAAAGCCTCAGCGATCTTAACGGGATTCATCACCACGTCAGGCTGCTGCTGGGCTCTCGGCAGGGCTCGGGTGCCTGGAGAGTCGATAAGGCCGTCTATCACGACGTTGGCCACGTGCACGCCATGCTCGGAATATTCCTCCGTCAGCACCTGCGCCAGCGTCCGCATCATCACTCTCGGATAGTACAGCGACTGTCCGGTCATGCGCTTTCGTCCGCGCAATGACGACGAGTTATTCGAAATGAGGAACGAGCCTTCTCCTCGCTCTCGCATGGCGGGCAACACCTCCTTGGCGACCAAGAACGGGCCACGGCTGGCGATGTGCTGTGCGGTGTCGAACATGTCGACGGGGATGTGTTCAAGCAATTCTTTCTCGGGCGGAAGGTCACGCCCCTCCAGGTAGCCCGCGTTGTAGACCAAGACATCCGGGTCGCCAACTGTATCTCGAATCTTGGCGAACGCCTTGGATATAGATTCATGCGACACCAGGTCCAGCTCGACAATCATGCCTTCGCCGCCTTGCTCTTTGATGGCCTTCTCCAGCGCCGATGCATTGGCGGCATTCCGGGTCGTCAGCACGACGAAGAAGCCCTCCTGGGCAAACTTTTGGGCGATGGCGCCGCCCACGCCCCAGCGCACGCCGACGGGCATGTCGCTGTCGTCGATCATCCTACCGTGCGCCAGTTTGGTATTGCGGCCATCGGACTGCCACTTGGATGTCGCCCCCACCACGACGGCGACTTGTTTACGGGTCGAGTTCATGTCGGATTACTTGCCTCTTGATGTCGATTGCTCACAATGGCCGAAAGTCAAGCCCGCTTGAATCGGCCATGCCGTTCACACGCTTAGACTTGGAAGTCGGGCACCGTCATGTCAACGCAAATCACGGTCATCCGAGACGTCTGCCCTCGTTGCAAGTCCCCCGAGTATAAGGAAAAACAGCCACCTTCACAATGGCAAACAACAGGTCGTGTACCCGAACCCTGCGGATCATTCCGATCCGTGCTCGGCATGTCCCTGTTGGGCCATCGTACCATCTGCACATACGGAAACTCAACGGTTGAAGGTAGGAAAGATGGTCAGAACTGGTGTGGACAGCGGCTTAGGTGCTCCCGTACAATGAGCGCCCATGAATACTCTGCACTTGGCCTATGTCATGTTCAAAAGGAGTCGTCATGCCGCGTTTGCGGCACCCGGAAATGAGGAAAAACATCTTTGACTCAGTCCTCAGTCCTCAGTCCTCAGTCCTTTTTTCATAGGAGAAGAACGATGACAAAGAAATCACTATTGCTTGGTATGTCGCTGATTGCCGCCGCCGCACTCGGCTACGCGGCGGCTAACGCCAAGATCGGAACGATGACCGCCGCCAATGACATGGTATGGCAGGACGTTGGGCCCGATTCGCCGCTGAAAATCGTGACGCTTTGGGGAGATCGCAGTAAGGGCGAGTACGCCGCGCTGCTCAAGTTGCCCGCCGGGTTTGTCGCACCAATTCACGCCCACACGGGTGACTATCACGGGCTCAATCTGACAGGAACTTGGCGCCACGCCTTTGAGGGGGGCGAGGAACGAGAGCTGCCCCCGGGCTCCTACGTGTTTCAGCCCGGAATGAGCATGCACGGCGATGCCTGTGTCGGGCCTGAGGATTGCATTGTGTTCATTCATCAACACGTCAAGGGCGATTTCATTCCCAAGCAGTAGGCCAGGGCAAGCGAACAGTGACGCTTTCGTGGTGTTCGCCCTGCCGAGCGCTGGCCTCGTCATGGGGGTCGTTTACATGTTCCAGTTCTCAGCTGAGTCGGAGGCCAAACCGATGGCACGAGTGCACCCTCAAATTTTCATCATGAGTTTATTCGCCATTTCCTCGCTCGTGCCAGCCTGTGCAGCTTATGACGGCCACACCTATCGCGATCTCTCCCTCAATTACGCCAACCGTATGATCCAAGACGGCAGGGATACCTACGGCCCGCAGCCAACCCCACTGTTTGCCACGACGCTCGATCGTTCCACCTACCAACTCTTTTCCTCCGGGCCGCCTGCGGTCGCCGGGATGCGCTCCCAGGATCGGGCCTGGCGTGGCGCCAATCCTGCCCACCATATCCAGTTGTATGAGTTGCTCTACCGCATCACAGACGACTCAGGAAATAGCCGTTATGCGGTCGTAGCCGATGCCGCTTTAACCTGGTTCGTCAACCATACCCGAAGCGCGGCGACCGATCTGCTGGCCTGGGGGGAACACGTCTATTGGGATTTCACCAGCGAACAGGCGCAGTGGTATATCAACCCGAGGGGATTCGAGTTCCGGTATCACGAATTTTTTGAGGAACCGCAACAGCTTTTTCCTCACCTGTTTGCGCTTTCCTTCAACGCCGCCAAGGACTTTGCGCTCGGGCTTTGGCAGCACCAAGTTCACGACCAAGCCACAGGCGAGTACGACCGCCATGCCGCTTACGACCGGCACGACACCGCCACCAAGAATCCGTTTCCCCGGGTGACCGGCCACATGGTGCGGGCCTGGGCCAATGCGTATCACGGTTCCTCCGATGCCGATGTCCGTCAGACCCTGTTAACCGCCATCAACCGGCTCATCGATTACCAGAACGGACGGCGATGGCGCGGCACTCAGGCCCTATCGTACCAGCACCAGGCCGAAGCCGGGCCGGATGCCGATGCCTGGCAGCATAAGAATAGTATTTTAATGGCCATCGAGCTAGCTCACGCCTTGGCCGAGAGCGACTTGCCGGAAAAAGAACGCCACCAGATTCAGCAGCAAATCGACCTGACGGATGATGTCATCCTCAACCAAGCCCATCATCCCCTGACGATCGATCAGGGGTTTCGTTTCTTTGGCTAGGCATCCCAGGTGAACGCGGATGTGCCGGGCCGTCAGGCCTATAGTCTCATGTGGGATGTGGGCTACGCCGTCGCGACCACCGCCCGCTATGCGTTGCTGCACCACCAGCGCTACGAACAAACCGGGAATCCCGCTTATTTGAACCATGTGATCGCGGCCGCCGATTTGTACGGCAGCGCCGATCCGCCGGATATGACTCATGAATATGGTCCGGATACCTTCGCCCATGCGATTAACCTGCTGGTCGTGGCCTACGAATTGACCCATGACACCCGTTATCTCGATCAAGCCGAGGCATTCGGTCAGACCGCCATCGATCACTACACGACGGCCGATTCAGACCTGCCCAAGGCATCCAATCAGGTCGATCACTACGAGGCATTGACCGGTGCGGATGACCTGATGTACGTCTTCTATAAGCTTCACATCGCCTTAACCGGTGGACTTGCAGCCGTGGCAGCGGCACCGTCCTTTCTCACCGCTACTGCCGTATCGGCTTCCATCCGAGACGCTCCCTTGAAATCCGCGTCGTCCTCTGGCAACGTATTCAGCGGAAGGTAAAGGATTTTTTCGCGGATTGTACCTGCTCAATGCAGGAAATCAATAATAGTTTTTTGTCATAAAATCAGCAAGCATCGAGCCCACCAGTGATCGAAGGATGCCCGCGGGACAGCGCGAGGTAAACGAGTTTGACACGAGCGTCAGACAGGCGTAGGATGCCGGTGTGCCAAAGCGAACTGCAGAACATCATGTGCGATCCGAGGTTGATCTGACGAGCTGACAACCGAGCTGGAACCGAAGGCGCAGCCGGACATCTTCCAACAAGAGGAGGGGTCAGGGTGCGCTTTTTTTGTGGCTCAACGCTTGGTCGGGGTTGAGCGTAAGAGAGGGAGAGAGAGGATGTCCGGAGACCGAAACCATCAACCGACGGAGCTGTCGCGGCGTGGCTTTCTCGCCGGCACGGGCGGCGCGATGGCTGGCGCTGCCGCTTTTAGCCTCACCGGGAAGGCCGAAGCCGGCGAACCCAAACCCGGCCGCGGGGGGACGATCCGTTTTGCCACCCGCTCGGATGCCACAGGTCTTGATCCCCATCGTAATATTATGTATTACGTCTCCTTTCCGATTGCCCTCACCACGCAGGGCTTAGTCGATCTCAATGCGAAACTCGAGCCGGTGCCGGGCATTGCCAGCGAGTGGGCGTCTTCCCAGGATCTCATGACCTACACCTTCACCCTGCGCAAAGGCGTGCTCTTCCACAACAGGCGCGAGGTCGACGCAGCCGCCGTCAAGTGGAATTTCGAGCGCATGAAGGATCCGAAGATCGGCAATGGCTTTGCGCGCTCGGCCCTGGCGAATGTGAAAGAGATCGTGGCCCCCGATAAGTACACCGTGCGCTTACACCTGCACCAGCCCAGTGTGGCGCTGCCCGCCGATGTCGTGTTCTATCCCTGCAACCTGATGGCGCCGGACAGCGAAACGCAGGCCAACGAGCACCCCATCGGCTGCGGGCCCTTTAAGTTTAAGAAATGGGAACGCTACGAAGTCACCGTCTTGGAGCGGTTTGAGAACTACTTTGAGACCGAGATCCGGCAAAAACGGCGCTCGGGGGAGTTCCACATCGAATCGGAGGCGGCTGCCTAATAAGTTCGACCCGGATGGCTGGTATGCGCGTGAAATCCACTCGAACGGGCCGACGACGAAGCAGCCATCGCGTTTCCACCATGAGCGGGCGGACAAGTTGATTGAGGAAGCCCGCCGGACCCGGGATCAGACCAAGCGTCTTGAGCTCTATGCGGAGATCGACAGTATCGTCAATGAAGAACTGCCGCAACTCTACACCCATCACCTGACGCTACTGGAAGCCGGGGTGATGAATCTGCGGGATTACCAGCCGGCCATCTCCGGCTCGCCGCATACCCAGGGCGCCGGGCTGCGGGTCGCCTGGATGGCATAGCCCGGGCGCGAGAGGCAGCCGAGCGCCTGCAGCACGACGTAGGCGCTCAGCAACTCGAGGAGGGAAGACATGGCGATCGACCTCTATAGCACTGCCACTGCCATGTTGGAGGCGCTGCGCCATCGCGAGATCTCATCCACCGAATTGGTAGACATGCACATCGCGCGAATTGAGGCACACGACGGACAACTTAACGCCATCCCGGTCCGGACCTTCGATCGCGCCCGCCAGGCGGCGAAGCAGGCAGACGCGCGCATCGCCGCTGGCGACACCGCCCCGCTGCTGGGCCTGCCCATGAGCCTGAAGGAATCCACCCTCACGGCAGGTCTGCCGCAGAGCGCCGGGATGACGGACCTCAAGGACTATCGACCCGCGATCGACGGCCCGATCGCGACACAGGTTTTCGGCACCGGCACCTGTCTTCTCGGCAAGACTAATATTCCGGTCGCGAAGATGGCAGGCGGACAGCCCCGTCTATGGCCGCACGAACAACCCCTGGGATTGGTCACGGACTCCCGGAGGCAGCACGGGTGGCGGCGCCGCCACCCTCGCAGTCGGCATGACCCCCCTAGAAGTGGGGAGCGATATCGGGGGTTCCATTCGCGTTCCGGCCGCCTATTGCGGCGTCTATGGTCATCGCCCATCGGAGACGGCGATTCCCAAAAGCGGCGCGTTCCCAAGGGCGGATTTACCCAATCCCGCGATCCTGATGCCGGTGCAGGGACCGCTGGCGCGCAGCGCGGTCGACCTGGAATTACTCTTCGATGTTCTGGTTGGACCGGAACAGGGTGAGGATGCCGGCTGGCAGCTGGCCCTACCTCCGGCCCGCCACCAGCGTCTGGCCGACTTCCGAGTGGCGCTCATGCCGCCACCGCTAGGGGTTCAGGCGTCAGCCAGTATGCAAGCGCGGCTCGAAGAGTTGGCGAATTTCCTGTCCCGGGAAGGCGCCAAAGTGGCCGGCGCTGCCCCGGAATTCGACATCGAGGCATACTATGACGATTACCTGCGCCTGCTTAACGTGATGGTGACCCTCGGCATCCCTCGCGAGGAACGCGAGGCGCAGGCTGCTAAGTTGCGTGAGGTGGGTGATCCATTCAGCCTGGCCGAAGCGGATGGCTTTGACATGGATGCAACGGCTTATGTGATGCTCGTCGCCCGACGTGAGCGCGCCCGCGCCGCCTGGCGAGACTTTTTTCGCGATTGGGATGTGGTGCTCGCCCCCACGACGCTCGATGTGGCGTTTCCGCATCAGGAGGCCGCGTTTGAGGATCGGCGGCTTATCGTAGATGACCAGTCGTTGCCCTATGGCGCCAACCTGCTGTATCCCATGCTGGCGATTTTCACGGGTCAGCCGTCAACCGCGTTCCCGGGTGGATTGAATGAGCAGGGGCTGCCCCTGGGCCTGCAGGCGATTGGGCCTTACCTTGAAGATCGTACGACGCTGAAATTCGCCCAGCTCGTTGAGGAGGCATGGTACCGATTCGAGCCGCCGCCGGGCTACTGAGGTTTCGTTTCCATAATCCATACGTTGTGGTATGATGGACCGCCAGTTCAACCGTATCGATGACGATTTTTTCAGCGGATCGCGTCGATGCAACAGAAGCGGGGCAGCTCAGAGGCGGGTTGAGGTCCGGGAAACAAGCGGATTTCAGGCTTTTGGGCAAGTGGATCGATCGGGCTAAACGGCGATTTTTGAACCCGGCTAGGTCAATCGGTTTTCAATTTTTCAAGTCAAGAAAGGGCAGAAAAATCCTGTGACACAGGAGAACCATTCTCTTTGACGTAAGATCGGCAATTTAACGACGACTGCGCTGGGCTAGTCTACGCTCGTATTCCATTCTGAGTTGATATGTGGGTTTGCGCTTCCTATTTCGTTCTATAATAGTTTGACGTAGCGCATGATCACTTAGACCAGTGTTATGAAAGGGTCTTCGAATTGCTCCCAATGGGGTGGGGTCAACAGCGTCACGTGTGAATTCGTCCAGTTCTTCTCTTGAAAGCTCTCGTGGACGCCTGGCGAGATCGCTGGATTCCTGTTCGACAGATGTAGGTAGCAGAGACTGCCTCTGCCGAATTAAGGCTGCCAAAACCGTTAGAATCACAAGGATCAGCCCGAGAATCACTAATTCTTGCCAATATGCTTGGAGAAATTCGGATACTTCAGGTCGGAGTGATCCAACGAGGAGGGCGATGCCAACGAGGAGGTTGATGCCAACTCCCAACGCTACAGCAAGTATAATCGCAGTCCAGAGCCAATTGAGAAATCTAAATAGCCGCGATAGGTATTCTGTTGTCAACCTCAGTGCTCGTGATAGAGAACAAAAAAGAAGTGTCAAAGGATAGAAGTATAGACTGACCACATCCCTTGCCGCCTTACGAATCACTTTCCAAAGTGTTAACTGATGCACTTGGATTTTACTCATGACCGCGCCATCTTAATTTTAAGAAAAAGAGCCAACTAGTGTTTAATATATACACGATAAAGAGTAATACATCTACACCAAAAAGAAACCATTTAATTCCGGTGAGTCCCAGAAGCATGTAATAGCTCACCCCGAATGTGGGCACCCATTTCTTCAGGAGTAATTCTAATATTACTGCGGGCGTGGCACTAGAGTTGTTCCTCAATAGCATAAGATCAGGTTCCCTAGCCCAGCCCAGATGCCCACCGAATCATCCTCAAAGT
>CBCXVS010000212.1:0-13849 GCA_965178525.1 uncultured bacterium | reverse complement strand
CTCCATCGTTTGGGGGAGGATAGCCTACCTCATTAACTATTGGGGAACAACCCTATTGGCAATCCAGACGTCTGTCCCCCAGGCAATCTCCTCGACAAAACGCCGGAACACGCGCCGCGACGGGAAAGCGGTCATGTACCGTGGACCATAGCCCAACGCCGCCGACTGTTGCACCAACATCTCCAGTTGCGCCAGACGCGCCGCGGAAATCGGGCCACTGCTCGCCACCACCTCCGCCACCACGAGGCGCCGCGCCGCTTCGCACAGGAGAATCACGTCCGGCAAATTCGCCGTCACTTGCAGCGGCAGGTTGAGTTCCCGCATGAGATCCCGATTTTGGTAGCCTTCTTTATGTCGCGTATCACCGAGATACACCACGCGAGGCCGCGTGAGAAACGTCGGCGCGTAGACTTCCACCACTTCCGCCGCCAGACGGCTATGCGCCCCCGGACTCAAGAAATACGGTTGCGTCTGACCCACCTCGACGGGTACTTCAGTCCGACTGCGCTGCTGCCGCCAGCCCTGGCCTTGCGACAAGCGGGCGGCGAGTTCACAGGCGAGCCAACGACGTTCCAAGGGCGCCGGACACGTCAGTAAGCGCAACATCTCCGGATGCAGGCGATAAAAGGTCTTGGGATCGTTTGTGCTGAGCTGATGCCGAATGATCAGGCCCTCGTTACACAAGGGTTTGAGAGAAAGTTTGCGGTACGATTCGCGGGTGTTCTCAGCCACATCTTTGCCACATTCGTGCCGGGCAAATTCAATGATATCGTGAATGCGGGCGCCATCGCGCAAATGCTTTTTGCCTGGTAGCAAACCCTCGCGTTCAGCACCATCCGCCAGGGCCAGGACACAGATTGCACTCTGCTCGGTCACGAGTTTGCGACCCAGCCCGAGCTGCTGCAAGAGAATCTTGACCTCCTCTAGGTCAAGCACCGTCTCCTCGTCGTATTCCACACTCACAATAGGCGCAGCTCCTCCGGCCACGTCGGGCCCTCCGTCGCCTCCAGGGCGAGGGGTTCGAGAATGGCATCGGAGAGATGTTGCATCCGCCCAAGCGCGTCGTGCAAGACCTCGGCAAAGGTGGCTGGCAACCCCAAGGCGTCAAAGACCGTGGCATCGAGTGCGGTGCGGTCCTTGCCGTCCGTCAGCAGGAATTGCTGGTAGGCGTCGGCGAGCTGCTGTTGCACGTGCGGCGAGAGCTGTTGCACATCCACGATCGGCACCTCACCCACGCTGCCAGGACTCAGATTATACACACCGCCGCCATAGACGTGTGCACTCACCCGGATCGCCATCTCCGCAATGCCAGTATTGAGCACGGCGAGCAATGCCTCCAGAGGCACACCGGCATGTGGCGTCACCTCAATAAAATTTTCTCCGGCAACCCAGCCCGCCTGATTCCACACGACCCAGTAGCGCTGGTAAATCCGCCGTGGCAACAGCACCGGTGCCGTACCGCGCCGGGTCAAATCGTCCACGAGATTGTACCAGGGCGTGCGGCGGGTCTTGCGCACGCGTGGCAGATTCTGCACGCCCATGACCGGCCGCGCCAAACCACGAGGGTTGAGGACTTGGCGTTCCCAATGCTCGATGTAGCGCAAGGTGCGTGTATCCGCCAGACGTTCCTTGGACCCATTGCACGCCAGGACGTAATGGCGCACGGCGGTTTGCGGCGAGAGCAGGGGGCTGTCGAGATCTTTCGGCGACAGAATCAGCGGCAGCAACCAGCGGCGTTCGAGCTTCCAGCGCTGTTGCGTGTCTCGGGGTACGATATAAAACATCTTGGCAAACGATTGCAAGCCGATACGGACCTGGGCCAACGTCGCCAGAGACGTCATGAGAGGATGGGTAAGCAGCTCGGTATAGGCGCGTGGCGCATACAATAACGAGGTCCATTTGCTCTGCGGCTGCAGTTCATTCATCCGCATGATCGTGCCCGAAGCCGACGTCCGGGTGCTGCTGAGCAGTCGACACGGATCGGCGGGAACCATCTTGGGGAGTTGTCCGTTCAAGGAGACAAAGGCAACACGGGCACGGCCCGGCGCGCGCGGGCTCGGGCGCTTCTCAGCCAAGATGACGACCGGCCGCACCAGGACATCAGGGAACACTTGCGATTGGAATCCGATCATCGCCCGCACCTGGAAAGTCCGTAAAAGATAATCCTTGAAGGCCGTCCCATAGCGCATGTCGAGCCAGCTATCCGAGACGATCAGCGCCAGACGCCCATGCGGTTTTAAAAAGCGGGCAGCATAGATGATAAAGTAGCAGGACAGATCCGTCAGGCGTGAAAATTGTCCCACTTCCGGCACCTGCTCGGTCAGCACTTGCAAGGCATCGACATCCTTTTGCCACCAGCGCCGCACGTAGGGCGGGTTGCCGATCAAGACATCGACCAGCGGAAAGCGAGAGTCGAACAGATCGCCCGTCAATACCCCCGGCAACTCGGGGGGTAAGCCATAGGACCGAAACGCCCGCTGCAACAGCGGTACGGCATCCGGATGCGAATCAACCCCGTGCAGTTGCGTCGGCAACCGCCGCACCGGCGTGCCCAAAGCGAGCAGGCGCTTGGCGCTTTCAAGCAGAAAAACGCCTTCGCCAAACCCGGCGTCAAGAACCTCATCCGCGCCGGTACGCAGGGCCCAGCGTGCCAGAAGGGCAGCGATCGATGACGGGGTGCGAACGAAGCCTTGCGCTTTGAGCGAATTCTTCATAACCGGGCGAGGCTCCAGACGGCCAAGGGGGAGGCATATGCCGAGGATTGTGGCGGCATACCACAAACTTTGCAAGGAGAAAAAACAGGGTCCCTGGTGTCGGCCTCGTAGGTATGCTATCCTCTGCACACCACATGACGAGACGTGTAAGTACCCGGATCGCCTAAGCCTCAGCATGTTTTTCGAGCATCATATGTCAATCGTTTTTTACAGAGATCGATGATGGAGCGGCGTCCGGTGAGCGTATAGCACTTTTGCATCACCCAGACATCGTCAGACGGAGGACAGAGCGTGCATCAGGCTGATGCCGAGGCGGCAAGCGCATCTGCCGCCTCGACTCCACATCGGGCCTATTCCGTGTCATGGAATCTCACCCAACGCTGCAATCTACACTGCGCCCATTGCTATATGAGCGCGTCTGCCGGGGCGGATATCTCGAACGAGTTTTCCACCGCAGAGTGCCGGCAGGCGATGGACGACATCGCCCAGGTCAATCCCGAGGCGCTGCTGATTTTGACAGGCGGTGAACCACTGGTCCGTCAAGACATTTTTGACCTTGCCAGTTATGCGACCGACGCCGGCTTCACCGTCGTGTTGGGAACCAACGGTGTCCTCCTGCGGGAAGCCGAAGCCCGGCGGATGCGCCAAAGCGGCATCCAAGGAGCTAGTATCAGCCTGGACTCGGTTGACGCGGAACGGCACGATGCCTTCCGGCAGCTGCCCGGCGCTTGGGAGGGCGCGGTCCGCGCCACTAAAATCTTAAACGCGGAAGGGCTGGATTTTTCGATCCATACCAGCATGACCACCTGGAATGCTGACGAGATGCCGGCGATGATCGACTTGGCGCGGGAACTTGGCGCTCGCGTCTTGAACTTTTTCTTTCTCGTCCGCACCGGACGTGGAGCCGATCTTACTGACATTACGCCAGAGCAGTACGAACGGCTGCTGACCGCCATTGCGCAAGCCCAGGGCGTTGGGCTTGAGACCGCGGCGGGCACGGCCTTCGAAGATCCCTGGAGCGTGCCGGCCGGGCGTGCCGGCGACATGATCATTCGGGCGAAATGCGCGCCGCACTTGCGTCGGATTATCTACGAACTGGCGCCGAATTCGTCCTTGCTGCAGAATTACGCCCAGGGCAGCTGTCCGGCGGGCAAACACTATTGCCGCATCACGCCGACCGGCGAGGTGACCCCCTGTCCGTACATGCCGGTGTCAGCGGGTAATTTGCGGCAACAGTCCTTTGCCGAGATCTGGCACGGCGCACAGCCCATGCATGACCTGCGCGACCCCCAGCTCGGGGGCAAGTGCGGACGCTGCGAGTTCTCCCGCATCTGTGGCGGCTGTCGATGTCGTGCTTATGCGACTTACGGGGATTATCTGGCCGAGGATCCGGCCTGTGCCTATGAGCCGGGAATATCTGGTCATGCACCGATCACCCTGCCCGCCGAACAGACATTCGGCTTCGACCCCCAGTTTACCCTGGTCTGGTCTGACGCGGCCCAGGCACGTTTACAACGCCTGCCGTCGTTTGCGCGGGGCATGGTCGCCAAAGGCGTCGAGCGTTATGCGCTCGAACAGGGCATCACCGTCATCACGCCGGAGGTGATGCAGGCCGTTCGGGTCCGTGCGGAACAGCGACTTGGCCGCCGCTTTAGCTTCCGGACGTTCTTCCGGGAGGGCAAACCCTAAGTACCCGGACCTGATGATGGCTCTATCGGTCCTTGGGCAAAACGATGTCGCTCATTATCTCATTATACGGAAGCAGGTCAGTGCGGGGAAAAACCAGTTTACTTCACGCGGCGGAGGGAACGTGTGGGGGGTTGCGCTTCTGGGGGCGTATCGTCATCGTCAGACAGGTCCAGGAGGCCGAGTTCATCGAAAATCTCGACTAGCGCATAGAGATCATCTTCCTCAGCCCGGATGATCTCGCCGATTAACACCACGCGTAGCAATGAAATGTCAGGGTGCTCGCAATGGTCACATCGCCCTTCCACGCTCGTCTCTCCTATCCCCATCGTCGCAATTGCCGACCCATGCGGCACGCCCAGGGCGTCATGGCTGGCGAGGGAAGCTGGCTGCCATGGGGAGCTTGCGTTCACGGCCACGACGCCCGCTGCATTTCGTGCCTCTTTATCGGCGTGGTACTTCAAACTCTTTACAGAGTGCCATGACGGGTCAAAAGGGGGAAGCGAGGCATGCACGCCTTGCTCTTGACAGACTATCTGCTGGCGACTAGAGTCAGCGCTATCCCTGTCTGTGGAGCGCTTCGACTGCGACCGGAAAAGACGTGGTGCAGCGGCCTCATGATATGTCACCTAGAACGTGATATGCTAGGAGAGGATTTGAGAACTTTACGAGGCTAGACAGGCACGGTACAATGCGGTCGGGGTGGCGCTCAACGTGTCAGGATAATATTTTAGGTCCCTCGCCTGAAGATTAAGGAAGAGGTGGGAGACAAGCCGTCGCCCGGTTTCCTAAGCCGAGGACGAAGGACCCATAGCACAGGATGATGGTTTATGGCACCGCAGGATACGGTTGAAGAACATGTAGTGGAAGAGCTCGAATCGGTGGTCATCCGTTTGGCGGGTGATTCCGGCGATGGCATGCAGTTGACCGGAGGACAATTCACCCGGACGGCGGCCCTAGTCGGCAATGATATTAGCACCCTTCCCGACTTCCCGGCGGAAATCCGTGCGCCGGCCGGTTCGTTGCCCGGAGTGAGTTCATTTCAGTTGAATTTTAGCAGCCACACGATCTATACGCCGGGTGATGCTCCGCACGTGTTGGTGGCAATGAATCCTGCGGGTCTTAAGACCAACGTCGGTGACCTCGAAGATGGCGGCATTCTCGTCATCAACACGGACGCCTTTAACAAAACGAATCTAAATAAAGCAAAGTATACGAACGACCCTTTAACCGACGGTAGCTTAAGCCGCTACCGAGTTTTCAAGGTGCCGATTACATCGTTGAATAACAAAGCCCTTGAAGAACTCGATATGAATCAGCGACAAGTCGACCGTTGCAAAAACTTTTGGGCCCTCGGTTTATTATACTGGCTGTATAATCGCCCCCTCGAGCCGACGCTCAGCTTCCTTGAAAACCGCTTCAAAAGCCGCGCTCCCATGGTTTATGAGGCGAACAAACGGGCGCTCCATGCCGGGTACAATTATGGCGACACCACCGAAATCTTTACGACGGCGTACCGGGTGCGCAAAGCGAAGCTGCCGGCTGGAAAATACCGCAATATCACGGGTGCTGAAGCCGCAGCTATGGGGTTTGTGACCGCGGCGCGCCTGGCGGGCAAGCCGTTGTTCTATGGCAGTTACCCGATCACACCGGCAAGCGAGGTCTTACACGAGATCGCCCAATATAAACACTTTGGGGTCAAGACCTTTCAAGCTGAGGATGAGATCTCGGCCGTGACCTCGGCCATCGGCGCCGTCTTTGGTGGCAGTCTCGCCATGACCACCAGCGCCGGCCCGGGCATCTCCCTGAAAAGCGAGGGGATTAACCTGGCCCACATGGTGGAATTGCCACTGGTGATTGCCGATATTCAGCGGGCCGGCCCGAGCACCGGGATGCCAACGAAAACGGAGCAAGGCGATTTGTTCCAATGTATGTTCGGACGCAATAGCGATGCGGCGTGCGCCATCGTTGCTCCGGCAACGCCGGGGGATTGCTTCTATATGGCCATTGAGGCGTTTCGGCTCGCCACCCAGTTTATGACCCCGGTGTTCTTTCTCTCAGATGGCTATCTCGGCAATGGCTCCGAGCCCTGGAGCATTCCCCAGGCGAAGGATTTGTCACGTTTCGACGTCATGCATCCGACCGACCCCGAAGGCTTTGCCCCATATGAACGCGACCCCGACACCCTGGCGCGTCCCTGGGCTATCCCGGGCACACCGGGTCTCGAACACCGCATCGGGGGGCTTGAAAAGGCGGAAATCACGGGAAATGTCAATTATGATCCGCTGAATCACGAACGGATGACCCGCCTTCGCAATGAGAAAATTGACCGCATTGCCAACTTCATTCCCGAACAAGAGCTCCACGGCGATGCCGAGGGCGAATTGCTGGTGCTTAGCTGGGGCAGTACCTACGGCGCGGCGGTCACGGCCGTGGACAAGCTGCGTGAAGAAGGGGCTTCTATCTCCCATGCGCACCTACGGTATCTCAATCCCTTCCCGAAGAACCTCGGCGACATTCTGCAACGGTTCAATCAAGTGCTGATTCCGGAGTTGAATCTGGGACAGCTTCGCCTGTTGATACGGGGCAAGTTCCTGGTGGATGCGGTGGGCCTGTCGAAGGTGCAAGGTACCCCTTTCAAAGTCTCGGAAATTCGTGCGAAATCTGAAGAACTCCTTGGGGGCTAAAAACGATGAGCGAGCATACAAACGGTAAAGGCAATGGTACGGCGGCCACTCTGACCCGTCGGGACTTCGCGACCGACCAGGAGGTGCGGTGGTGTCCGGGATGCGGTGATTATTCGATTTTGACACAGACCCAACGGGTGATGCCGGATTTAGGGGTGCCACGGGAAAAGATCGTGTTCATTTCCGGCATCGGGTGTTCGAGCCGCTTTCCTTACTATATGAATACCTATGGGTTTCATACTATCCACGGCCGCGCCCCGGCTATCGCCACGGGCTTGAAGGTGGCGCGGCCGGATCTGATGGTGTGGGTTGCCACGGGCGATGGGGACGCCCTCAGCATCGGCGGGAACCATCTGATGCACGTGTTACGGCGCAATGTCGATGTAAAAATTGTGATGTTCAACAATCGCATCTACGGGCTTACCAAGGGACAGTATTCCCCTACGTCCGAGTTTGGCAAGCGCGTCAAATCGGCGCCCCTCGGCGCTCCAGATCATCCCATCAACCCGCTGAGCCTTGCGGTTGGCGCGGAAGCCACGTTTATCGCGCGCACGATCGATACGAACACCCGACACCTTGTGGCGACTCTGGAACGCGCCGCAGCCCACAAAGGGACGGCCTTCATCGAGGTCTACCAAAATTGTAATATCTATAATGATGGGGCGTTTGCCTACCTCACGGATAGAACGACGTCTGACGACCGCACCTTGGTCCTCGAGCATGGCCAGCCCATGTGGTTTGGCAAAGACCAGAATCGCGGGATTCGCTTGAACGGCCTGGATCCCGAGGTCGTCACGATCGGAGAAAATGGGATTACCGAGGCGGATATCCTACGGCATGATGAGCACAAGCCGGAGTCGAGCCTGGCGTACATATTGAGCCGTCTCGATTATCCGGAATTCCCCGTCCCGATTGGCGTCTTCCGGGCGGTGGACAAACCGACCTATGATGAGACGGTACAGCAACATCAAGAAGCGGCGCTAGCCCAATTCGGAGAAGGTGATCTAGACGACCTCTTCAATAGTGGCGATACCTGGGTCGTTGAAGAGGGGTAAGCGCATTTCGAATGCCAGCGCCCCCGTCTCGCCCTCCCCTGTCATGAGGGAGGGCATCAGCCAAATTCAACGCCTCGTCATCGCCCGCCGGCTCCTCGCAGAACATATGGCAATCTGAAGCTGAACTGTCTATGGACCAGTTGACATTCCCGTCTCGCCGTATATGGCTGGCGTGGCTAGGCGTCGTGGGGACAGCCGTACTGATCGTGGCTCCTTCCCTGGAGGCATCCCTGTGGCCTTGCACCTGGGTGGCTTTCGTGCCGCTCTTCATGGCGCTGCGCGGTGCGTCCGCTACACGAGCGTTTCTGCTGGGCTGGTGCATGGAAACGCTCGTCACCTGGATAGCGTTTTACTGGCTCGTTGGCACCATGGTACGGTTTGGCTACATCCCGCTCCCGCTCAGTTTATGTTTTTTTGGAATGATCGGTCTTGGCAACGGGTTACGGCTCGGGCTCTACACCTGGTGGCTCCGGTGCACGGCGGCCAGTATCGGCTCTTGGTGGTATCGTTTACTCCTACCGCCATGCGCGTATGTCATGTTGGATTACCTCTATCCACGCGTCTTTCCCTGGGATCTAGGCGTGACGCAATGGGGCGCCTTCCGCTTCATCCAGATTGCCGATGTGACCGGCGTACCCGGCATCACCTTCCTACTCGTGATGTGTAACACCGTCATCACCGCCGTCCTACCCCATCCGACGCGTCCCTCGCGTGCGGCACGCGTCCTGATGAGCAGCGCCTTCTGTGTGCTCCTGTTCGCAGCCATCGGCTATAGCGCTTGGCGCCTCCCACAGATACGTCACGCGATGCAACAGGCCCCGGCGCTACGCCTGGCGTTGATTCAGCCCAACATCGGCATCGCCGAAAAGGGACAACGGGCAAGCCGGGAGGAGCATCTCCGCTTACAAGTGGAGATGAGCCAGGAAACCCTGGCGCAGCAACCGGACCTGATTATCTGGCCGGAAACGATGTTTCCCTACAATGTGCCAACGCATATCACGCAGTTACCCTTACCTCCCCTCGACGCCCATACACACTGGCTCATTGGGGCGCTCGTCTACAGCCGCCAGGAACAACGCATCGAGCAGTTTAACTCCGCGCTCCTCGTCGCCCCGGATGCGCAGATTCTGGGACGCTACGACAAACAGCAGCTCCTGGCCTTTGGCGAATACATCCCCTTGCAGCGTTACTTTCCATTTCTCCGCCATATTTCGCCGACGATCGGCGAATTGACGGCAGGGTCGGGGGGTCTCGTCACGCTGCCCGACGGGACGCACATCGGCCCCCTCGTCTGCTACGAGGATATTTTACCGGCATTGGGTCGTCAGGCCGTGCAACAGGGCGCGGCTCTGCTGGTCAACCTCACGAACAACGCTTGGTTCGGACCAACGCACGCGCCTTACCAGCATCGCTTGCTCGCGGCGTTTCGCGCCATTGAAAACCGGGTCTATTTGGTGCGGGCCACCAATACAGGACTGACGTCGATCATCGATCCCCTGGGCCGTGAACAGGCGCCGCTACCAACCGATCAACGCCAGACCTTGGTCCACTCCATCCAGCCGCTCCGGCTCCAGACGATCTATACCCGTTTCGGCGCCTGGTTTGCCCAGCTCTGCAGTGCCACCGCCCTGCTCCTGCCTTTGTGGCAGTGGTATCAGCGACGGCATGCATGAGGAAATGGGACGCTATGTCCCGGATCACAAGATAAGAGCGGGACGCCATGTGGTCCGGCGCCTGGCGATACAGCACGCCCGCCTCGCCTCGGGACACATACGACTCAAGGGAACCACGGGCCTGCCAAGCTGTATCACAGGAAAATCCGTGTCGACTGAGGAACGACACCAAGGAGGGCGACATCAGTACGAACAGATTGCATCACGGCCATCCGTCTCAGGCGTGTCACCAAGGCGGTAAACCCCACGTCCAGCCTGGGGGAGAGACCGACCTAGAACACCGTCCATACGCCCTGGCGCTCGCGCCGGCCGCAGTCCTCTACTCGTCAGGGCGTAATTCGTTGACCTTGGCCCGTGCAGCATCCTTATCTTTGAACCACAGCACCTCAACATCGTAATAGGCTTTCCATTCGTCAGGGACATCTTCTTCGGCGAAAATCGCCTCCACCGGGCACTCCGGTTCACAGGCGCCGCAATCGATGCATTCCTCCGGGTCGATGTACAATTTCCGGTCCGTCCCCTCATCCCAATGGATACAATCCACCGGGCAGACGTCAACACACGCTTGATCAACTACGTCAACGCACGGCTCAGCAATCACATACGTCATTCGCCTATCCTCCATGTCTGACACGTTATGACTGTGTACGAACTCTGTGGCTAGCAGCCCAGGGTATGTCATTTTGATTGGGCCGCCTAAAGATACCTGAACTGCAAGGATTCTGGCAAGCCCTTCCAGCTGCTCTCATCGAGCTTTCCACCATATCCTGTTGACAGCCCCGGCCTTTTCCTCTACATACAGGGCATGCAGCACAGCCCACGGCCTGGCCTGACCCTTCGATGTTGACAGAAAGGAATCGTATGCGCCCGCTTGAAGACGTCCGCATTCTCGCCGTCGAACAATATGGGGCTGGTCCCTTCGGCACCCTGCACCTCGCCGACATGGGGGCCGATGTCATCAAGATCGAGGACCCACGGGCCGGGGGCGACGTGGGCCGCTACGTGCCCCCTTTCCAAGAGGGTGAAGACAGCTTGTTCTTCGAAACGTTCAACCGCAATAAGCGCAGCCTCAATCTCGATATCACGGCCCCGGCCGGCCGGCAGGTATTCGAAGATCTGGTCCGCCGGTCTGATGCGGTCTATTCCAATCTGCGCGGTGGTGTACCGGCACGCTTGCGCTTGCGCTACGACGACCTCAAACACCTAAATCCCGCCATCGTGTGCTGTTCCCTAACCGGCTTTGGCATGACCGGCCCACGCCAAACCGAACCCGGCTACGACTATATTTTGCAAGGGCTGGCGGGCTGGATGAGCCTCACCGGCGAACCGGATGGCCCACCCACTAAGTCCGGCTTGTCACTGGTCGATTATTCGGGCGGGTTTGTCGCGGCAATCGCACTGCTCATCGGTTTGCACGCGGCCCGGCGCGACGGCGTCGGCATGGATTGCGACGTCAGTCTCTTCGATACGGCGATGAACCTGCTGTCGTATCCGGCCACTTGGCACATGACCGCGGGTTTTGAGCCGCATCGCACCGCGCGCTCAGCCCATCCATCCGTCGTGCCGTTCCAGAATTTTCCGACGGCCGATGGCTGGATCGTGGTCGCCTGACCGAAAGAAAAATTCTGGCAACAACTCACCGAAACCCTCGGGCAGCCCGAACTCGCCACAGACGGCCGCTTTGCCAATTTTGCCACCCGGCATGCCAACGCCAAGGAACTTCTCACGATCCTCGAAGGCATTTTTCGCACCCAGCCGTCGTCGTATTGGCTGGCTCGCCTACAAACCGCTGGGATCCCGAGTGCGCCGGTCAACTCGGTCGCGGAGGCGTTGTCCGATCCGCACACCGAAGCGCGGCAGATGATCGTGGAAACCCCCATCCGCGTTTCGGCACGGTACGCCAACCGGCCAGCCCGGTGCGTGTCGGGAACCAGGCCATCCCCTATCGCCGAGCGCCTCAGCGTCACGAAGATGCACCAGCCATTCTCGCTGACTTACTCACCTACACCCCGGAGCGCATCGACGCGCTGCGGCAGGGAGGCGCGTTCGGCCCCTTAGAGCCATAGTCAGGTTGGCAGAATCCGTACGTGATTTGCAGTACGCCGTTCTAACCCCCCTTTTTTGCAGCATCCGCATCGACCTTGGCCCGGGCAGCGTCTTTATCACTAAACCAGAGGTAATCGATTTCCACATAATGATCCCATTCCATGGGAAGATCCAATTCAGCGTAAATCGCCTGCACCGGACACACCGGCTCACAAGCGGCGCAATCAATACATTCGTCCGGATCGATATAGAGCTTGCGGTCCTTGCCTTCTTCGAAATGAATGCACGCGACAGGGCAAACTTGAAGGCACGCCTTATCCAGAACGTCAATGCAAGGTTCTGCAATCACGAAGGTCATTCCCACACCCTTCATCTTTTTGCTGCATACGCCCCTGAGCTCCCAGCCCTCCCACGTTGCGGATTCCCCGATCACGCCAGGGGCTTACCATCCTCGTCATATCCCGCTGTCGACTGATGTCGGGGCGACCAGCAACCGTCCTTTGACTTTACCCTGTAAGATGTCGGCAATCGCTCCAGGCAGATCGTCGAACGTGATGACCTGCGCAATCCGGTCGAGGTGACGCGGTTTGAGATCCGTCGCTAAACGGCGCCAAATCTCCTGCCGGTACGGCATCGGACAGAGGACCGAATCGATCCCCAACAGATTGATGCCCCGGAGCAAAAACGGCATCACCGTTCCGGCAAAGTTCGGGCCGCCAACAAGACCACAGAGCGCAATATTCCCCCCTGGTTGGGTGGTGCGGATGAGATAGCTCAAGGCGGCGCCACCTACCGTGTCGACGGCGCCAGCCCAGGCGCCACGCAACAAGGGACGCGGGCGTTCATCCGTCAGGCTGACGTCCTCACGGCTGAGGATCTCGCTGGCTCCGAGCTGCCGCAGGTAGTCATGCTGCTCTGCCTTGCCGGTACTCGCCGCCACCGTATAGCCCTGCCGGGTGAGGATATCGACCGCAATACTGCCTACCCCGCCCGTCGCACCCGTGACGAGAACGGGCCCTTGCTCCGGTTGCGAGCCATTGCGCTCCATCGCCAACAGGCACATGGCCGCCGTAAACCCTGCTGTGCCCAAGGCCATCGCTTCAAAATGGCTCAGCGTCTCCGGTATTTGGACCACCCACGCGGCCGGCACCCGCACATATTCGGCATAGCCCCCATAGCTGCCCACCCCCAAATCGTATCCGGTGATCAACACCCGGTCACCGACGGCAAAGGAAGCGTCCTGGCTTTCGACCACCGTCCCGGCGGCATCAATGCCGGGAATGTGGGGATAATTTCGCACGATGCCGCCCTGGCCCGTTGCCGCCAACCCATCTTTGTAATTAAGCGAGGAATACTCAACTTCAACCGTCACATCCCCCGCCGGCAACTGCTCCACGGGTATCGTGTCAATTTTTCCTTGCACCTGCTCTCCGTCTTTATTGACGACGTAAGCACGGATCATCTCTTTCAACATCACGCCTCCAAACGTCCTGGTCAGTACCTGGGCATCGGTCTCTTCATATGTTGCGCCATCCGCCTCAGGACTTCCCACCCGTATCAGTCAATTGGAGAACGGTTTGTAGCATCGCGTCGGCAGCGTGTCAAGAGCAGTCTCCAACTTGTTGTGTGGGCCGGTGATTACTGATATGATCGTATGGCTTTGGGACACACCATGCATCTATGGCGCCCGCTTTTCCGTCCGGGTTGCGTTGGAAACGTAGCCGGATATCCTCGGAGCAGCTACACACCCCATCCCGACATGCGCTTGAGCGTTCGTTCTACGTCTGCTCTCTGCATGGGTCGTACACCGGCGAAGTGGTCAGATATATGCCTTGGCTGCTCCTCGTGTCACGCTGACGAGTGGAGGTCAACATGCGACGACTCATCGTGATCCCTTGTGGGGTTATCGGGGAATGGCCTCAAGTTAAGCTCTAACTGCTGGTCGTGTCAACGGTTGACGCAACACATGAGGGGGTTTTGTCATGAGG
>CBCXVS010000211.1:0-13879 GCA_965178525.1 uncultured bacterium | reverse complement strand
TGATTGCCTGTTCTTTCAGCAGTGTCAAATTTGCTGATCGCGCCCCTGCTGATCAGGTGCTGTTGCGTGCCTTTGTCGGTGGCGCGCTGCAGCAGAATCAGTACGAGCGCTCGGACACGGCGATGCAACAGGCCGTCTGCCAGGATCTCCGCCAACTACTCGGCATCCGCAGCGATCCCGCCTACGTCAGCGTCAGCCGGTGGCCGCAGTCGATGGCGCAGTATCATCTCGGACACGTCCAACGCGTGGCTCGCATCGAGTCGCTGGCACGTCGTCTGCCAGGTCTCGTGCTGGCCGGAAATGCCTACCATGGCGTGGGTATTCCCGATTGCATCCGCAGTGGCGATACGGCTTCACAGATGCTCCTCGACCATGTGAGGCTCGCTTCGGCTACATGATTGCAGACGCTTGCCCATGATCATTCCTTGAAGATAGAAACTTTCAGACGGTGGCTACAGGCGCTGACGAGTGCTATGATATGCAGATTCGACAAGCTTGATCAAGAGAGCCATGAGGCGGAGGTGGAGCGATGGAGGTCACGACACAATCCATCGAAAACGTGATCATCGTACAGGTCACCGGACGTATCGATCATACAACAGCTCAAGCGTTCGAAAATACGTTGTTACCCGAACTCGAGGACTGTGCAGGTGAAGAGAAGAAAGCCGTTTTAGACTTAAGTAGTGTGAATTACATAAGCAGTGCTGGCTTACGGGTGCTGATCTTAGCCGCGAAGCAGTGCCAGAAGCAACAGGGTGAAATCGTCGTTGCAGCCTTACAACCGTTTCTGCAAGACGTGTTTAAAATCAGCCGATTTCATACCATTGTCACCATTTTCGATACGGTGAAGGCGGCGTTGGATGCCATATCTCCTGCTGCGGCATCCGCGTATGACAGGTCATAAGTCTCAACACAAACATACCGCTTTTTTTGTCTCAGTACTTCAGAATATTGCAACTGGCGTAGTCATAAGGTTTTGGAATGCTTACGATGACCGCAATGACATTACCCGCACGGCTTGAATCGTTAGCGCCATGTACCGCATTTGTAGCGGATCGCGCCCTGGCCGCAGGCTTTCCACCCCAACGTGTGTTAGCCATCGAACTGGCTGTCGAAGAAGCGTTGGTGAATATTTGCAAGCATGCCTATCGCGGTGACACCGGCGACGTGGAAGTCCGTTGTACACAGGATGCGACGCAGCATTTTCTCATCGAGCTGATTGATACGGGGGAACCGTACAACATCCTTACCCTGCCCATCCCAGACCTCACGGCCAGTCTCGATGACCGCCAGGTAGGTGGCCTGGGAGTTGTGCTCATCCAAGCCCTGATGGATCACGTCACCTATCGCCGCGTCGACGATCGAAACATCCTGCAACTTGCGGTGCGCTTGCCGCTCTGAGTACACCCCACCCCACATTTTACGCATCGCAGAATGTCAGCATTGCTTTGCGTGTACAGTCTCGATAGAATCGCCATATTTGTTGTCCTACTCTACCACCATTATAGAGTCAGGGGGGGAGCATGCGCGTTCATTTTTGGGGAACACGCGGGTCCATTCCAGTGGCCATGGATGGTAGCGAGGTGCGTCACAAAATTAAACAGGCCCTCCTACACGCCAATGGCCGACATTTTGAAAGTGATGAGGCGATCGAACGGTTCCTCGACGAGGAATTGACGTTTCCGACGCGTCATGGATATGGCGGCAATTCTTCTTGTGTGGAACTCATCGGTGGCGACGACTACATGATCTGCGATATGGGCTCCGGCCTGCGCTGTTTCGGGGAGCAGATCATGGCCACGCACGGGCCGGGTACGCCGAAGGTGTATAACGTGTTCATGTCCCACGTGCATTGGGATCACATTATGGGGTTTCCGTTTTTTCCGCCGGCCTATATTCCGGGTCATACGATTCGTATTCACGGCTGCCATAACATCCTGGAAAACGCGTTGCGCCGGCAACACGCTGCCCCTAGTTTTCCGGTGCAGTGGGAGCAGTTGGGAGCGACTATCGACTTTGTCCGGCTGGAACCCGGACGGCCCTACGACATCAACGGCTTTCGTGTGACGGCAAAGATACAGCCGCACCATGGCGATTCGTATGGCTATCGGTTCGAAAAGGACGATCGGGTGTTGGTCTATTCGACGGACGGTGAACATAAGCTGACATCGGAAGCCGAAACCCATGCCATGGTCGCGTTTTATCAGGATGCGGATCTCGTGATCTTTGACGCCATATATTCCCTGGCAGACATGATTACGGTCAAAGAAGATTGGGGCCACTCCAGCAACATCATTGGCGTCGATCTCTGCCTTCGCGCCAACGTGCAGCATTATTGTATGTTTCACCATGAACCGAAGTACGATGACGACATGATTGATACGGTGCTGCACGAAACCATCCGTTATAAGGACATTGTGCGTGAAGGCCGAGAGCTGAAAATCTCCACGGCTTATGATGGCATGGTCATTTACGTATAAGGATGTCTCGTGGACGTCGAACCGGTAGACGATCCGGCAATCCGACTGGGCGGTTGGTCCTCCACCAACATGGTGAAGGCCCTCACTGGCGCTCAGGGCCGGCCGGCAGCCTTTGCGGTCGTGGTCCTTCTCGCCGTCTTCCATCTCGGGCTGGGCGAATCGTATTGGCGCCCGGTGCGGCCATATCGTGTTTGACGCCTATCAGCGCATTCTGCCTCGGCAGGAAACGCAATGGCCTGTCATCATTGTCGATATTGATCAGGCTAGCCTAGAGGCTGTGGGAGATTGGCCTTGGTCACGCGGGTGCCTGGCGCAATTGATTAAGGCGTCATGGGAGTTGGGCGCGCGTGCGGTAGCTCTTGACCTTATCATGCCCCGAGTTGACCGCCTATCGCCAAGTGTTTTCCTCGCAGATAGGCAGGATGTCAGTCCGGCGCTACGAGAACAAATTGACGAGTTGCCTTCGTACGACGACTGGCTGGCTGGCACGCTGTTCTGGGTGCCGTCAGTTGTCGGCCGGGCAGGGATGCGCCAGGGTGGAAGAGGCGGAAAAACAATGGCGAAGCAAACCCCCGTGCGGGTTCAGGCCAATGTATCTACCCAATACATCCCCGCTTATCCGGAACATTTAACCAACTTGCCTAAGTTTGAGGCCAAGGCCTTTGGCCGTGGCTATCTCAATGCCCTGCCGGACGCGGATGGTGTGGTGCGTACCATGCCGCTGTTGGTAACCGTGAACGGGGCCTTGGCGCCCGCTCTGGCGCTCGAACTTCTCCGGGTTGCTGAGGAGAAAAACGCGTATCAGGTCCATGGCAGCGCACGTGGCATTAGCCATGTTGAGATTGGCAAATGGGCCATTCCAACCGACCGGGATGGTCGCAGACGGCTCTATTATGCTCAGACGGCGGCAGAGCGGCGCGTTTCGGCCATAACGATCCTCAAGCGTGAAACGAGGGCCGCGTTGGTGCGCGATCGCATGGTGCTCATTGGCGTGACCGGTATTGAACTCACCGACGTCGTGGCCACACCTATTGATTCGCACATGGATGGTGTTGAAGTGCAGGCGCAGCTGATTGAAAATATAGTCGCCAACATTCGGTTAGTCCGGCCGTGGCAGGCATCTTGGCTCGAGTTGCTCGCCTTCCTGGCGTTGGCCGTCGCCTTGATACCGCTGTTGACACGTGTGCGGCCAGCGTATGGTGTGGTGTTTTTCCTGGTCGCCACGGCGGCATTGACCGCCATCAGCTTCGTCTGTTTTGTCCACGGGCAATGGCTCTTAGACCCCTCATTTCCCAGCGCAGGCAATGCGATGCTGTTGATCGTCCTCCTCACGGCGGGATTTATCGCCGCTGATCGCAGGCGGCGGGAGCTGCGGGAGGCGCTCGTGGCCGAAAGAATCACCAGCAGCCGGATAGCCGGGGAACTGAGCGCGGCACGAGATATCCAAATGGGCATGTTACCTGCCCCCAGGACAATCGAAGGTCTTCCCGCTACGATTGAATTCCATGCCATTTCCGAACCTGCGGAAGAAGTCGGCGGCGATCTCTATGACGCCTTTATGCTCGATGACCATCACTTTTTCTTTCTGGTAGGCGATGTCTCAGGCAAGGGTGTTCCGGCATCATTATTTATGGCCTTGAGCAAAACGCTATGTAAAAGCCTGGCCCTGCGCGAGCAGGCGCCATTGGATGAGCTTCTGCAGTCGGTCAACGAAGAAATCTCCCGTGAGAATCCGGCGGTCTTGTTTGTGACGGCTGTCGCTGGCATCATCGACGTCCGCACCGGTGAGCTGGAATTCTGCAACGCCGGGCATGATGCGCCCATTTTGCTGCGGATCGGGACCGCGCCAAGTTCCCTCGAAGTCGATGGCGGACCGCCGTTGTGTGTGTTGGAACATTTCCCCTATACCGCCGATCGGGTCCGGCTGCAATCGGATGACACGCTCGTCCTGATCACCGACGGAGTCACCGAAGCGCATGACCGAGAACAACAGTTGTATGGCCATGCGCGGGCTCTGGCGTATTTGGCGGCTAGGCGGCAGCACGGCCACGGCCGCCAAAGTGTCGAGGCTATCTGCCGCGGCTTCTACGACGACGTCAAAACCTTCACCAACGGCGCGCATCTCTATGACGACATCACGATCGTGGCCACTTGCTTCCGGACGCCGCTAGCGCCGATGTCATCGGTACATTAGCTATTCTATTTGGCGCCATCATAGAGAGCTTTGCGTCCGGTCTCCGGGTGGATTCGAACTACGGGATGGCTGACTGCACTCCGCCTTCTCTGCAGCTTGAATTCCACCCCGCGATATCCCATACTGAATACCCCAATCACCCCATCACTGGTGAACCGTGCAACATGTCAATCAACCCTCAGTCTGTAAACGACAGTCAGCGCATCTCCCTACACCATATCCCTTGGGAGATTTATGTCTCTTTAACAGAGGTCCTGTCGGATATCTCGGCTCCTCGCATGGCCTACTATGCAGGAACTTTGGAATTCATGGCGCCCACGTCTCTACATGAACAGATTCATCGGTTGTTCGCCGACATTGTCGATGCTATCGCCGAGTCCAGAGATATCGACGTGGTCCATACCGTCTCCACGACTTTCCAACACGCCGATGTCGAGGCCGGTATCGAAGCAGATGAGTCATTTTATATCGAACATGCTGCCGCCATATCACCATCTCAGGGAATCGACCTCGATCGAGATCCGCCTCCGGATTTGGTAGTTGAGGTCGATATTACCAATTCTTCCATGAGAAAATTGCCACTCGTGGCTGCTCTGAGGATTCCGGAAGTGTGGCGCTACACCGCATCCCAGGTCGAGATCCACGTTTTAGCGGACGGAGTTTACCAGGCGGCGGCTGAGCGCCGATCCTTTCCGGACATCAGCCATGATTTCTTAAAGCAACTGATCAGCCAAGGCCAAGTGCAAACTCGGCGGCAGTGGCTGAGATATCTGCGGGGCATCAGGTGGGAATAGGGGTCACATCTTTAATTTTTAATCTTTGCCTTCCGACCGGCTCGCTGATTGAAGTTTGAAGATGTGACCCCATCTGACCCCCTATTGATCATCCCCCTTGTCGCATGAAGTCTGCAATACGCTCTGCAATCATAATGGTCGTGCAATTGGTATTCGCCCGAATCACATCCGGCATCACCGAGGCATCCACTACCCGCAGCCCTTCGAGCCCATAGACGCGACAATGCTGATCCACCACCGCCATCGCATCCGACGCCAGGCCCATCTTGCAGGTGCCGGAAATATGCTGTGACGTCGTGACGTTTTGCCGCATCCAGTTGTCCAGCGCCGCATCATCGGCGAGTTCCTGATCCGAGGGCTCTAAGCGCTCGGCGACGATGTCTTGGTAGGACTCATCTTGGAGCAAACGGGCGCACAGCCGCACGGCCTCGCGCATGCGTTCGCGATCCCAGGACGCTTCCAGATAGCGATAATCCAAGAGCGGTTGTACGGTCGGGTCCGTCGAGGTCAAGCGCAACTCCCCGGTGCCGGCGGCCAGCTCCAGGATACACGTAAATCGAATGCCCTCCGCTTCCAGGGGGTCGCCCCCGATGGGAGAGGAAAAGGACGACTGCATGATCTGTATGTCATTGCGGTCGCTGGAGCCCGTTGCCGTGTAACGCAAGGCGAGCTGCGTTCTGGGGGCCTCGGGGTCCAGCGGAAAGTCATCTTTGACCTTGACCGGAACGCGGATGTTGGGATGGTCGCGCAGATTTTGCCCGATACCCGGCAGCTCGTGGTGCACCTCGATGCCCATACTGCGGAGATGATCCGCAGGACCCACACCCGAGAGCATGAGGAGTTGTGGCGAGACAATGGTGCCGGCGCTCAGGATGATTTCTTCGCCCTCGACCTGAAACCGTTCGCCGCCGCTTTCGACTTCGGCGCCTGTGACCTTTTTGCCGCTGAAAAGGAGCCGATGCACGCGCACATTGGCCTTCACCGTCAGGTTCATGCGGTGCCGTATTGGGTTGAGATAGGTGAGCGCTGTACTCATGCGAATCCCGTTGGGGTTATTCATCGGTATCGGCCCGATACCGGTCGAATCGGGGTGATTCATATCCGCGTCTTCAGGATAATCCGCTTGCACGCACGCCTGATAGAATGCGGACTGGGCCGGGAGCCACGTCTCGCGCTTGTGACGACGCACCGGAATGGGGCCGTCAAAGCCGTGAAAGTCGTCCCGGATGTCCGTATCCGTTTCCGCCATCCTAAAGTACGGCAAGACTTTGGTAAACGACCATTCATCATTCCCCAAGGCGGCCCAGGCGTCGTAATCTTCAGGGACGCCGCGCAAGAACACCTGGCCATTGATGGCGCTGGAGCCACCCACGACCTTGCCGCGTGGCACGGGCATGGTATTATCCCCTTGCTGCACTGTCGGTGTGCCCACAAAAGACCAATTGTGCGGCGCATCGACGGCCGAGGCCGTTTGGTTGTAGCCATACTTGAGATCATCGGGATAGAACTCGACCTGGGGATAGTCCGGCCCGGCTTCCAACAGCAACACCGAACGGTCCGGGTCTTCCGTCAGACGCGTCGCTAAGACACAGCCGGCGGACCCGGCCCCGATGACAATGACATCGTATTTCATGGTCGGCTTTCCTCTCTGTGCGTATGCGTCTCTGCCACAACTTACTGGTCGCATTGACGCCGCCGGGGCGCATACCTATAATCGTCCCGGCATGGGCTTTAATTCCTGTAAGGACATCGATTCTAAACCGATTCACCTGCGATTCATAGCCCCATTCAGGAGAACACCGTGACACGGATACCTATAGCAACTCGAGAGAGCATTCCCGAAGACCAGCGCGTTGTGTTTGACGAGCTGGTACAACTACGCGGGGACGTCCCGGCTGACGGCCCCATGTCGGTCATGATCCACGTGCCTGAAATGATGAAACGAGGCGAACATCTGCGGGCGTATTTGCGCGGCGACCCCTCCAGCCTATCCCTCCGAATTCGCGAGTTGGCCATGCTGCTGACCGCGCGTGAGATGGACTGTCAGTACATCTGGCATGCCCACGCTGCCGCCGGTCGCCGGGCCGGCTTAGGGGATGATCTCGTGGACAACCTGCGCGACAAGAAAGAGCTGATCGGTTTAGCCGCTGATGAGGCTGCGGTGGTGAACTATGGTCGGGAGTTTTTCCGCACGCGCCAGGTCAGCCAAGCGACGTTTGATGCCGCACTGGCCCAGTTTGGCGTGCGCGGGCTCATCGAGCTGACCAACCTCATGGGCTATTATTCGTCGCTGGCCTTTAGTATTAATGCATTCCACGTCGAGATCCCGACTGAGCGCACCGAACCTGCGTTACCGGTCTAGAGAAGGCAAAGGGGGCGAGTCTTGCAAGGTGAGTTGGTGCCGGCAGACGCCGCGGAACTTGCAAGGCTCGCTGTTGAGAGGGTGATTGAGGGTTGTGGCTACGCCGTGCCGTGCGTGCCCACCGATGCGGGTTACTTTCTCAAAACCCTGTATCCAAGCCGGCAGGCAACCCGGCGTTATCTCCGCCCAAGGAGGGATGAATATGAGTGATGTCAACTGGCGTCCCGAGACCAAAGAAGAAGCTGAGATGATGAAGCATCTGGCTCCATAGGAACGGGAAGAGCTTGCAGCCGTACATGAGATGTTCAGCGATCTCGCTTTTATCCCACAACCCTTGGATCCGGACGAGATTGCCTACTGGCAGCAGGTCGCGGCGAACGCGCTGACTCTCTCCGAAATCCTTACGGCGCCCTTGACCTACAACGACATGCACGCCCTGCGTGTCTGGGCTGCGGGGTGGTGTCCTGGGATAATCACAACGGGCCGATTGGGGATGTCGAGCCCCATGAAATCTTCTATAACGAATCCCCAAACTCCCCAAATACGCCTCATATAAAGGGCCGAATGGGGGGCTGCGATTATCCCAGGACACCACTGGGCTTTTCTGCAAACCGTCAGGCCAAAGTATGTGCCGCTGCCGTCGCGGCGATGCTCAAAGGTGATCCGCCGGGCGAGGTGTCCTTGATCAACACCTGCTATAGCCTGATCGCGCCCGACTACGGCATTTCGGTTGCCGCGGTCTATCGCCTGACCCAAACGAGCCTGATTGGCGTTGAAGGCGCCGGCGGCGTGAGTCCGGTGGACGCTTCAGCGGCGTTCCGGAAGCGCGAAGCTGAATATGCTGTGGGTTGGTACAACAGCATGACTGCTGATATGTTCGCTTAAGCGGGGGATGGGAGCCATCGCGCCGTGCTCCCGTGTCTGTCGAGGGATCCTTGTGTCTTTACTGACCGCCCGTGACGTCGATCGTGACACCTGTGACGTAATCGGCGTCAGCAGAAGCGAGAAAGCAGATCACGCGTGCCTGATCTTCCGGTAGGGCCAAACGCCGTAAGGGCGTCCGTTGGAGTTGCGCTTGCTGCTCGGCTTCGGACAACGCTTCCCAACGTGGATTAATCCGTTCGCTCAGGGTGCGGCTTGGGGCAATGGCATTGCACGTAATGCCGTAGGGACCGAGTTCGAAAGCCAGTTTCCGCGTAAACGCAATAATCCCGCCTTTTGCGGCGGCATAGGAACTGCTACTGCTCTCGCTCCGTCCTCTCCCGGCAATGGAAGACAGGTTGACAATCTTCCCGCTGCCTTGACGCTTCATGACGGGCACGACGGCATTGGTAAAGAGAAATGTACCCGTGAGGTTCATATGGAGGATGAGCTGCCACTCGTCGAGTTTCAATTCGTCCACGGTGGCGCCCGGATTCGGGATAAAGGTGCTGCCGCCGACCGAGTTGACCAAAATATCAATATGGCCATATTCATCCACGGTTTGTTGCACGGCTCGGGTGACCTGGCTCGCATCGAGCGCGTCGGCAACAAGTCCTGCGGCTTTGCCGCCACTCTGACGAATGCCTCCCATGACCTGCTCTAAATTTTCTTGGCTGACATCAACGCCAACGACCGTCCCGCTTTCTGCACCAATAATCTGTGACGTGGCGCGTCCTATCCCACTGCCTGCCCCCGTAATTAAGGCAACTTTATCGCGGAATCGCATCAGACTATCCCCCCCTTCGAATGCGGAATGCGGAATGCGGAATGCGGAATAAAAACATCCTATTGAGTGGCAGCGTAGCAGATCCTGCTAGTGGTTTCCAGTCCGCAAAGGACGCGAAGGAGCACAAAGGGGAAAGTCCGGATGAGAGTTGCTTTAGAAAGGGGAGGTGTGTACTGTATGAAAGGATAGACGAGATCGCATCTAGACGACTACCGAGCGTGATTCTTACATTCCGCATTCCGCATTCCGCATTCCGCATTCGAAAGGGGGGTTAGGATGAGACTGGCAGGTAAGGTAGCTATCATCAGCGGAGCCAGTAATGGCATGGGGGCAGAAGAGGCCCGGCTATTTGCAGGCGAAGGCGCCAAAGTGGTGCTCGCCGACCGGGCGGAGGCCGAGGGCAAGGCACAGGAAGAAGCCATCAAGGCAACGGGTGGTGATGCATTATTCGTGCAAACCGATGTGACCCGTGAATCGGATTGGATACAGGTGGTCCAGACGGCGCAGTCACACTACGGCAAAGTGGACATCTTGGTCAACAATGCCGGCTTGAGCAGTAGCGTCGTGGATGATCCGATGGATACCGAAGGTTGGCACCGCATCATGGACGTCAATATTACCGGTGTCTTTTTGGGCACGAAACATGCGATTCCAGCCATGCAACGGGCCGGTGGCGGTTCGATTGTGAACATCTCCTCCATCATGGGATTTGTGGGAGGCGAAACCGGGCATCCCGCGTATCACGCCTCCAAGGGGGCGGTGCGCATCTTTACCAAAGCCACGGCCGTGCGGTATGGTCCCAATAGTATTCGGGCCAATTCGGTGCACCCCGGCTACATGCCGCCGATGACGACATCGCGGCCCGACCCGGAGGCCCGTGAGGCACAAGTGGCGTTGACGCCTTTGCGCCGGACCGGGCAAACGATTGAGGTCGCCTATGGGGTGCTGTTTCTCGCCTCCGATGAGGCGTCTTTTATCACGGGAACCGAGCTCGTCATTGATGGCGGATTTCTCGCCAGATAATCACCACATCAGAAAACGAAGAGCTGATAGCTAATAGCTTCTCAAATAGGAGCGATATACTATGGCTGACGTTGGTATTATGGGCCTGCATGTGCCGGGCATGTCGTGGCGAGAGATACGGGAAAGCGCGATCCTAGCCGAGGAATTAGGCTATAGCTCATTATCGATGGGCGAGTCGTGGGGTGAGGATTCCTTCACCTCGTTGGCGCAGCTCGCAGCGGTGACCTCTCGCATTCGTATTGGCACGAGTATTGTCCCGGTGTTTGCACGCACACCGGCCAATATGGCGATGGCCGCACTCAACATGGATCGGATGTCTGAGGGACGATTTTTTCTGGGTCTAGGCACCAGTGGAAGGTTGGTCATCGAGGATTTACATGGCGAGACGTTTAGCAAACCGCTCACACGCATGCGAGAATATATTGATATTATCCGCAAAGCCACTCGCGGTGAGCGGTTGGATCATGACGGCGAATTTTTCCATACCCAACGTTTCCGCCTGCGTATCGAGCCCTACCGGCCGGACTTGCCCATCTATATCGCCTCCCTCAGCCCGGCAAGCCTTCGGCTCACCGGCGAGTTAGCCGACGGTTGGCTCCCGATTTTTCTCGCGCCATCACGCATGGAAGCGGCAGTGGCCGAACTCAAGGCGGGTGCAGAAGCTGCCAGCCGCTCGCTCGATGCGATTGCCTTTGCCCCGCAAGTCTCCATTTATGTTACCGACGATGTCGAGGCCGCGCGAGACCGCGAACGACCCCATATTGCGTTCTATATCGGCGGCATGGGTGTGTTTTACTATGAGTATATGCACCGCATTGGTTTCGGAACCGAGGCTGATATGGTTCGCGAGGCGTACCGGGCCCGCGAGCGTGACCGTGCGGCCCAACTGGTCACCGACGAGATGGTGCATGCCATGACCATCATGGGTAACCCGCAGCAGTGCCGCGATCAGATGCAGACCTACTTCAATGCGGGCGCAAGCGAAATTCGTCTCGTGTTCAACGAACCCAACAAAGATGCCTATATGCGGGCGCTGAAAGCCGTGGCGCCCAAGAGATAGCTCTCAGCCATCAGCTATCAACTCTCAGTCCTACTTTTTAAAAGCTGATAGCTGATGGCTCATCGCTTCTCACCACCGACGTACTCGCCCCGTATCAACATGGATGAAGTTGGAACGTGGATAGTACCCCACGCCGCCACCACGTAGGGCTAGCGCGACACGTCGAACCTGTTTGGATGCATGGTCGGGCACACGGATGTCGATTGCCTTTCCCCGCATATGCAGGCTATTCTTTGCCACGCCTATGCCCCGGCGGCGCAGGGACGCGTTGGTTTCAGGAGAGCGATAGCCAGAGATGACGTGGAACGGTTGGCGGGTATGAAGCCGATTTTGGATAGCATACAGAAGATCGAGCAGGCGGGGATCGATGCGTGTCACTTCGTCCGCTCGATGGTCACGCAGAATGCGATTGATCTCGTCCAAGCCGTCGTCAATATAAGCGCCTTGAGCCCAATACACCGTCCGGAGACGTTCTCCGGTATGGGTATGATAGAAGGCCAGTGCCCGTTCGTGCCCCTGCGTGCTGCTGCGGTGTGCCCAAGTGAAGGTTGGCGTGAGCACTGCCGCTGTCGTCACGCCCCCAAGCTTGAGGAGATGACGACGGCTGCAGTGAGGTGTAATAAGCGTCGTGTCTAGTTTTAATTCTTGCGCCACCCACTTTTCTCCCTACATATCCGGGATAGAAGAATACTCTCCAAAACAAACGGATTTTTGAGGTAAGGATATGGCGCAATTGTCAAGAAATTTTTATTGTATATTCATATTTGAAAATTAATTATGTATTAATTTTGTTTAGCTAGAGTAATGTAACGACGATATTTAAAGTCTTTTCTCTTTATCTTGTCATACCCATAGATATCTGGACGAAACTGTACGTTCCCCTCTTCATCGACCCATACTGTCCGATACACCATGTGTACCTCGATAGGACGTGGAAGGTTTACATAACGCCTGGAGCCTCGACGGATCGTCTGCTGGATGCGCTCTGCAGTCCAGGTCGGTGTGTCCTGTAGGAGATAGGCCGCCAGTTCGACGGGCTGTTCGAGACGCACGCACCCATGGCTGAAGGCGCGGGCGTGCTTGGCAAACAGAGAACGTGCTGGTGTGTCGTGCATATACACACTGAAAGCATTGGGAAATTTGAATTTAATGTGCCCCAGAGCATTCCGCGAACCCGGCCGCTGACGGAAACGATAGGGGAAATTCCGCATGCTAACTACAGACCAATCAATCGCCGAAGGATTGATGACGCGTGTCGCCGAACCCTGGCCTTGGAGTATCTCCATGTTGTTTGCGCGCAAATACGCCGGGTCTACCAGCACTTTGGGGGCGATTTCCTGTCGGCCAATGCGCCGCGGGACTACCCAATAGGGATTGATGACCAGATGGGTCATGGTCGCTTGGAAGAGCGGGGTACGCCATTTCGGTTTGCCTACGACCACGCGCATGGCCATCACGGCCTGGTCATTTTCGACTGCATAGAGTTTGAAAGCCGGAATGTTGACCACAAGATACCGCGCGCCAAAGTCCCGCGACTGTTGACGCCATCGCTCCAGGTTTAATTCGATCTGGCGTATGCGCATGTCTACCGGCATGTTTAACGCCGCCAGGGTCTTGGGGCCGACCACGCCATCCACCTGTAAGCCATGTCGACTCTGTATGGCGCGTACAGCCTGATCCAACTCGCTATCAAACCTCATCTCCGACTCTGCAGCAAACTCGTCAAGGTCCAGCACGCCAGGAGCGATAAACGGCGCGAGATCCCCTGTGACACGCAGACGATGCCGCAACGCAACGACACGCTCGTGGCGGACACCCATATGCAGCGTGGGTCCAGGTGTGATCACGGGCCAGGCGTCATTAGCCGCGATTTGACGATATCGTGCCAGAGCCTGACGCAGCTTGCCGTAGCCGGCCTGAGAGGGCGCTAGCTCGCGCAGGGTTGCGGGAATGGCCTGCCCATCAAGGGCGCGTTGCAGAGTGTCTACGAGGTCGACAGAAGCGTGGCGGGTAGGATGGTCTCTCGTCTTTTTCCGGGCTGAAAACCGCCCAAAAGCAAGATGGGTTGCAACCGTGAGGAAGGCGTCAGTGAGTAGGACATCCAGGTCGGCGAGCTGAGCTGGATTCACAACTGTCGAGAGGGAGTGGTTGTCTTGCATATCTTTTTGTGCCATTTCTAGGTACTCCTGAGTCGCACCTTTTTCCGAAGTATAGACGCAATTTGCCTGTCAATGGAAGAACGCTATCATGAACCACAT
>CBCXVS010000210.1:3381-14019 GCA_965178525.1 uncultured bacterium | reverse complement strand
TTACCCAGACGAAAGCCCGGTCCAAACTTGAGCGTCATTACCAGAATGTCAAAAAACTTATTTGACGGACCACTAAGCGGTTTATCGACAACCATTAGGAGAAACAATTATGGAAGACAAAACAAGCGGAAGCAATGCAGGAGAAAGTTCTGAAGTAGCAACCACTTTAGAAGTCCAAACGATGGAAGCTGGTGCGTTAGGCTACCCTACTATTGATTCAAAAGCGATTGTCAACATGATTGTAGATCAGACTATCAAACATTTGCCCATTCCTATGCTGGGAGAAGTGATTTCTTCTATTCAGAAATTAGCAAATTTGGTCACTGGTAATGATCCCACCAAAGTCATTATCGAGGAATTGGATAATATCACAAAACACCTGGAAGGTCTGTACGATGTGGTGATGAAAGCTGTGGGAACGAAGTTGTTGTATGCGTTTTGGGAGGGGTGCAATCCAAATACCAGTCCATTCTGGAAATGATCAAGAGGGGACATCCCTCTGGAGTTTCCAATGATGTCAATGCGCTTTTGAACGGTATCTGAGGAAACTTCGACGGTATGCTGGGGCAGGCAAAAGATTTGACGCAAGAATATGAAAAGGGAACACGGACCCTAACCGTGACCTTAGCCGAACACATTCTTGGGTACAATCACTTGGCTGAGGTGGTCATGAATGGGGGAACTCAGGCGATAGCAGCTTGTGGACAAGTGAGTGCTTTTGCGCAAAAACAACACAGTATGTCGTCGAGCGAATGGAAAATTCTCCAGGAACGGTGCGAAGATGATGTCGCGCATTATGAAGCGCGACTGGAAAACTATCTCAATGAAAACTTTGGCAAAAATTTTCCCGGTTGGTTGCATTATTCCCAGTGGAGTTCTGATGAAGGGAGTGGCATCTGTTTCACTAATGTGAATGATTCTAGATACTATATGGAATCCGACAACCCAAACTCCAAGTTCAATCGTGAGCAGTTGGTTGTGTACAGGAAAGATTTTCTGGCTGGTTACAGTTGGATGTGGCTTTTAGAACCGGTTGAAGTAGAGGGTGTGTGGCACTGGCGAATCAAGAGCCCTCGCCATAAAGGATTTGTCTCCGCGGTTTATTATAAAACCATTGAACCCGGCTTCGTGCCGATGCCTATCAAGCGATGGGATACATTTGTTGTGGATGCTCAAACACCATCACCTTCTGCCGACGATACCATTTGGAGGGGTGACCTGTGGCAAATCACCAAAAAGTTGGACAATCAGCTAAAATTCGAAATTAAGGATCAAGATGGCTCATTGCGCTGTCTTCGGCCAGATCTGAATAGGGTGAGGCCTCTTGCCACGAATGACAGCAAAAGTGCACTGTGGGAGATCAAACCCAGTAAGTGATGGGTAAGACAGATTTTCTTTTCAATGGGTTTCGAGATTGTCTTATGGTAAAATGCAGCATTCCGCAGTAAATTGCGATAACTTCCACCATCGAGAGAATTTATGCCTGCCGATTGATTGTTGTGCCAGTCGCACTATTGAGGGAGCATTAGGTGATTCTTACAATGCGGACTCTCGGGGTCTTAACTTCCCTGAGAGGACTCGAAATGATCCCGATAGATGCTCATTCGAGCAGTTTTTTCAGCCCCTATTGGGGCGTAATTTCGACGTGTAAGAATTGCCTAATGCTCCCATCCTGCAGCTTCCGCAGCTGCGGCAATCCCTGAGTGATAGACCAAAAGAGCTTGCGTTCACGTGGACTCAGATAATGCTTGACCGAGTGGATCAGACTCGCACAGTACCGAAAGGCGAGCCGCTTCGGGAGCTGGCCGAGCGCCTTCGCACCCCTTTGTTCGAGCCCGGTGAGGCCTTGAGCCAGCTCCGCCCCGAGGTACAAGACCAACTCCATCAGAAGGCCAAAACGCTGGCAGAAGTATTCCAGCGCTCCAGTTCCAATGTCGAGAGACGAAACCGGTACTTGTCGTTACACAACTATCAACTTCGAGGGCTGGACTTACCCCGCAAGCGGGAGTGTCTCACCACTATTCACACCTTTTTCCTCACCCGTCCTGACGAGACAACTGCCGCGGAGCGGTTTTTCGGTCAGAAGCCACGGTCGATGTTCGCGGCGATTTTGGAAGCGGTGGAGTTACCGCCCGCGCCTCTGAGTCCACCGCGTCGAGCCTAAAGTGGCCGATGCCCTGATCGAAACCGCTATTTTCTTGACAGGCAGCAGGGTCTCACCTAGGGTGGAGCGGATAGAAGACGGTCGTGACGAGCGTGAGGAGTAGGGAAGCATGACACAAGCGGCGATTGAAGTGACGGGACGTGCGGCGGTGGATCCGCTGGAAGCGATTGAATATTGCTATAGTCAGGGGTGGACGGACGGGCTGCCCGTGGTGCCGCCGACAGAAGAGCGCGTGGCTGCCTTTCTCGGCCATCTTGGACGGGAGCGGGATGAGGTATTAGGCGGCGTGCCGGAGCGGCGCCGGACGGTGACGGTGGAGCAAGTGGTCGCCAATGCGGTGATGGCCGGGTGTCTCCCAGAGTATGGACCGGTGGTGCTAGCGGCGGTGCAGGCGATGTTGCAACCGGCGTTCAATCTGGTGGGGCCGTCGGCAAGCCTGGGGGGATCGGCGATTTTGACGATCGTGAATGGGCCGATTGTCGATGCCTTGCCGATCAATTGCCGCAATAATCTTTTTGGTGCGGGGAATCGCGCCAATGCCACCATTGGCCGCGCCGTGCGGCTAGTGTTGATGAACACCTGCGCGGCCATTCCGGGGCTGTTCGACCGCTCTTGTCTGGGCCATCCGGGCAAGTACACGTATTGTATCGCGGAAAACGCGGCGGAGAGTCCGTGGCTGCCACTGCATGCGGAGCGCGGATTCCAGGCTGACGATAATGCGGTCACGGTCTTTGCCTGTGAGGGGCCGCGGCAGGTGCGCAGCTCGGTGCGAGCCACGCCTGAGGGCGTGCTGGCGACGGTGGCCGATGCCATGTCGACGTTGGGTACGTCGATGACGACCTCGGGATCGGTCGGCACCTCGGTCACGGGCACGCGGCAGGGGGAGGTGGCCGTTGTCATTGCGACGGAGCATATGGACATTATCTCCGGGCAGGGCTGGACGAAACCTGATATTCGGCATTACCTGGCCGAGCATGCCTGGCGCACGGTAGCCGATTTAAAGCGTGGCGGCGGATTGGCTGGGGAGGTACAATCCGGCGATGAGGAAACCTATGTTCCCGTTGTGGCAGACCCGGATGATATTCTGATTGTAGCGGCTGGCGGTAACGAGGGCGCAATGAGCGCGGTGATTCCAAGTTGGGGGCCGAAGGTCGCCTCAACGGCGGTGACCTGGCCCATGGCCATATCCTCAGAGCGTTAAATACGGAGGGCAGTGCATGAGCACGGAAAATGTGCAGAAAATGGTCTTGATCAGCCCCGTCAATGAGGCGGAGACGGCGGAGTCGACGTATGCGCCGCGTCTGCCTGACCTCGGCGGCAAGCGAGTGGGGCTCCTCGATAATAGCAAAAACAAGGCGGATCGCCTGTTAGACGCAGTGACGTCGATTCTGGATCGCCAGTATGGCTTCTCCGATGTGGTGCGCCGCCGCAAGCCATCTGCGTCCAAACCGGTGGCGCCGGAGGTGATCGAGGAACTCGGCAAGACGTGCGATCTGGTCATCGTCGGGGTTGGGGATTGAGGCTCGTGCAGCTCGTGCAGTGTGCACGACGGTATTCATCTCGACCGTGCCGGCATTCCGGCAGCCACCATCTGCACCGATCATTTCGTCAACACCGCCCAGGCCACAGCCACGGTGTGGGGCGTGCCCGAATATCCGGTCATCTATATGCCGCATCCGCTTTCCGCTCTATCCGACGAAGACATTCAAGCGCAAGCTCAGAAGCTCGTCGGCCAGATCGTGCAAGTGCTGTTGACCGGAACCCTGCCAGCATAAAAAAGCTGATAGCTGATAGCTGATAGCTGATAGCTCAAAGGGGGGGGCGCCACACGTTAGGCTCGGCGGGGGAGACCGAACCGTGTGCGGCGCCCAGGGGGATGGGGTACAGCCACCTGCCTACTCATGTGACATGGTGGCGATTTCGTCTAGCAAGGTATCGAGCATGGCGGCACGATATTGCAGCGGACGCAAGAAATCCTGTTCCAGGACATCCTTCAAGTCAGGGCTGAGATCGGGGTGGAGATCTTCACTCATTTCGGCCAGCGTGAGCGCGGCTTGCTCCAATGAGTCCTTGGCCTCTTCCAAACCCATCAACACCTCTTCGATCAAGACAAGAGCCATGGTATGATTCCCTCTCTTCCCGCGTTATGCTGCGGACTGTGACGTGTGATCGCTGGGAAATGTGATTTTCCCGGAACGGAGCCAATTTGCCACGGTCGGGACAATCAGGGCTTCGTCAATCGGATCGCTCACGTTATCTTGCATCGCTGCGATCAGGTCATACAGCGTTGTCGTGATCGTGGTTGAAGTGGGATTCTCGATGCTTTGTTCGGTTGCCACGGTGCTCATGGGTTGCCTCCATACGATTTTATGATTGCGTGTTCTTGCTTAAAAAGATACTGCCTACGGTCCCATGCGGCTGTGGGGGTCGTCACAGGCGCTACGTGATCTTCATCACACGGAATCAAAGCCTAACATGGAGGACGTGTATCTTTGACACCGTAACCCTACCACGTTTGAATATGTGAAACATAAGGATTACGTGAGGATTATGTGAGGATTATGTGAGGATTATGTGATAAAGCTCCCTCGGGCGTCCAGAAAGCTGTGTGCCGTGCGTCGGAGGCTCGGAAAGGGGACGTGGGGAGCGGATGAAGTATCCGGGCAACATCCGCTGCATCATATGGTTACAGAACCTTACTGGACGGTGCGCACCAACCGTACGCCGAGAAAATCATCGCGATAACCGGCAACGGAATAGCGGTTGGTTGTCCTGCAGATCTTGGCGACATTGTTCCAGCCACACCCCCGGCGGCTGCGGTGTGTGCCGGTTCTAGGCCCTTGTGGATCCGTGACCGCGTCAGGGGCGTAGCGTTTGTACCAATCCTGTACCCATTCCCAGACATTGCCGTGCATGTCATAGAGGCTCCAGGGGGTTGGCTTGAGCTGGCCAACCGGATGGGTTTGACCACGCGCGTTGTCTTTGTACCAGGCATATGGGGGCAAGAGCGAGGCGTCATCGCCATAGCTGTAGGCCGTGGAGGTGCCGGCGCGGGCCGCATATTCCCATTCCGCTTCCGTGGGCAGACGGTATTTGCTATGGCCTTCCTTGGCGTTGAGCTTGCGGATGAACGCTTGCACATCGGTCCACCAGATCTGCTCCACCGGCCGGTTCGGGTCGCCTTGAAAGAGACTGGGGTTGGCACCCATCACCTTTTGCCACTGGTCCTGCGTCACTTCATATTTGCCGAGATAAAACGGCTGGCTGATGGTCACCTGGTGTACGGGCTTCTCATCGCGGTCCCCCGTTGCTGAGCCCATCCCGAAGGCGCCTGCCGGGATGAGCACAAACTCCATGCCAATGCTGTTGGTGAATGTCGCACTGGGAGCCGCCTGCGTTTGCGCCATCACCACGCCCGAGATGAGCATAGCCAGCAGGAGCAAGCCGGTGAGACCTCGAAGGACCAAGACTACGTCTTTGTACAGAGACGTATACGAGACGCGTCGAAGCTGGAGCATACGTTCCTCCTCGTCGGATGAAGATACCGGACCGCACATTGCAGAGCTTATAGCATCAGATTGCCGGGTAGTGCAAGCACCAGATACGAACCGCGCCTTCTGCCGGGGCCGGTGGGGCCGTATACGATTGGAAGCAGAGCCAGAGGCCGATCAGGAGCAGGGCGCAGTTGACGTAGCGGGTAAACTGCTCCTGTGAAACAGCGGCATGAAGTTTACCGCCGACAAAGAGAGCGGCCCTCACCAGAGGTAGCGATAGGCCGAACAGCTCGAGTACCTGCGGCGTCAAGAGCCCGGCCAGGCCATGGCCGATAACGATACACCCATAGGCCGGAAAGAAGCAGCTTTGCAGCGTGGCGCGAAAATGCTCTGGCGGCCAGCGGCGGAGCTGACCATACATGACCAGCAAAGGCCCGACCGTATTGTAGGCCCCACCCAGCACACCCGCTGCAAAGCCGAAGCCATACGCCAGGCTGTGCGGCGCAGAGAAGGAGGTGAGGGATGGCCGCGCCAGGTTGTACAGGCTGAAGCCAATAATGACAACACCGAGCAGAGCTTGCATCAGAGGTTCCGGCACACGCGTGAGATAGAAAAGTCCCACGGGAATCCCACAGGCAGCGGAGAGAATCAAACGCCAAGTGGCGTGGAAATCTACCGCACGCCAATTGCGGGCCAAAATCACCAGGCTAATCAGGGTGCTGACCAGCGCGACCAACGGGGCCGCCATGTGCAATCCGAGCCGCATCGTGAGCAAGGGCATGGCGACTAAGGCGTCGCCAAAGCCCAACGTGGATCGCGTCAGGACCGCGACGAAGAGGGTGATGAGCGTCAGCACATGGGACAGAGCAGTATGCATAGCGAGGGTTGGTCCGAGCCGCGCTCTATGTGCGCGTTGCCCGGACCACGGCGGTGACACCCGATTTGACGTGCACCTTCCGGGTATAGGTCTGGCCGCCATAATGCAGTGCGATCGTGTGTTTCCCCGGTGAGACGGGCACGACCACTTTGCCGCCTTGAAAGGAACGAGCCTGCCCGATATAGTCGCCATTGACGTACACATCGCCGTGATGCGAGGACACCACGATATGAAGGCGCGTTTGGGGATACGGCGTGTGCGGCGTGTAGTAATGGACATCCCAGGCCGGGGCGGTATGTATAACGTGGTAGATGTGCCGTTCCACCACGACCGGACAGCCGGAGTCGTGCACATGCAGGTGGTGACCGTGCGGATAATGGGGCCGATAGTGATGGCCACCGATATGGAGCCCGATGTGTATGCCGTGACGGCGGTGATGATGTCTACGGTGATGATGTCTACGGTGATGGCGCCTACGGAAATGATGCTTCACATAACGCGGTTGCTTATCATGCCGACGGTGCCGAGACGTGTGATGCCGGGCTTGGGGTCGGGCGATGCGGTCCGGCTGATAGGCGTGATGATGTTTCACATGCGGCCGTGACGGCTGCCGTGGCCCGGCCAGGGTTGGCGTGCTCACGAGGAACACCGCAGCGATGACAACACTTCCGGAAAACAGCGGCTTCAGCATGACATGCCCTTTCAATGCCTAAGGATTGACACAACATGGATAAGTGCCCGAACAAAACTAAATTCCTCTTTTTCCTCTGGAAAAACGATGTCGCTCATTTTGTCCAGGTACTTATACGGTCCGCAGTGTGCCCGCGTAGGACGCCCATAAGGTCTGAGGCCGCCGTTTGCGTTGTGCCCTGCAGTCTGCATCAGGGTAGTTCCCTTGTCACTGAAAAAATGCGATGTCTACAGGGTAATTTTTTTGCACGACTCGAATCAACTCGTATACGATGTGATGAAGACGTTTGCTGATGCGTTAAATCGCCTCGGGGAACTACGCTAACATGAAATGGGAGAGTCTGCGCAGCCATGACGATGCGATACAGAGCGCTCTCGCCGATGGCAACTATCGGCGGGCGTTGGAAACGCTCGTGCAGGGATACCAGCACGCGATCCTTGGCTTTTGTCACAATCTGGTGAGCAATGCGGCGCAAGCCGAAGAATTGGCGCAGGACGTGTTTTTGGATGCCTATAAAGCTATGCCGCGTTTTCGTCAGCAGGCATCTGTGCGGACATGGCTCTTTGCGATCGCACGCAAAAAATGTCTTCAAACCCTACGCAATCGTGAGCGCCGCAGCCGCATCACCCGAGACCAACAGCGCCTCATCGCGCACGGCGCTCACCGCGAGCCGCCCGTAGCCCCTGGCGAGGAACCGGAAGCGCTGTTCGCCCTCGTCAAAACCGGTCTGGGTCAGCTTGCCGAAGCTGACCGGGCCTTGCTTACGATGCGCTATGATACGGGGCTCTCGGTGGCAGATATGGCGCAGATCCTGGGAATGTCCACGGCAAGTGTGCGCCGGCACCTGGCTCACGCCTTGAGACGCTTGCGGGAGGTGATAGACGGTGACGCATGATGAGTTTGCACAGCATGAGGACGAAGCCCGTGATCTCATTGAGGCATTGGGGAAACTCTCGCGTGACACCCAGGCTTCCCCCAACTTTGCGGCGCGAGTCATGGCGCAAGCGGATCAGCTGCCTGCTCCCCGCCGCGGTCTGTGGCTCCTACGGGCGCTTCTATGGCCCGCCACGCCGGCGATGCGTGTGACGGCCGCCGCGTTCGGTCTCATCGTCCTCTTTGGGGCGGTCTCACACTATGTTACATGGATCAGGGCGTATACGATGGGCGTGCCCTCTGGCGCCCTGCGTGAAGCGCGGTTACAGGGGCGCTTGTGGCAGAAGAATTTCGAGTGCGCCACGCAGCTCGACCAGCATTCCGCCAATTACGCGGCGATTACCAGTGAGCATGTCACCGTCGTGACGTGGGCCTGTCCATCCGGCGATGTCTTGGTCATGTTGGAGTCGCCCTCGGATGACATCGCACAGCGTAGCGTGTGGGTCGCACTCGATTTCCCGTATGAATCTGCCAGCCTGCTCGATCGCGTGATACCGCCGGCATTTGCCGCCGCGGACGCCGGGTACGCTGCCAGGCGTGTCGCTCCCATTACGGCGGTTTTGTGTCAAAAAGTCCTGTCCAATCATGTGGTGAAACAGCGTGTGCAACGTGCCGATGGGACATGCGAAGATCGATTTGTGAACACGGCCAATGGACGCGTGGTCAAACAGCAGAAGGCCCCGTGCAATACCAAATGTTGACGGAACATGGTACAGACATGAATGGTGCCGCAACCGGACGCGCCCGGTTGCAGTGTCACGCCTCGGAAAGCTGTTGGCTAACGGCGGCGGCAAAATCCTGCAACATGGCATCGGTCTTTTTACGGATGACGGGCTGGCCGAATTCGCCGATCTTGCCGAGGATGTGCACATCGAGCAGCACGTGCATTTCCGTCTCGTTAGAGCTCAGGGCAACGAGAGCCATGTTGAGGTGAGCCTTGACGCCACCGCCGACTTTGCGGTCTTTCGCCTCGGCCCGGACCACGCTAAGCCACTGTTCATAGTCACGCGTTTCGACGTGCATCGTACCCTGGAACGACAGCGCCACCGGCCCTACCTTCACCCGCAGCGTGCCCTGGTAATGGTCCTCGTCGAGCGGTTCGAACTTCTGTACCCCGCTGAGGCAGTTCGCCACGTTTTCAATGTTCATGAGAAAGTCCCACACGTCAGCACGGCTGGCGGTGATCGTACAGGTCTGTCCGAATTTCATGGGTTTCTCCGGAAAGCCCGATGTGGTGGCGTTACGGCGTGGCAGCCAGGGCGTATTGCCAAGCCTGATCGAGGGCGCGCCGCACGAAGACACCCGCCATCGAACGCTTGTAGGCTGCGGAGCCGCGGGTGTCGGTAATGGGATCGGTGATCTCCTGAGCGGTCGCGCCAGCCTCGCGCAGGAGCGCATCGGCGTGTTGTTGCCCGCGCATGAGATCTTCTGCCTGCGGCGCCCGCAACGGCGTGACACCGACACATCCCATAGCAATGCGGCAGTCCTCACAGGCGCCGCTGGAAGGATTCACGCGCACGGTCGCCGCCACGCCGACGGTGGCGTAATCGTCCGCACTGCGCGGCAGAAATTTGCAATAGACAGTGCCGGTATGTGGCTGCGGCAGCGGCACCCGCACCTCGGTGATCAATTCTTCGGGTTCGAGCACGGTTTCGTAGTAATCGGTAAAAAAGTCCGCCAGAGCGACGTCACGCTGGCCGTTCGCCGAAGCCAGGCGCACCTGGGCATCCAGCGCTAAGAGGGTAATCGGCGGATCCTGGTTCGGGTCAGCATGGGCCAGAGAGCCGCCCACGGTGGCCATGTTGCGGATGCGAATCGTGGCGACGTGATGATAGGTATCGGCCAGTGCCGGCACGTGGGTGCGGAGAAACGGCACCAACTCGGCAGCACGGTGGGTCATCAGACCGCCGATACACAACGCGCCGTTTTCTTCCTTGACTGTATCGAGGCCGCCTACTCGGTCCAGGCTGATGAGCACATCCGGCGCCACCAGGCGCTGTTTCATCATAATGACCAGAGCGGTACCGCCGGCGATGACCTTGGCGTCTTCGCCATGTTGTTGCAACAGATCGAGAGCTTCTTCTCGCGTCTCGGGCGTCAAGTAGGAAAAGGGCGTCATACCGTCTCCTTTCCCTGCATCTGTGCCGCCGCGGCCTGAATCGACTCCAAGATCTTGTAGTAGCCCGTACAGCGACAGAGGTTCCCCATCATCCAGTCTTTGATCTCATCCTCTGTTGGGTCCGAATTCTCATCGAGTAGGCCCTTGGCAGCCATGATCATCCCCGGGGTGCAGATGCCGCACTGAAAGCCGCCATGATCGATAAAAGCCTGCTGGATCGGGTGCAGCCGGCCGTCCTGGACCAACCCTTCGATCGTCGTAATCTCTTTGCCATCTGCTGCCGCCGCGAGGATGATGCAGGAGCTGACGCTCTTGCCATCCATCATCACCGTGCAGGCGCCACACACCCCGATGCTACAG
>CBCXVS010000210.1:0-3371 GCA_965178525.1 uncultured bacterium | reverse complement strand
TTCCTTGGAACCGGTGAGACCCAGGTCATAGCGGAGACAGTCGAGCAGAAGGCGCTGCGGCGGCACTTCTAGCGTGTGCTCCTGACCATTGACCCGCATTTGTATGGTCTGCGTCATATCGTTCTCCCGCCCTGATGTGCTCGGTATGGGTTCTCCAATCGTCTTATGCCTTGCTGCAGCCGCAGTATACACAGGGGGGGGACAGACTACAAGAAACACGATGTGAGTCGTCGTGATCCACGGTATCGCAGCATGGCGCTCTCAGGCTGAGCATGAGGGCGTTGGCGTCTCCAGGACATGATGAAAAATGGCTCCGCGAAGGACGCGAAGGAACACGAAGAGAAATAGATTTTTCAGAGGGGGGAGCGAGGCGCTAACGCAGGATGACCCTGATCTCAGAACCTCAGGTGGATCGGCGCCTCGCGTTGGCACGGCTGCATATGCCAGCCCCTCGGAGAGGGATGGCAGCGGCGGTGGCTAGGGGACGAAGGGGAGGGGCGTAAGGAAACCGGCTACGCAGCTAATGGGTGGCCCATCTAGCACAAAACCGAGAATATTGATGACAGGGTTGGCACAGGATTCGAGAACCGGCGTGCCTGGGGCAATGGGGGAAAAAACGTGATTGAACTCCGTTTCAAAGTCCCACCCAAACATGGCCATGTCTCCTGAGAAGAAGCGGACAACTTGAAACGAACTGCCGATGGGGCTCTCACAGTTCATGTCGAAGATACCGTCCGTGATGGGCGGCGGGGGCAGCGGCGGGGGAGGGGGAAGTAAGTTGTTAAAATCCAAACGGAGCGTGATGCGGTTGTCTTCGGGGGAGAAGACGAGCATGCCTTCAGCGTTTGGCGCCGTGGGATCGGTGTCAAAGCAACGGACAGCAAGGTGACTCCCAATCGCCCCTGCCAGGAGGGTGGAGGCAGCCAGAAGGCCAACGAGCAGGGTGGCGGCGATGACGCAAGTGAGCCGTGTGAACATAGATCTCTCCTCTGCGACTCAGGGTTCTCCCAGGCACCTGGTGCGACGCCCTTTGTTGAGTGTTGTCTACAGATTTAGGGCAAAAAGCGTGCCAAACGTTTTTTATTTTGTAAGATATTGAAAATAGGTTGATTGTAGGCATAAAAGGGGTGGAAAATCGTCATGCAGGGCAAATCGTGTGCCCGGGGCTCCAAGTGCCAAGGAAGCGTGGGCAAATCTGTAGTCATTTCTTATGTGTGCTCCGCCCCACACGGGAGACTCGGAGCGCGGCCATGGCGCGGATATGTGACGATAACGTCAAGAATCCGTCAGGGAAGATGAGGTCTGAGGAGGTGGTGTACGATGCTCGTGCGTGTTGACCCATGTGGGTAGACCTACCCTGGGAGCTGTACGATCCGTACCCACATCGGTCTGGCGCCCAGAGGATAGATCGCCAGGGGCTGCAACGCGCCGGTGGCGCTATCGATCCGGTACGAAGCGAGCCGCCCCGATTCCAGTCCGGCGGCATAGAGGACGTTTCTCGTAGGATCAAGGCTGAAGGCGCGTGGTACGGTTTCGGTCGGGATCCGCCCAATGGCCGGAACCTCATAACAACACCTCTGCAACATCCTCCGGAGATGCGTCGCCAGCTAGTGACCACCGGTAGCCCATAATGAGTGATCTGGGTGGAGCCACCCGGCTCCACCCAGATCAGGACGCACGTCAACCGTCTATTCTGTGTCCTGGAGGTAAACTATTGGACGACCCCGCATATTGCGTATACCCTTAGGTTGCTGAAAGAAACGGCGCTAACGCTGTTAAAAAACCTTGCAAACCAGATGTTGGTGCTCTGAGGTCGGCTTTCCAGAACGTCGAAGTTACTGTTGTCGTTCGAAAAACCTCCACCTAGCACGCTTCTTCCTGGTGGGCATTGGACCGAAAGGATAATTGGATTGAAGCCATTGACGTTTGTAGAGTTAGTATTCTGAACTATTTGGTAGTTGGATATGCCCGGAGGGCCCTGCGGTCCAGTCGGTCCAGCAGGTCCTTGGGGTCCAGTCTCGCCTTGAGGTCCGGCAGGCCCCTGGGGTCCGGCTTCGCCTTGGGGTCCGGCTTCGCCTTGCGGTCCAGCTGGGCCTTGGGGTCCGGCTTCGCCTTGCGGTCCAGCTGGGCCTTGCGGTCCTCCAGCAGGTCCTTGGGGTCCGGTTTCGCCTTGGGGTCCAACTGGGCCTTGCGGACCTTGACAGTCCATTACATCGACTTGGCCGTCACCGTTGATGTCTTCCGTGTCGAGATTAGGGGCGCCGTCTGTATTCAGATCCCAACACGAACGACCAGGAGTTCCGGCGAGGCCAACGGGTCCATCAGAGCCAGCCGGGCCTTGGGGGCCAATGGGCCCAGCCGGGCCCAGCGGGCCTTGGGGCCCAAGAGAGCCCTGCGGGCCTTGAGGTCCTATAGCTCCGAGCGTCACGTCGATGTCCGTAAAGAACTGGGCGCTTCGGACCGTGCCCAGCGTTGTCTGCACGGCATTATCGCCGATGCTGACGCTCAGCCGGACGGTTCCCACCGGCACACAGCCATCGGGCAATTCCACTACCATTGTATCCGGCGTGGGAGCGGGGCCATCCGCCGGGGGGGCAAGCACTAGGGGCCCTGAGGGGTCTCCCGTGTCGAGGGTTATCGTCAGCAGCTCAGGTGTCGTCCCGAAGTTGCCCCGGAGGGTGATTAGTGCAAAGTCGCAATCGACTTCTGCACCTGTAAGTACCACTTCCTCTACGGGCTGGGCGTGGGCATACGAGACAAAGAGTACCATAGCCAAGAGCACCAGACTGCTTCTCTTGCCTCTGCGTGGTCTCATGCGATCTCCTTTTTTGTGCGTTCGCACACCACTCTACAACGTCTCACACACATGAGCGCTCATCGTGTGTCTCTGATAGATGCGATGTGCTGATGGGACCTGATGGACAGGGGGGCGTAATCCAGCGTGTCACCTTACCAAGGCATGAAAATGCCTATGGCCTGTGAAGGAAGAGGGGGGTTAAATTCTGAGGAATACCTCCTCAATGCCTCTGCCCTGGGAATGTAGCACTCTCGCCAAGCGGGTCTGCCAGGAGGGCGTCGGGGGTCGAGTCGCGACGGACGGGGTCTTGGCGATGAAGCCAGTGAGCCGTGTGAACATAGAGCTCTCCTCTGTGAACCGGGGTTCTGCGGGGCGCCTGGTGTGACGCCCTTCGTTGGATGTTATCTTAGCTTTGGGGCAAGAAGCGTGCCAAAATATTAATACTTCTAACCTATTGAAAATAGGTTAATTGTGTAAATAGGAAGGGCGGGGAATGATAGAGGGCAAACGATGCGCCCAGGGTCCCAAGTGCCAAGGAACCCTAGGCCGTCTGTAGTCATTTCTTATGTGTGAG
>CBCXVS010000209.1:0-14222 GCA_965178525.1 uncultured bacterium | reverse complement strand
GTCGTTTCAGGAGGTTGGATTGTTCCTATGTAAATGGACTTTTGAATTGGGCCAACCTGTTGATCTACTTAACCCTCTGCCTATTCTGCCAGGGGAACTTCGGAATAATACTGCTACTGGCGCCGACGCCATCGCCCTAGGCGGCGCCAACAACGAGGCGCTGGGAAACCGCTCCGCCATTCTTGGCGGCCAGAATCATATTGCCAGCGGGGCGCAATCTTTTATCGGCGGTGGCAATAGCAACTATTCAAGCGGCTCGAATACGGTCGTTGCCGGCGGCGACCGCAATCGCATCGCTGCGGAAGTCGCGTGCGACGCGACCCACGACCAGCCCGTCAACGTCGGCTGTTTGGCTGCCGGGGACACGTACTTCGACGGCGCCATCGATTACGACCTGCCCCGAAGTTGCGTCACCGATAGTACCTTGTGTTACAGCAAGTCAACGGGAAGCAGCTCTTCGACCATTGGCGGTGGACGGAGCAACCATATCAACGACTCCTCTATCTTAAGCACAATTAGCGGTGGCGGTGAGAACTACATCGCCTCCAGCTCCGATTCCAACGTCATCGGCGGTGGCTTTCTCAATACGATTGGCAACTTCGCCAGTCGTTCGGTCATTGGGGGTGGACTGGCCAACGTCGCTGATGCATTCCAGACCGTCATCGGCGGCGGCAAAGAGAACTATGTCGTGGGCCGTGAAAGTGTGGTTGGCGGCGGCGCCGACAACTATGCTGCTGGCATCCATGCGACCATCCCCGGCGGCCAGAACAATGAAACGGGCGCGGACCATGCCTTTGCCGCCGGACGCAATGCCAAGGCCCTGAACAAAGGGGCATTTGTCTGGGGCGACAGCAATGGCGGCAACGTTGAATCGACCGCCAACAATCAGTTCATCGCGCGGGCCTCGGGTGGTTTTATCTTCTACACCAACAGCGGCGCCACCCTGGGTGCGCAGCTCACCTCCGGATCGGATTCCTGGTCGTCGCTGAGCGATCGCAACAGCAAGGAGAACTTTAAAGCCGTGGATGGCCACGATGTGCTGGAGCGGCTGGCCGCGCTTCCCGTGTCGACCTGGAATTATAAGAGCCAAGACCCGGACATTCGGCACATGGGTCCAACGGCACAGGACTTCCACGCTGCCTTTGGCCTAGGTGACAGCAAACGGCTCATCAGTGCGATAGATGCTGACGGCGTTTGTCTCGCCTCGGTCCAAGGTATCTACCGGATGGCGCGAGAACAGGAAGCCGTCATAGCGGCCCAGCAAAAGCAAATCCAAGCCCTCAGCGAGCGTCTGCAGCGGCTCGAAGCCCGGCTCAACACGGCCTTCAAGTAACGCAAGTTGCGACCTGCTGGAAATCCATGCGTTTCTTCGCTCTCATGCGGACCACGTCACACTTGAAAAGCGCGTTTGAAATTCTTATCCTCAGATGCGTGCAAAACGTAGCCATCGCCTGTGCAGGGAAAAATATCTTCTCTTACTGGATAAGGTGCTGGGGGACGTCGGGGACATCGATGCGGAGCAATCGTGCCACTGGCTTGCCTCTTCTGCCCATCTGCATCTAACAAACCGTATAGCCAAGCTCGGCGTAGCCGAAGCTCGGCGAAAATGTACCCTGACTCCATTCTTCCTATCAATCTGAAGAATTGACTTCCAGTGCGTTCGGATCATGAGGCGTGAGAGCCACTCAGACAGTTCTGCCAAGCCATACACGGTGTACAGAATGCGGCCGAAATCTTTCGTCGACTCGAAAGATATAATGGGATCGATCCACGACTTGCCAGCGAACGCTTGCACCAGATCAAGGCTACGACAGGGCGCGCTCCAGACGATAACGTGCTTTTCGACCTTTCGGGGGGTGTCTACGACCCCAACGAGCGGACGTGGTTGGGGAGTCTGACAGAGGGCGGCACCAGGGTTGTGCGATAAGGGGAAAGTGGACGGATGACAGTACCTATACAAGCCTACGCGATTGTTCGCGTCGATGAGTTTCAGGAAACTGACGTGTCTCTCCAGAATAAGATTACCGTGAAGAAAGTCGTGTGGAATGAGGGGCTGGCACGTCATGAGACAGATCGCCTGAACAAGCTCAACAAGGATAAAGGCTGTATCTACTTCTGGCAAGTGACGCGCGTTGACGCAGCCATGGACAGGAAAACAGAGTCAGAGTAAATTACGGTGCTGCTGCCGTTCCTTCGGAGGTCTCCCCGGTGGCTGAATCTGCACGCGGCGCTTGAGCATCGCCGCGATTTCCTCCTGAAACCGGGCTGACCCCAACACGCGACCTTTGTTGACATGGGCGCGGATGCCCTGCACGTCGTGGGTACGAATGCCGTCGTGGACGAGAGTTTGGTAGGCCTAGCATCGCGCCTCAGCCGTCTTACCCAAGGCGAGATAGATGTCATGATCCTGGATGAGTACATCTTCCCCACCCAACGCACGGTAGGCATAACTGCTCCAGGCATAGTCGCCCGGGTCTCGCACCAGCCCCGCGCGTACTGGGTTGAACTCCACATACCGATAGCAGGCCAGTAAATAACCGTCGCTTTCCACGACCGAGGACTTAAACCGGTCTTCCCACAGTGTTTCCGTGCGTTGATCGGTCGTGTTGACATAACGCACGTAGCGCCGCCCCAAGGCTTGCAGGAGCGACGATATCGACCCGGAGCAGTCGTGCCAATGGCTTGCCTCCCCTGGCCATCTGCATCTAGAAAACCGTATGGTCAAGCTTGGCGAAAATGGACTCTGACCCCGTTTTCCTCTTCTCAAGCCCCTGCCTTCGGGTGGCAGTTCTGGTCGTGCCCCCGAGGGCCAGCGGATCAGCGCATGCTTATCGATGCCCTAAAAAAAGTAGGAGCTTGGTCATGGCATTGGACACCTGCCCCCTGTCACATATGTCAGTCTTAACCAGCTGACTTATTAGGAACATGAGTTGGAAATTTTCAACCCTCCTGATTCTGAGGCGTTGAAAGGGGCCGCTGGCGGCGACCTGATCACTGGCTTCGGCCGTGTTCATCACGATTTCCATTGTATTGTGATTCGTTATCTAGTATAAAGAAGGGATAACGATATGGATGTGTAAGGCGAAGCTTTGAACTGCTTTTGAAGGAGAGTTGCCATACGAGCAATCAAAGGTAGCTTCTCTAAGCTGCTGAACAATGAGCGGGGTGTCACTGCAGTTGAATATGCGCTACTTGTGGGTTTTATTGCGATCGTGGCTGTTGCGGGTTTGCGGGTTTGGGGGCGTTAGGCCCAACGCTCCAAAATCCTTATGACCTAGTCAATAAGGCGTTGGAGTCGGCGTCAGACGGAGGTGGCGGATCGCTGCCGGCTGGCGAAAAGCCTGAGAATAGCCCTCAGGGCACATCAGGGAGCGGAGCAAAGGATTCTGGTGGTACTAGTGGGTCATCGGAGTCTGGAGAGAAATCCGATCCAGGGCCAGAGCAGACACCGAAGCCTACGAAAGATACACCGATGCTCCAATAGCAGCACAACGTTCTCGGTAGCTTAGCACACACTCATGTTGGCACTGTGGCTGAGCCCTTTTCCGGGCTCAGCTATGGCGAATTCGGGGGCCATGGGGTTTCCCTAAGCCCCTAAGCATCATATCTCCTCTTTTGGTACCTGTATGCATCTTGCCATGATTTCAGATAGAAGTAACGCCTCCTTGTTTGTATCTTAATATCTCTTATCCTTTAATCTGCTCAGACGTCATTTTCCACCGCTTACGTCATCAATGAGATAATAACAAAGGAACCCCATGAAAAATTTTTGGGAGACCGCATATTATATGGTTGCAACAATTGTGATTATATTTTCATTTGTACTATTTTTTATTCTTGGCGAAAATACTCCCAAATTTTTTCCTGAACACATTGTGGATGTTTATAATATCCATGAGAATTGGAAGTTGATTCACATCATACTAAAAGTGAAGAATACGGGTAAGGTACCATTTGATATGTCTGTTCCGGCAATGCGACTTCAGAAAATTATGCCTTTAGAATCATCACTCAAAAACAAGCTTGATGCAAAAAAACTCATTGAGCCAGGAAAAGATAGAGTCGTTTGGCCTTCATTGGGACCGGATCGCGAAATATATCCAGATGATTCTAAAGTTTATCCAGGAACGGAAAGAAGTATGGATACAGAGTTTTTTGCCCATACTTCTTTCGAAGCTATAAGAATTTATAGATATATAAAGGTTGAATATATAAATACTGGCCGATTGTTCTAGGTGTTATTAAGAGTAAGCATATTAGTGTCAAGAAAATTGAATAAGAAAAGCCTAGGCTTAACTTGAAGATCATGAGATGAAACGGATAACCCTATCACTTTAACGAGATATCGTATGCCATCTCTGTCTAGAATCATTCATGTCGGGCATCGTTTGGACCACTTGTCCGAAGGGTTTTTTGCTTGAAGCGATCCGCCACAACTGCGCCCATCCAGCCTTTGCCCAAGCCGCCAAGCAGCGCGCCGAGACCTTGCACGCGTACTGTCAGGCGCTGCTCGATGCCGAACCGAAGTTTGGTGTGGAAGCTCTGGATGGGCTGTGGCAGCATCGGGGCTAGGCATTCGCTTGGTCGACAAGCCCAAGCGCTCAGCGGCGGAGAACTGCAGTCGGTCATGTCTCCTGAAGGGTAAAATTCACTGATGCGCCAATACGAAAAAAGGTCTCCCATATGAGCACACCATATGAAACCGATTATACGGCCTGGGCCGAGAGTACCGCGGCGCTTCTAAGGCAGCGGCACTTTGAAGAGATTGATCTCGATGCCCTCATTGAGGAGGTGGATGGCTTGGCTAGGTCTGATCCGAAAGCAATCCGAAGCCAATTGAGGCGACTATTACTCCATCTGCTCAAGTGGCAGTACAGTTCTAACCTGGATCGGGAGCGGGCCGGTCGTGGTTGGGCCGAGAGTATTGCTCATGCGCGAAATGAAATTGAAGATATCATCGAAGATAGTCCGAGTTTGAGAATGTATCCGGCTGAGGCTCTTAATACATCTTACCAGAAGTCTCGTAAGCAAGCCGCAACGGCGCTTGCACTGAAACTGGGCCACTTCCCCGAAACTTGTCCTTGGCCGATCGAAAACATCCTTGAAGAGGGCTGGCTTCCGGAATGTAGCAGTTGCTGAAACCATCCCCCTAATCCGAATACCTGGCCACGAGACGCTGGTAGGTCGCCAGGGCTTCCTCTGCCTCGTTGGTCTTTCCGGCTCGCTTGAGAGCGCCGGCACGGTGCAACATCAACCCCGCCCGGACCATGGCCAGCTGATGTTGGGGCAAGGCCTCGAGATATGGGTCATCGGCTGGCGGATTCACTTGAGCCACTGCGTAACGCAAGTTGCGACCTGCTGGAAATCCATGCGTTTCTTCGCTCTCATGTGGGTAAGCCACGTCGCCCTTGCAAAGTGCGTTTGAAATTCTTATCCTCCCAGGGACGTTCGAACCTGCCTCCGCATTCCTCGGTTGATGCCATGGCGGCCGGCAATCAGCCGAAACACATCCCGCGGTTCGGCCAGGCCGGGCCGTCGACTATGAAGATGGAGGACTGACCATGCCCATTGGAGATGCCCAATGGTTGGGCCAGACTCAGGAGTCCACCCTGGAACCCGACCTGCCCATCTGCGACCCGCACCACCATCTCTGGGTGCACCGGCCCGAGCCGCCGGCTTATCAGCAGTACCTGCTGGCGGACCTGGCAGCCGACATTAACAGCGGCCACAACGTGCGCTCCACCGTATTCATCGAGGTCAGGGCCGAGTACCGCACCGACGGTCCTGAGGCATTGCGCTCGGTAGGTGAGGTGGAGTTCGTGCAGAAACTGGCCGATGAAAGCGCCAGTGGGGCCTACGGGTCAGCCCGAGCCGCCGCCGCCATCATCGGCCGGACCGACCTGAAGCTGGGCGAGCATGTGCGTCCGGTCCTGGAGGCGCTCCAGGCGGCCAGCCCCAACCGGTTCCGCGGCATCCGTCACTCGGTGGGCTGGGACCCCAGCCCGGAAGTGGTGGACCGGGAAATACAGGGCGCCCTGGGTACCCATGGCTACCGGGCCGGCGCGCGAGTCCTGGCGGAGATGGGCTTGGTGCTGGAAAACTCTCTGTATTTCCCCCAACTGGACGAGTTGGCCGATTTCGCCAACGCCCTACCCGAGCTCACGATCGTGCTGAACCATATCGGCGGGCTGCTGCGGGTGGGCCCCTATGCCAACCGCGACAACGAGGTGCTGGCCGAGTGGCGCAGGGGCGTGGCCAGTGTGGCCCAATGCCCCAACATCGTCATGAAGCTGGGCGGCGTGGGCCAGGCGCGGTATGGCTTCGATTGGTCGAGTCGAGAGGTCCCCGTGGGGTCGGAGGAGCTGGCCGAGTCGCTGGTGCCGCTGATGACTTACTGCATTGACCAGTTCGGGCCCGACCGGTGCATGTTCGAGAGCAACTTCCCGGTGGACAAGGTGTCCTACTCATACAACGTCCTTTACAACGCCTTTAAACGGCTTGCGCAAGGGTATTCCCCCGCGGAGCGGGCCGCCATGTTCCACGACACCGCCGCCCGCGTCTACACGATCGACGTGTAGTGGGCTAGGCGCCTGGAGCCGAGAATGGAGGAGGGTCGAGCGATGGAAGTGAAGCCGTTCAAAATCGAGGTGCACAATACGGTGTTGGACGACCTGCGGCGCCGATTGGAGACCGTGCGGTGGCCCGACGAGATCCCCCACGCCGGCTGGGATTACGGCAGCAATTTGGACTACCTGCAGGAGCTGGTCACGTATTGGCGCACGGCATTCGATTGGCGCGCCCAAGAAGCCAAGCTCAACACCTTTAATCACTTCAAATCCAAGGTCGACGGGCTGGACATCCATTTCATCCACGAGCGGGGCAGGGGGCCCAACCCCATGCCGCTGGTGATCACCCACGGCTGGCCCAGCACGTTCTTTGAGATGTCCAAGATCATTTCCCTGCTGGCCGACCCCGGCGCCCACGGCGGCGACCCCAGCGACGCTTTCGACGTGGTCGCCCCTTCTCTGCCCGGCTTCGGCTTCTCCGACCCGCCCACCGAGCGCGGCATGGAGGTGCAGCGAGTGGCCGCGATGTGGACCAAGCTGATGACCGAGAACCTGGGCTATGCTCGGTTCGCCTCCCAAGGTGGAGATATCGGCGCCGGGGTGACCTCACGGTTGGGCCATGGCCACGCCGATCGCCTGATCGGCATCCACCTGACCTCTGTCACCCGGCCCATGCCCTACCTGGGGTCTGGCTCACGGGAGTTGACCGAGGCCGAGCAGGCCCTGATCGAACAGCGGCAGCGGTGGCAGCAGGCTGAGGGGGGTTACAGCCACATCCAGAGCACCAAGCCCCAGACTCTGTCCTATGGCCTGAACGATTCTCCCGTGGGGCTGGCCGCCTGGATCGTGGAGAAATACCGCACCTGGAGCGACTGCGGCGGCGATGTCGAGCGGCGGTTCACCAAGGACGAGCTGCTCACCAACATCACCATCTACTGGGTCACGCAGACCATCGGCTCCTCCGTTCGGATGTATTACGAAAACCAGCGCAACACGTGGGTGATGGGCAAAGACGAGCAGATACCGGCGCCTGCGGGCATCGCGGTTTTTCCTGGCGAGATCAGCCGGCCGCCGCAGGAGTGGGCGGAGCGGTCCTACAACGTCTGCCGCTGGACGGAGATGCCCAGGGGCGGTCATTTCGCGGCCCTGGAAGAGCCCGAATTGCTGGCGGAGGATGTCCGCGCTTTCTTCCGATCCTACCGGACCCGGTAACTTGGAACGTTGCGTAACCGTGTGGAGATCGCCGCAGGTCGAGTTATCTCAGCTTTCCCTTCGAGGGATTGGCAATGACTCGCCCTGCGGCTTACCCCTCCCCCCCGAGGCCGAACACCGACCGCATCAGGCTGCCAAAGCCGTAGGACAAACCCGCGGCCATAAAGCCCGACACCACCATCTCGCCGATTTTCTGCCGCATGGAGATACCGGACAACATGGCCACGATACTGGCGACGATCGCCAGGCTCAAGCCGGCCAGGACAATCGAAAACGGCAGCGCCAGCAGCGACGAGGAAGCCAAGAAATATGGCAAGACCGGGAAGAACACGCCAACCAGGTACGCCCCGCCGGTAAAGAGGCCGGACCGGAACTCATTCTCCTCCTCGCTGTACGGCAAGACAAGCTTGGCGAGCGCGCCCTGATTTTGGCCCAGCATGCGGGCGGTCTCATCGGCAAGCGCCGGTGGAATGCCGGACGCCTCCAGTTCATCACGATAGACGTGCATGGCCCGCTCCGGATCAATCGCCAAGAGGCTTTCCATGCGCTCGCGTGCCCCGGCTTGAACCTGACGCTGTGAGCGCACCGACACAAACGCCCCAATCCCCATGGACAAGGCCCCGGCAATGCCGACGATGAGACCGCTTACAGCCACGAGCAAAGGATGGCTGGGATAAACGGCCGACAGTCCCGTGACCGCGCCCAAGATTTCCACCAAGCCGTCATTCATGCCCAGCACAAAATCCCGCAGATTGCCAACGCCGAGCGATTGCGCCGTTTGCTTGAAATACGTCTCATGTTCGACCTCATCCAAGATGATGTTCTTCAAGCGTGTTTTTTCGGTCTCATCCAGGTTGGCATGATTAAAGAAATACAGATAGCGCTTGACGGCGCTCGTCTCACTCAGTTCCAGAAGACTGACCAGCAACACGGGATTAATGAAGACGCTCAAGATCCGCAGAATGAGAAGCCGGAGACGGTTGACCCGGATGCTAGGTAGGGGGGTATTGTGCGCTTGCAGCGTGGCTTTCCAGAAGTCAGCGTGCGCTCGCTCCATACCGGCAATGCGGGTCATATTTCTGTGAAATGACGTATCTTTCGGGTCTCCCACGAGGGCGCGATAAGTCAGATAATCGTTTAGTTCGTCTTGATAAAAATCCCTGGCCATCTCGACCAAAGAAGGCTGCATACACTTTTCCCCTATGAGACTGGGATGAGACGATCAGCGGTGAGGCATCGGGGTGTGCAGGGTGGCGCCTAGCCCCACCCTGCCAGAAACGATACGGTGGCGGGCTCGGCTTAGGGATTGGCAATCGTCACAGCCAAGGCGCCGTCCTCGACCTCGATTTTGATCGTCGCCCCATCGTGGACCTTGCCGGCTATCAAAGCTCGGCCAATACGTGTCTCCAGTTCACGCTGCAAGTAGCGCCGCAGCGGCCTCGCCCCAGACACTGGATCAAAGCCTTGACGGGCCACAAAGGCACGAGTAGCCTCGCTCAAATCGAGTTTCACGTCGCGATCGGCGAGCCGGGTACGCAGTTCCTCGGTCAACAGATCGACGATACGCGCGATCTCGTCGAAGGTCAAGGTTTTAAATAAGACGATGTCGTCTACCCGGTTGAGAAACTCCGGGCGGAAATGCTGCCGCAATTCCTGCATGACCGCACCGCGGGCCGACTCGGCAATGCTGCCATCGGCCGTCACGCCTTCGAGCAGGTGCGGCGAGCCGATATTCGACGTCATGATGATCACGGTATTTTTGCAATCGACCGTGCGCCCATGCGCATCGGTGACGCGGCCATCATCGAGAATTTGCAACAGCACATTGAACACATCGTCATGCGCTTTCTCGATCTCATCAAACAGGATAACCGAGTAAGGCTTGCGCCGCACGGCTTCCGTCAACTGGCCGCCTTCCTCGTAGCCGATATAACCCGGAGGCGCCCCGAGGAGACGTGACACGGTGTGCCGTTCCATGTACTCACTCATGTCGATACGCACCAGGTTATCCTCAGAGTCGAAAAGCGATGCCGCCAGCGCTTTGGCCAACTCGGTCTTCCCCACCCCGGTGGGACCGAGGAAGATGAACGAGCCAATGGGCCGACGCGGGTCTTTCATCCCGGCGCGGGCACGGATGACGGCGTCAGACACCAGTTGCACCGCCTCATCTTGGCCGATGACCCGCTGGTGCAGAATCTCGTCCAGGCGCAAGAGTTTTTCCCGCTCGCCCTCGACTAACCGCGTCACGGGAATACCCGTCCAGCGCGAGACGATCTCGGCAATTTCGTCCTCCGTCACCTCCTCACGCAACAGCTTGGCGCCGCCATGGCCGCCCTGTACCATGCGCGCTTCTTCATCCTGTAGACGGGCTTGCAGCGCCGGCAGGCGGCCGTGGCGGAGTTCCGCGGCGTGATTGAGATCGTATTCCCGCTCCGCCCGTTCGATCTCCCGGCGTATGTGCTCGATGTCCTCACGCAATTGACGTACGCCGCCAATGTCGGATTTTTCCGTTTCCCACTGCGTCCGCAGCGCCATCGCCTGCTCGCGCAGATCCGCGAGTTCCTTGCGCAGGGTATCGAGCCGATCCCGACTCGCCTTGTCCGTCTCCTTTTTCAGCGCCGCCTCCTCAATCTCCAACTGTATGACCCGCCGCGTCATGGCGTCGAGTTCCGCCGGCATCGAGTCCATCTCGGTCCGCACCATGGCGCAGGCCTCATCGACCAGATCAATCGCCTTGTCCGGCAAGAACCGGTCCGAGATATAGCGATTCGAGAGCACCGCGGCGCCCACCAACGCGTTGTCCTGGATCCGCACGCCGTGGTGCACCTCGTAGCGCTCCTTCAGGCCGCGCAAAATCGAAATGGTATCCTCCACCGACGGCGCCTCGACGAGCACGGGCTGGAAGCGCCGCTCCAGGGCCGCATCTTTCTCGATGTACTGTCGATACTCATCCAGCGTCGTGGCGCCGATGCAGTGCAATTCACCACGCGCCAGCATCGGTTTGAGCATATTGCCCGCATCGGGCGACCCCTCCGCCTTGCCCGCACCGACGATGTTATGCAGCTCGTCGATGAACAGCAGAATCCGCCCCTCACTCTGTTTAATCTCGTTCAGCACGGCCTTCAAGCGTTCTTCGAACTCGCCCCGGTACTTGGCGCCGGCCAGTAAAGCGCCCATGTCGAGGGCAAACACGGAACGGTCTTTCAACCATTCGGGCACGTCGCCACGCACGATGCGTTGGGCCAAGCCCTCGGCGATGGCGGTTTTGCCGACACCCGGCTCGCCGATGAGGACAGGGTTGTTCTTGGTTTTGCGCGACAAAATTCGGATGACCCGGCGAATTTCCTCATCTCGGCCAATGACCGGATCGAGTTTCTCCTGCCGCGCCTGCGCCACCAGGTCCACGCCGTACTTCTCCAGCGCTTCATAGGCGTCTTCAGGCGTGGCGCTGCTCACCCGCTGATGGCCACGCACGGCGGTCAACGCCGCCAGCACGTGATCGCGGGTCATGCCATGTTGTTGTAGGACACGCCCGGCAGGCGTCGCAGCGCCCTCGTCCAACAACGCCAGGAGCAAATGTTCCACCGACACGTAGTCATCCTTGAGCCGCTTGGCCTCATCCTCAGACTTGAGTAACAACCGTTGCAAGCGCTGGGTGATATAGATTTTGCCTGGTTCCGTGCCCGGACCCGTGACCTGCGGGCGGCGTTGCAATTCTTGCTGCAGGGCATTGTGCAAGGCATTGGCCGGCACGTTCATGCGGGCCAAGAGTCGCGGGACGAGACCGTCGGATGGTTCGAGCAGGGCCAGCAACAGGTGATCGCTATCCACCTCCACATGGCCGCAGCGCAGCGCCAAAGCCTGCGCATTCTGCACGGCTTCCTGCGATTTTTGCGTGAGTTTGTTCATGTCCATATATCGACTCCTCTCCTTCACGTCCCTTCGCGCCCTTCCTGGCTCTATTTTTGGCAAATGCCATGCCAAAATTTTATATGATTGATTTTTTTATGTTTACAAGAAACACAACACCTCGTAAACTATTCCGGTAGCGGTATGCGACGCGGCGCGACGTTGCATACGACGGCGCCTGCACCCTGCCGATGCGGCGGAAAACGCGGCGCGATATCTCTCCGGTCTCCCCATACCCCTGGGCATATTGTCGCGTCAACCGGTGTTATGGCATGTGACAAAGCTTGTTTGTAACATAGCCCGCAGGGCTTTTGAAGTCTGCAAGGTCCCAGGCCACGCGCCGTTGACGTGGCCTGGGGCCGGGAGGCTAAAGATACCATGACTGACCGCATTCAACACGAGGCGATCTCTATCCGGCCTGACGATTTCTTCCCTGTCATGGAGCCTGACACCGCAGAATCGCCCGCGACGGCCCAAGAACATAGCCCTTCGTCTGGCGATTCGACCGATCCGACCGTGGCTCGGTATTTTGCGGACGTGCAACGCTATGCGCTGCTCAGCCGTGCCGAGGAGCAACTGCTGTGGGCCCGTATCGATCGTGCCCTGCGGCGCGTGCGGCGGGCGCTCTTTACCTCCCCCCTCGCCCTGCCAACCCTGACGCGTCTGTGGCAACAGGTGCAGCGGCAGGAGTTGGCCTTGGATCAGTTTGTCGCTGACATCGACCCCGCGACCACAGACATGGCAGCCGCCTACGCGCACGTTGCGGCTGGGCTCGCCCGCTTGCAGGAAGTCGAGGCCCAACGCCGGCAGTTGCGTCAGCAGTGCCGGCAACGCCGCTGCTCGCCGGGGCAGCGGCGGGCGATGCGCCAGCACTGTGTGAGGCTTTGGCAAGACGGGATCGATACGTGCGAGTCCTTGAGGCTGCATCCGCATGTGATCCACGCGCTGCAAGGCGATTTAGAACGCGCCGTGCAGCACACGCCGCACCATGCGGCTTTGCGCGCCGCCTACCGTGGCTGGTCTCGGGCGCAATACCAGTTGACGCAGGGGAAAGCGCAGATGCTGCAGGCCAATTTGCGTCTGGTCATTCATGTGGCCAATCGCTACCGCGGCCGCGGTGTGGCGTTTCCGGATCTGATTCAAGAAGGGAATCTCGGACTGATGCGGGCACTCGACAAGTTTGAGGCACGCCGCGGCCTGAAGTTTATTACCTACGCCTACTGGTGGGTGCGGCAGGCGATTGGCCGAGCCATTATTAACCAATATCGCACGGTGCGAGTCCCCAATCATATTGTGGAACGCAAGCACAAACTGCTGACGACGGAAGAACGTCTGTGGAGCGCCAACGGGCGCCCCCCGACGATCCAGGAGCTCAGTGCCGCCTTGGGCTGGACGTCCGAGGAGATCGAGGCGTTGCATCTCGCCACGCAACCGCTTCTGCAGTTGCAGCAATCGGCTACGGACGATAGCAATGCCCTGGAAGACCTCCTGGAGGACGAGCAGACGACGAAGCCGGAGCAGCTTCTGGCCATGGCCCAGCTGCAGCGCCGTATCGCGGCGTGCTTCGCCAATCTGACCGAACGCGAAGCCCGTATTCTGCGCTTGCGCTTTGGCTTCGATACCGACCGTCCGCACACGCTACAAGAAATTGGCGCCATCTTTGGGCTCAGCCGCGAGCGCATCCGGCAGATTGAACAAGCGGCGCTGGAAAAGCTGCGCCAACCCCACATGGCCGCCATGCTGGCCGATTTTGCTCCCGCCTAAGGGCTAGTCTTCGTACTGATCGTGACGCCGCACCCAGGCCATGGGGTAGGGCAAGTCGTCTTCATCGCGCCCTTTCGGCATCAAGTCCAAGAGGTGGTAGGCGCCATTGAGCATGTCCAGCCCGCGCGCATAAGGCATAAGCAGGAATAGGTGTGGTAAGTGATACCGTCGTCATCTTTATAAAACACACTAATGCCAGGCCGCTCTGCCGATGGAAATGACGTCATTTGGTAGTTGTAATAGACGGATTCACCGCGCTCGATTTCTTCCGGCGTGGCCGAGACGTAGTAATCGAAATTAAAGTCGGTGTCGCTCGATGACACCCATTTAAAAGTCCAGCCCATGCGCTGTTTATACGCTTCCAGCTTCTGCAGCGGGGCTCTGGAGATCGCGACCAAGGTCACGTCGCGTTGGTTCAAATGGACGACGGTGCCGTTATAGTTATCGGCCCAAAACGAACAGCTGGGGCACCCTTCGTCCCAATCCGGCCCCATCATAAAATGGTACACGAGGAGCTGGTGCCGGCCTTCAAACAAATCGGATAAGGTCTCAAGGCCGTTGGGACCTTGAAAGAGATAGTCTTTATCCACCACCACCCAAGGCAGCTCGCGTCGCTGCTGACTGAGTTGATCCCGCAATTTCGTCAATGCTTTTTCCTTCGCTAAGTGTTCTCTACGAGCCACGAGCCACTCTTCTCTAGACCGAAGTTCCTCCCGTGATTCGGCGACAACTTGTTGAAATAAAAACTCAAAAGCCTGAAACGAATCGACC
>CBCXVS010000208.1:0-14223 GCA_965178525.1 uncultured bacterium | reverse complement strand
ACTGCTTCATCAAGAAAGGAGTTGGCTTGACTTAATGCCATTCCAGATGAACGGCATTAAAGTCCTCAAATTCGCGTTAGAAAGAACATCCGGAATCGGCAAGTCCCACGCATCACGAAGAAGGACAAGGAGGCAACGGGGCACGGATACCGCTCGTCACCAGAGACGCTGTACCAGAGGGGGAAAAGGGCGCTTACGACGCATTCATGGCGAGCCGGAGTGGCCGGCCCAACATGGGTCCCTACTCCCTTATCGCGCACATGCCGGAGATGGCGCAACGGCTAGAGGCGCTGCGGACCTATATCCGCGGCGAGGAAAGCCTGCCGCAGAAGTTGCAGGAATTGGTCATGATTACTGTGGCTCGGGAGATGGGCTGCGCTTTCATCTGGTATGCCCACGCAGCGCCGGCGCGGCAGGCCGGCGTGCGGGACGACATTGTCGACCATATCCGAGAGCAACAGTATCTGACCAATCTGGACGCTGACGAACAGACGGTGGTGAACTTCGCTCGGGAGCTGCTCCGCCATCGCCAGGTCAGCCAGGCCACGTTCGATGCCGCCAGCGCCCAGTTCGGACAGCGGGGGACGATGACCTTGACGAACCTGGTGGCCTGCTATGCCGTGTTGGCCTATAACATGAACACCTACGAGTTAGAAGCGCCTGAACATCCGTCTGAGAAGGCATTGCCAGTCTAGCAGCAGGTACTCTGAGGTAGGAGCACGGCGTCTGTGCTCCCTTCGTGACCTCACCCCACCCCGCCGGAGCGGCTCGTCTAGACTGGCGGAAGTAAGTTCTCCCTTTGAGCGCCACAAGGCTCATAAAATCAGGATTTTCCAGGGGTGCGTTGGTTGCGGCACACAGTCTTAGAACATGGTGCTGTCACTGACGTCTTCCCCATGGATAATGTGCCGCAGCCGGTCCCGAAATTTGAACAGGGCTTCATCGCTCCCGGACTTGTCGGCGTCGGGGCCTTCAGCCTCGATGACTTTGACGAGATCATCCAAGGCGGCATTCTCCCGAGTTCCCTTGGGGATGTCGAAGAACTTGGCGTCAAAAACCGGCAGATCACCCGGGCCGAAGTAGCCCACGGCATATTGGCCGGATTGCTCCGGATGTAGGGTATAGCCTTCCAGGTTATGCGTCCCTTTCCCCAGGACGTCGCCGGTCTCGAGGTAGTGCTCCATCACCGCCTTGGCGCCATACCGATTGATGGGGCAGACCTTCATGCAGACGGCGCAGCCTTCGTAGCGGATCATGACCGGACGGCAGCGTTTGTACGTCAGCTTGTTCTTCTCCACGCCCCGCCACCAGAGCTTTTCCGGCGACAGCGCCCGGCCCGGACAGCGATTGACGCAGACTTGGCATTTCTGGCATAGGGCGTGGAAACCATAGTCTACCGGGCTGTCGTACGTCACCGGCGCATCGGTGGTGATAATTTGCAACCGGCACCTCGGCCCCGCATGCGGCGTCAACAGCTGCCCGTTGGCGCCAAGCTGCCCCAGTCCCGCTTGTACGAACATGGGGATGGTGGCGGCGCTGTGGTTGCTGGGGCCGTGGACTTGCCCGTGGTAGCCCAACGAGCGGATATAGTCCACCATCTGTAGCCCCATCGGGGCCTGGATCTCGTACGTGCCGTAGTGGCCGTGCTCGGCATCCATACTGGGGGCTGACTGCATGCCCACGTAGTCCTGCTCCAGCGCCAGACAGATGGCATGGGGGTATTTGACGTGGTCCCGCCGGTCCTCGTAGATATAGCGACGGTCATGAGCCGTGATGCCCACCTCCAAGTAGCCCAGTTCCCGCGCCTTGTTCTTGATGAGTTCCGTCACGTCCGCACTGCTTGGCGTGCCCGGCCGGGTAGAACTGCTCCATGACCGCGGTGTGCTCATGGTGGTACTTCTGCATGTCTTCCGTGCCGACGGAGTGCGACCACTCGGTGTCGGCGGCGTGCTCCACCTGCTGCCGTTGCAGGGGATACTCGCGGCTGTAAAAGCTTACGTCTTTGCTGTCTTGGGGAATCCCCGGTACGGTCTCCAATTCCTGAGGAACCGGAATGTCCACGGGGTCATCACCCAATTTTCGTCCCGGGCGGGTAACGATATGACCGATCTTTTGCATCACTTAGTCTCCTTCGCGAGGTAGAAAGGCATTCTGCGCCGCATTGTGCGCCATGGCATTGGCGTTGTCAATCATGCTGGAAATCCATGTTCTTGTGCTATCTCATGGGCTATTGCAATGGCATGCGGGCGCTGTCGCGGATGCGAGACCGCACGGGGGAATTGGGACAACTCAAGCGGCCCGCGCTCATGATTGTTGGGGATAGGGATGCGCCGTTCCTCCAACCCTGAGCGGGGTGACGCCTACGTCACCCCGACGGCCTTCATCATGGCTCCTGGTATATCATCCACTCCAGCAGGTTGTCGTCCGGGTCGCGAGCGTAGAGGCTCACGGCCGGGAGGCCGCCCCCGGCGCGGGCGCCTCGACGGGGACCTGGCCCCTCGATCACAGCCACCCCGGCGTCCGCGAGCATCTGCTGGCACGCCTCGACAGTCCCTTCCCACACGAAACAGATATCGGTGCAGCCCGGCACGGCCGACGGCCCGCGCAAACGGGCGGTATACCCTTCGGGATGCACGTTGATTTTGGAATCACCCATTTGAATCGAAAAGATGGTCGCCTTGCCGGCACGCCACGCCTCTTCGTCGTTAATGGTAAACCCCAGACGTTTGTAAAAGGTGATCAACCGCTCGGCATCGGCGGTTGGCATGGCGATGTGGTCAATCCCAACGGTCGGCATTGATCTTCTCCCTTCAGGTCGAATCCGGAAGTTAAAGTAGGCCGTAGCGCTTCCCCGCATGGTCACGCGTGATCTGGCGGCGAATCCCCCTTGCGATCAGGTTGAAGAGGCATTCTGCCAGCACCAGTATAAACCTTTCATCCCGGCGAACCAACGCTGGAAAGTGGCCCAGGTTGCCTTTGCCGGAGTTCAAAAACCGTATTGACACCGTTTCCGAGGCAAGCTAGGCTACCCACTTCGCTAGCATCATGAGGGTTTGTCTCCATACAGGCCATATCGTTCGGTGTGCATACCTGGCTGCTCCTGCCTTTCCGGGTCCTGTCATGCCTAACTCTCATGCGGGTTTTGGTATCTCTTGAGCGGGTGGCGGGATGCCACGGGAGGAACCTATGATGTCTCGAAACATCTGGTTACGGTTGGGCATTGCCGGATTGGCGGTGTTTGTCGCGGTGGCGCTGGTACAGCCAGATGGGGCCGACGCCGCCCGGAAGAAAATTCTGAAGATTGCGGCGAAAGAACAAGATACGCTTGATCCCCATGCGAGTATTCTCGGGCAAACCCAACAGTCCGTACGGCTCGTCTACCGAGGTCTGACCAAGTTTGCCACCAAAGACGGCAAAGTCAGGACGTCGAACGTCGAACCCGATCTCGCCGAAAGTTGGACTGTGTCCGACGATGGCACGGTCTGGACCTTCACTCTGCGGAAGGGCGTGCAGTTTCACAAGGGCTTTGGCGAGATGACGGCCGAGGATGTCAAATTCAGCTTCGAGCGTCAGCTGCAGCGCAAAAAAGGCATGCGCTTTGCCAAAAATATTGATGTGATTCAAGACATCACGGTGCTCGATCCGCACACCGTGAAGATTCAGCTGAAGCAATATGACCCGGTGTTCCCACTCCGCATGGTCGGGTACCAACAAGGCTACATCGTGAGCAAAAAAGCGGCGGAGAAGTCCGGACACGACCAGTTTAGTTGGAATCCGGTCGGAACCGGACCTTTCTATTTTCACCGGCACTTGCCTCGAGAAAAAGTCATCTTCAAGGCGTTTAAGGATTACTACGGCGGGCGTCCCCAGATTGACGAGATTCACTGGTTTGATGTGCCCGAGGATGCCACCAAGCTGCTCGGGCTCGAAAAGGGCACCTTCGATATCATCATACCGAACGTCATCACGGCAGACGTGGAAGCGCAAGTCAACAACATGGGCGCGGTCCTCGACAAACGGGGTCCCGGGGGCCAGTGGAAGATTTTCTTTAACTATACCAAGCCCCCCTTTGACGATATTCGGATGCGCAAGGCGTTTATGCATGCGATTGATCGCAAAGCGATTAAAGAGACACTCTTTCCGGGCGATTTGGGCACGCTGGCTACGACCTGTCTGCCGCCGGGCTACTTTGGCCACAAGCCGATGGAAGTGCTGGCATACGATCCCGATCTGGCGAAAAAATTACTGGCCGAAGCCGGGCATCCGAATGGCGTGAAAATCGACAACTATTTTGTCACCCGATCGTATGCGTACCCCAAAATTATGGTGATTGTGCAGGAACAGCTGAAAAAGGTTGGCGTCGAAATCGATCTGCAATTGGTCGAGCACCCGACTTATCACAAAAATATCCGCAGCAACCTCAATCCCTTTGTCTTATATGGCGGGACGCGGTTGACGGACGGCGACGTGATGCTCAGCCTGTTCTTCCATTCGGACGAAGCCCCGGACCCGAAAACCGGCAATAAAGGCACGAATTTCGCGCACTATAGCGGCATTGACGACCTTCTGGCGCAGGGCCGCAAAACGCGTGATCAGGAGAAACGCAAACTGCTCTATCATGAAGCGCAACAGCGCATCATAGACGATGCCGTCTGTCTCCCGATGATCAATGTGCCCAATATGACCGCCCGGCATCCGAAACGGGTCAGTACGCCCTTTGAGCCGAAGTATGGGGAGTACGCCCTGCATTATTTCTACAACTTCCCGGAGTTGCTCAAGCTCGTCAATTAGGCTGGCGGTTCCGTTCATGTTCCCTGCTGGCGGGGCCGGTTTGCCGCTCAGAGCTGCAACCGGCTCCGCTGACAATGGCAGGGTATCGGTAAGCGTCTGGCTGTGCATAGCGCTCTTCCCGACGTTAAATCCCCTTGAACCACTGCGTAAAGGTCAGTGCCAGGTCGCGATCCCCATCGGCCGTCAGCCGTCTATCCTGCAATGCCTTCTCAAGCGGCAGGCGGCCGTATACCAGCAACACGAACGTTTCGGTATCACAGCGGAAGGTGACATCAGCCGGAGCGCCCCCAGTTTCCTGTTGCACCGCATCACCCGCCACCACCAGGTTGGCTGCATACGGTACCGGCCCGCTCACTTCAAAGCGATAGCGCAAAGGTGTGGCAAGCGGTGCGCCAGCCCGAAATCCCCAAGGCAGGGAACCGGACGCAATGGAGCCGTCAATGAGCCGGAGAATCGCCGGCAGACCGGCGGGCGCCAGCTGGATCTCAGGCTCATGGAGCGAGCGGATATCCCACTCGTGTACGGCCAATTCTTTCAGGCGCAAATCCACGAACTGCTGGGCCTGCGTCACCCCGCCGGGGTGATAGCACGGTGTCGTCCGCTCTTCCGGGCGTAACCCTACCAGGCGCTGACCCAGATGCGCGTTTGCCGCGCGAAATTTGTCCAGAAGCTGGTCACCTGCTAACTCGCGTTCTAAAATGGCCCGCTTCGCCACCGCCTCGGCGGCCACGGCAGCCGTGATCGTGCCCGCAGGCGGCCGGCCGGGCTGCGGGCCGGTGTCTCCTTGCAGACCTCGGGAAATATTATCGGCGTAGAATTCCGCCACGCCGATCAAGTGAGCCACCACATCTTGCACCTGCCAGGCGTCACAGGCACTTGCCCGGTTCCAGGCCTCGGGCGTCAAATTGGCCAAATACTGGGTAATACGCTCGACCTCCGCCTGCAACACCGCGATGTTGTCTTCAAATGTTCCTGTTTGCATGGAGATCCTCCCCTCTGCTGTACCGTTCACCACGTGCCGCAAGGTCAGCCCTATGTCGAAGGCGCTGCGACGTGCGGTAGCACGTCCTCGGCGAACAGGTACATGGACCGTTCCGCCCAGATGCAGGGCTTCGTTCTAATATTGCTGGCCCGATTTTTCTGCCGGGCTTACCGCCGGAAAGAATTGAATGCCGAAATCCATCATGAGCCACCGAGCAAGCCCCGGATCTCGTCCTGGGTAAACTTGTGTGCGAGGCGCGCACCGAGCTGCGCGACAATGCGCGCCGCGGCGTGCGACGCCAGGCGCCCGGCTTGCTGCCACGAGAGCCCATTGGTGATGCCGTAGAGCACGCCGGCGGCATACATGTCGCCGGCGCCCGTGGTGTCGATGGCGTTGGTCCGCACGCCTTCAATGGGAATCACCTGGCCGTCGTGCATGAGGATCGAGCCGTTGGGACCCAAGGTGAGCGCCACGTTTTCGGTGTGCCGATGAATGTCGTGGGCGCAATCCATCGGATCGGTCTTGCCCGTTAGGCTGCGCGCCTCTTCCAAATTACAGAACAACAAATCCACCGGCCCCTCGATCAAGGCCCAAAACTCATCTCGGCAGAGATCGATCAAAAACGGATCAGAGACGGTCAGCGCCACCTTCACATCGTTGCGTTTGGCGAGTTCGATGGCCTTCAACGCCGCCGCCTTCGGCCCCTCGTTCGTAAAGAGATACCCCTCAATATAGACGTATGTCGCCTGGCGAATTTCGTCCTCACGAATGTCATTAGGATTCAGCAGCGGCGCCACTCCCAGGTGCGTCAGCAGGGTCCGCTGCGCGTCTTCTGTGATCAGGATGACGCACGTCCCGGTTGGACCCGCGCCCGTCTGTGGCACTTCGATCGTCACCCCAAGCTGCCGCATGTCTTCGAGGCAGAAGTTGCCTAGCGCATCGCTGCCCACCTTGCCCACATAGGCCGCCGTGCCGCCCAGGTCGGCCACGCCCATGACCGTGTTGGCGCCCGACCCGCCGGCGCATTGATGCAGCGGACGGCCATCCAAAGCGCTGAGAACGTTCTGCTGCGCCGGCTCGTCGACTAAGGTCATGGCGCCTTTGGCAAAGCCGAGTTGTGCGAGGACTGCGTCGGTCACCTGGGCCTGGATATCCACCAGCGCGTTGCCTATACCAAGTACGTCATATGTCATGATCATCCTATCTGGCTTGGGGTGCTGGATGGCATTATGCATGCCGCGTGGTTGTGCTATTGTCTCTATCACAAGTTGACACGATGGTCCAGTTTCCATTTGCGTGGCCCGCCATTTGGTCGCCTATGTGCTTGTCACGATACATGCCTCCTCATTGCGCCGAGCTGAGTCGCCGAGCATATGACCGGCATACGTCCTGAGGCAAAATTAAATTGATATCTTTCCTCTGGAGAAATACATGAAGGTAATGATGCCCAGGCACTTAGGATGCCTGGAGCTGCTACAGGAGAGTCGTCGCATTGACCTCCCCAGCCAAACCCGCTAAGCTCATACTAAACACACGCATATGCAGGCCATTAGATCAATCGGGCGCATAGGATAATGGACCCTTATGGCTGCCAGCTTAGAAGAACGAGTCGCCTATCTCGAAGGCAAAGCCGAGGAGCAAACGCGGCTTGGGGGCGATCTGCGCGAGATAGTCGTTCAGATGGACCGGAAAGTGGACCGGGTGCGGGACGAGTTGATCCAGGCCAATGCCGCCACGAACAGCCGCATGGACCTGCTGGATCAGAAAGTGGACCGGGTGCGGGATGAATTAGCCGGCCGTATCGATACGCTGGATCGAAAGTGGACCGGGTGCGGGACGAGTTGATCCAGGCCAACGCCGCCACGAACAGCCGCATGGACCTGCTGGATCAGAAGGTGGACCGGGTGCGCGAGGAACTGATGCGGGCTAACGCTGCCACGAACAGCCGCGTTGATGCGACCAACAGCCGTATTGACGCTTTGGATCAGAAGATCTCCCGGCAATTCACCTGGCTGGTCGGGATCCAGATTGCCATTCTGCTCGCGCTCATTGGGGCGCTACTCAAAGTCGCGCCCTAGATCGGGCCCGCCGTTGCATCGGTGCCAGGATAAGCATGGTGTGATCCCGTTTCCCGTGTTTCCCTCCTTTGGCCCAAGGGGAAGGCCACCCTATTTTTTCATTGTTCTCCAGTTTGCCGGACTCGATAAAGCGGATGCTTCTGTCGCATCTGAGGCCAACCGATATACCGCCGTTCCGGTTCCGATGCCTTGCCCCGGCAAGGTGACGGTGAAGGCGTCCTGGGACACGGTGGTGACGTTTTTCCCGCTAAAATAATCGTAGACAGCCTTGGGCTTATAGGGAAAATGTTGCAGTGTGAACGTCACGGTCACCGGCGTTTTCTTGCGATTGGCGAGCAAAACATAGCCTTCCCCGCGATACGCGCGCGTGCCCATAGCCAGCGTCTTGTGTGCCGGGTTTGGCGTCAGCTTCCAAGGGGTCCAGTGCGGTTGGCGCAGGAGCGGCAGGAGCTGCTCGATCTCGCGTCTGAGATTGGGGAGATCGGGCCACCATTCGACCTCTTCAACCTGGCGTCCTTGGATCTTCCCTCTTCGGGTCACGCCATAAAAATCCCGGTAATATCCCAGCCCCTTGGCCCCCCGGATCAAGGCATTGTACACGCGAAAGCGAAAATTCGGCATCTCGTTGCGGTGGTTGATTTGGGCAAAGACAACGGGATTCGTCTGCCCTTCGATGTTTTGCAGAGTCAGGAGGGCATCTTCGCCGAAGTAAGCCCCCACCATATCGGTGAACTGCACCTGCCGGTTGGCGTACATCCGGGCGGTGCCATATTGCCCTTGCAAGGCATAAATCGGATGCCTGCGCCGGCCGCTGCGGTCTCGATCTTGCGCTTTGACCGTGGCGATCACGTCATGCAAATTCTGCCATCCTTCAAACGACTTTTCGTTGTCCAAATAGTAGAATAGCAGCTGATCGTAGAGGCCGGCCCGCTGAATCTTCGTGATGCGTTGACGCAATTGGGTCACGTCCTTGTAGGCCCAGCCCCGTAGATCGGTAAAGCCGGCCAGCGCAAAGCCGGACCGCATCCCTCTGGGGTTAAAGGCCGAAACGGCTTGCCGCGCTTTGCGCATCTGGCCGACATTGCTGGCTCATATATTACAGTTAAACCCCTGCTTGGAATACAGCTTCCAGCTCGGCCGGCGTTGATCCGCATAAATGCAGAGCGGAAAAAACGGCTGCCAGGCGTTGTCATGCCATATGTCAAGGTTGCCCCAGGCATCCACCCGAACCCGACTGCCATGAAAGGCGGTCTTGGGCGCGGGGGGCTGGGCAAATCCAATCCCTTCCCCGACGTAAATCTCGTCTAGCCACACCACACGGTTTTTGCCGGCGCCATGGAGCCGGTTGATCAGGAGCCGTACCTGCGTTTCGCCCGGTTGTGGCGTAAACAGCACCGCCGTTTCATACTAGGTATCCGGCGCCGCCACGGCCTGGCGTGGCGCTCGGGCATTGCGTTTGAATTTTCCCGAGGCCGTGTACACTTGCGGCACGAGGCGAATCATCTGAGGTGGCCACCCATTCTCGCGCATGTACACGGCCATCGTATATGTTTTTCCCGGCTCGACGGCAAATAAACGGCTCGTTATTTTGGCGCCTTTTTGGCCCATCTTCAGCGCTCCGGAGCCGTCTTTTGTGCGTGAGATGGACGCATCGTAGGCGGCCCCCCCAGCAAACTTCCATCCCTTCGCGCCGGTGATCGCAGCATTTGGTACGAGGTTCTTCCCCGTCCGCTTGATATGAGGTTGCACGGCCGTTTTGACGAACTCATTACCGATCGTGAGCTGTGGAGCCGCTATAAAGAGCACGAGGATTGCAAAGACAACGCGCGTCATGTGCTACACCTTCCTTTCTCTCTCATTTCGCTACTCGGGCTTGTAAGCGGAGGCGTCTCGGTGGCTGCTGGCTGTCATCCGCGTCCGGCGCGACGCTGCCGCCAAACCGCACGCCAAAGTCCGGCCCACTCCCATCGTAGTCGTAAGACACGTGGTCGCCCTTGGCCCACGACATCGTCTTGTTGAGCGTGAGCGTCCGTTTACTGTAATCGACTGCCATGACGGTCACCGGGGCCGACGCGCCAATCCGGATGATATCGCCTCGTTGTACGCTGAATCCGTCGGTGAAATAACTCGCGTCCACAACGGTGACGGTCTTCCCCTGTCCCGCAGCGGTGGTTAGGGTCAAGGGACCGGCGCTATTTCTCGCAGGTGAATGACTCTGTAAGGTGAATTCACGTTTTGGTTCGTTGATAAATTTCGGATTGCCTTCTCGAGACGCCTGGTCTTGACCCACAGCCTTCTGCAAAGCGCTCAGCGTGGTATAGGATTTGCGCCAGCGGTAGGTTTTCTGTCCACCCTTGTTGTAGAAAAAGTTATAGTTGGATTTCCACGTCGATGGATTCGCCGTTGGGTTGTTGAATGAATATTGTATGCCACTTCCCTTACTAATATGGGCAAAAATGTTGTTCTTCCATTGTAGATTCTTGCCACAATTGAGGTAGTTATTGGCTATACCTTTACTAGTCATAATCGCGGTATTGTGAATAGCTACAGTGTCCATGACTTGCCCAAACATTTTACAATTATTATGATGGCCTTCAGACCCAACCTTTAAATTAATTTTATTGTTATAAAGGATATTGTGTCGGATGATCACTCGCCGTGTGATTAAATTTGGCGCATGCCGTTCGACATTGACCGTTATACCGCGTGGACTATTTTCGACTATATTGTGTTCAACAATGATATTTTTTCCTGCGCCATCCAGATAAATCCCCGATGACGCCCCGCCGTGTCCACCAACACGGGATACATGATTTTGTGTAATTAATGCATTCTCAGGCTGACCGCTTCTATCCTTTTTGCTGATCAGATCAATCCCAATATTACTAGCTCCATCGATTCTGTTTCCGATAATCTTGATGTTTCGCATATTCCCGGAGATCGGCATCACTTCGTTGCTTCCTGCTCCGGATGAGGATATTCTCCCCGTTTTGATGTTGCGAAAGGTATTGTTTTGAATAACGATGTTCGTGATCTGCTTCGGCGAGGTAAAGGTCGTAAACTGCAACCCTTTGGCGCCATTGCCGCTGCGAGTTTCCTTCTGATCTTGAAAGGTGTTGCCCGTCACTTCGATGTCCGTCACATGTTTGCGTCTGGCCAAGAACTGCATACCACCTTGCTGATAGTCCCGAAAGGTCAGGCCAGTAATGCGAATGTGGCTCTGATCCGTGCTTTGCCAGCGCCATTTACTCGCGGCGCCTTTGTCACTGATTACCGGTGTTTCATTCTGGTAATTCCGGAAGGTAATCGGTTTCCCTGGCGCCCCGGATATTTGTAGACTGATGGCTTCGTGATACGTTCCACCCCGAATGAAGACCGTATCACCCGGTTTCACGGCACGGCTGCTGGCCGCATGCTGTATGCGCCGCCATGGTTTGGCGAACGTGCCGGGGTTTTGATCATTGCCGTTGGTGGCCACGTAGTAGGCGGTTGCCGCCTGGACCAAGCTACTGCTGAGAGCGAGTATGAGGACGTGACCAATGAGAATCCGTATGAATACGTGCATCGTCGAAACCATTGTACGAGACAGCATGATAGGGATCTCCAAGAATGATCTGCGCGGATGTGTGCATGCATTTTTTGTTATTACACGATAGGGTTGGCCCATTGGAAGGTACAGAAATGTTGGCCTTGTATACGGCTTTTGTTTAGTCAGATGAACCTGAAAATGGATGTCGTAACATTGGCCTGAGCGCGTTGAAATCCATGTGCCAACAGTTCCCTCAGCTTTTTCGGCTGTACTCACATCATTCTTAAGACGGGGCCGAAAAAAACAATACATTGCATTACAGCGGTAGGCGTCGTCATACCGAGGCGGCCAGCGCCCGGTAATGAGGAAAATCGGCGCCGCGAAGGACGCGAAGGGACGCGGATGATTCCTAGGATTTCCCATGCTCTCATCCGCCATGTAGCGAGCCATTTTAGGGCTCCGCACACAAATTTAATTCTCCTTATTTTTCAATATATTAAACAAGTTGCAAATTGCAAAAAAAGCTTGCGTCCCTATACGTATGTGCAGTATAATTTACTCCTTAAACTCGCTCCTCAGTCAGACGCCAATCCCTCGGTACAAGGGGGCGTTTTGCGCCAGCGTCAGCCGCTGAGGTGCGTGCCATCTTGGCCCTTTATGCATCGCTATTGATCTGCTTCTCATGACACGCCGACCGCCACGAGTGTGCTCTCGCGGCCGGTTCGGGGTCGTGAGAGACGCCACCGCGTCAACATGCCGCTCACGGACACCCTACGTGTGTCGCCATCACCGCATTGGTGCGCAGCGCCGTCAACTGCAGGACAAAGAGGAGCACAGATATCGTGGCTATGGAACGCAAACTCGTGGCCATTCTCAGTGCCGATGTCCAAGGGTACAGCCGGCTCATGAACGACGACGAAGACATGACGGTGCGCACCCTGACTGACTATCGCGCCGTCATGGAATGTCTCATCCAGCAGCACCGCGGGCGAGTGGTCGACTCGCCGGGCGATAATCTCTTAGCCGAGTTTGCCAGCGTTGTGGACGCGGTGCAGTGTGCCGTGGCGGTGCAACGCGCCTTGAACGAACGCAACACCGACTTGCCTGCCAACCGCGCCATGGCCTTTCGGATTGGGATTAACCTGGGCGATGTGGTGGTCGAGGGCGAGCGCATCTATGGCGACGGAGTGAACATGGCCGCCCGCCTGGAGGGGCTGGCTGAGGCTGGGGGCATCTGTATCTCAGGGACGGTCTATGAGCAAGTCGAGGCCAAGCTGGACCTGCCGTATGAGTTTCTCGGGGAGCAGGAGGTCAAGAACATCGCCAAGCCCATCCGCGTGTATCGCATCGAGATGCCGTCGGCGGCAACCGCGCTGACGATGGGCTGGAAAAAGCGCACATGGCCGAAACGGCACACGCGAGCCGCATTGGCGACGCTTGCCGTCCTCATCGGGCTCCTCGGCGGCGTTGCGGCTTGGCAGGGCACGCGTCATGGCACCGTGGCGTCGCACCCGATAGTGGCCGAACCGCCCCAAGTGGCCGTGGCCTCGGATACGCCTGCCATTGCCGTGCTGCCTTTTGACAACCTGAGTGCTGACGCCACGCAGACGTATTTTAGCGCGGGCATGACGCAGGATCTGATCACGGACCTCTCCAAACATGCCGATGTCTCCGTGATCGCACGCCGTGCGGCGTTTGTCGCCAAGGAGCAGGCGGTGCAGCTCCGGCAGATGGGCCAGGTGTTAGGGGTGCAATATGTGTTGGAAGGCAGTGTGCGCAAAGCCAACAATCGCATCCGGATTACGGCCCAACTCGTCCACGCCACCACCGGACATTATCTCTGGGCCGATCGGTATGACCGCGACCTGCATGACGTCTTCGCGCTCCAAGATGAAATTACGCAAAAGATTGTGGCCGCGTTGGTGGAGACGTTAGGGCAGCCGGCGTATGAGTAGCAAAAAGCTGTCAGCTATCAGCTGTCAGCTGTCAGCTTCTGAGAATGCGACGATGCTTAACACGATTGTCGTGGCTACACAACACCCTAGCTTTTCCTGTCTTCTATTCCGCCATCCGCCATCCGCCATCCGCCAAAGAGCCTGACAGACAAAGACGCTAGGATGACAGCAACGAATTTTGCTATGCTGTGGCACATGCAGATGCAAGCGACACCAGGTTGGAAAGGAGAAAACATGCGATTACAAGGGCAAGTCGCGTTGATTAGCGGGAGTGCGGGCGGGCGTCGTCGATGGCGGCATGCTGGCTCAATAGGGAGGATGTCATGACTGCGCTGCGAAGTTTGTTATTTGTGCCGGGCAACCAAAGCCGGATGCTCGAGAAGGCGCTGGGCTGTGCCCCGGACGCCTTTGTGCCCGATCTGGAAGATTCCGTGCCGGTGGACGAGAAGGCCCAGGCGCGCGATGTCACGGCGTCTTTCCTGCCGGGGCTGGGGCAGGCCGGACCGCTGGTGATTCCACGGGTCAACGCGCTCGATACCGGCTGGCTCGAGGATGATTTGGCCGCGGTGGTCGGGCCGCATGTGGATGGCGTGTCGGTGGGCAAAATTTATACGCCCCAGGACGTCCGAACGATTTCCGGGATCATGGATGGGTTGGAGCAGAAGGCGGGGGTGCCCGTGGGCCAGACCAAGCTGGTGCTCTGGATTGAGACGGCCATGGCCATCGTCCATTGCTACGACATCTGTGCGGCTTCATCCCGTATCATTGGCGTGGCCTTCGGCGCTGAGGACCTGACTCATGATATGGGGATTGAGGGTGCGACCTGAAGACGCCTAACTTAAGTGGTTTGAACCAGTTGAAGGAAATGCAGGTCCGTGTGCGGACCTA
>CBCXVS010000207.1:0-14441 GCA_965178525.1 uncultured bacterium | reverse complement strand
AATGGACTTTTGAATTGGGCTAACCTGTTGATCTACTTAACCCTCCGCCTATTCTGCCAGGGGAACTTCGGTCTAGAAACGACCGGATGGTTTTGCATGTGCAACTCCTTGTGTGAGGCGCGCGAGAATCGCTCGCCTATTATAAATTAGATGCTTACTGGTCTTGATTAGAAATGATTTCCGTAGGGCTGCTTGCTGTAAAAATCATCGCCACGTAACGACACCTGGTGAGGTGCGGGGACAGGCTCACTCGGCGTGCTCCCCAACCAGTTTCGCGCCTTCCAGATGCTTCAGTTCAAATGAGGGTTGACGGATCTGCAGGGTGAATTCATTGGGCGTGGACTTTCCCTCCGTATAGTGCACGAGCGAAACCGATTCAATCCGTATGTCCAACTCGGGATGATGCTCCACAACCGCATATGAGTTAGGCAGTATGACCCCCACTTCTAACAGCCCGATAAGATGACATACACCTAGATCTTCATCCTGCCATGTTTTGGTTACGTTGAACCGAAAGCCCATCAGTGCGTGCCTCCACCTTGACATCGCAATCGACGAAGCCGTGCAAGGGTTGCACGTGTTGCCGTATGCGATAAGCCCCATGCCTTCCGATTCCGCACGAGTTTGGTAGCCGCCTCCATTTCCAATAGCCGTTCCGCCTCAACGTTGCCGACCTGTTCGACCAAGCGGTTAAACTGGCTCTTGCGAGGTTGCGCGGTATGGATAAATTCCTCGAAGACGGCTGCACACGAGGGACGTGTTGGCAACCCGAAGCGCCTGTTGGCGTGGCGCGTCCTCATCTGTCGCCAAACAGCAGCAGCGAAGAAGAGGCTAGCACAGTAGTGGGCCGTTGCGCCAGCTCAATGGTCGTTGCAACGCGAAAGCAAAAGGGGCAAATTTATTTTTCGTCCCCAAAAATATCGATCAACGGGTGGGGCTGATAGGGGGCATTTGGACATCGGGGATCAAGTTGTACCATGCCCCGGTTCCGTGTACGATGCTCACCGACGCCTTGCCGGGCATGCCCTGGCACATCCACCTGTCATCTTTTTTTGAATCGCGCAGAGGAGCGACCCCCATGGATCTCGCCACCGTTGACAAACTGCTCACGACCACCCGCACCGTACGGAAGCGCCTCGATCTCACCCGTCCTGTAGAGCCCGAGATCATCCAAACCTGCCTCGAAATCGCCATTCAGGCCCCGACCGGCGGCAACATCCCCCGGTATCACTTCGTCGTGGTCACCGATGCCGCCAAGCGCGCCGATCTTGCCGCCATCTACAAACGATCCTATCTGGAGGTGTACTCACCCGAGCGGCAGCAGGAGGTGCGGCAAACCGACCCCCGCTTGATCGATTCGGCAACCTATCTGGCGGAGCAGATGCATCGCGTGCCGGTTCTGATCATCCCGTGTGTCGAGGCACCGCCAGTCCAGGGCAACGGACCGGGCGTTTATGCCAGCATCCTGCCCGCCGTCTGGTCGCTGATGCTGGCGCTGCGCGCCCGAGGCGTGGGCTCGGCATGGACGACCCTGCATCTGAGATATGAGAAAGAAGCGGCGGCGTTACTGGGCATTCCAGATGGGGTTGCGCAGGCGGCGTTATTGCCGGTGGCCTACTACACGGGGGATGACTTCAAGCCGGCGAAACGCATCCCGGCGCGCCAACGGACGTATTGGAACCAGTGGGAGCAGACCCCGTGAGCATCTACCGATCCCGGCTTGCATACGCAGCGCTTTTGTGATGTACTCTAGCTGACCGGCAGAGCACGGACTTTGGCGTCCTTTCTCCTCTCCCACTCGTCACGTATGTCTGGCCGTGTTGGGACCGTGTCATGTCGCCAGAGCGGCGGGGAGGCACGGAGAGGATGCTGGTGCGTGCCGTGCCAGGCTCGGCGAAAAGTATCATGTCATCGAGAGCGAGGTGAGACGTGAGTGATCCGTACGACCTGATCATTGTGGGGGCGGGAAACGCCGCGCTGTGTGCCGCGATCGCCGCATTGGAAAAAGGCGCTAAGGTGCTGACATTGGAAAAGGCGCCGGAGTATTTTCGCGGCGGCAATACCTATTTTACCGGAGGCATTATTCGTTGCGCCTATAATGGCATTGAGGACATCAAAACGCTCATTCCCGATATGTCGCCGGAGGAAGAGGCATCGGTGGAAGTCGGGCAGTATACCGAAGACGAATTTTATGCAGATATGATGCGTGTGACGGAAGGGCTGGCGGATCCGGAACTGGCGGAACTCCTGGTGTCGCAATCGCATCCGACCTTGCTCTGGCTGCGTGAACATGGCGTGCGTTTTGTCCTCTCCTTCGGCCGGCAGGCGTTCAAACGGGGCGACAAATACCATTTCTGGGGCGGCCTGCTGGTCGAGGCCGTGGGGGCTGGCAAGGGCCTGTCGGATCGGCAATTTGAGGTCGCCGAGCGCATGGGCATGGAGATTCGCTATGACACCAAGGGTATCAAATTGCTTCAGGATCAACAAGGCAACGTCATCGGCGTGACGGTGAAGGGGCCGCAGGGCTTCGAAGATCTGCATGCCAAAGCCGTGGTCCTGGCCAGTGGGGGGTTCGAGTCCAATTCCGAAATGCGCACGCGCTACCTGGGACAGGGGTGGGAACTCGCCAAAGTCCGTGGGATTCCGTACAACACCGGGGATGGCATCAAGATGGCGTTGGACATCGGCGCGCAACCACATGGCCATTGGAGCGGCTGTCATGCCGTGGCCTGGGATCTCAATGCCCCGCCGACGGGGGACCGCACCATCACGGAGCTGTATCAAAAACACTCGTATCCCTTCGGGCTCATCGTCAACATCGAGGGCAAGCGTTTTGTCGATGAGGGCGCCGATTTCCGCAACTATACGTACGCCAAGTACGGCCGCGAAATCCTGACCCAGCCGATGGGATTCGCGGCGCAGATTTTTGATGACAAGACCAAGCATCTGCTGCGCGATGAGTATCGCATCCAGCAGGTGACCAAGGCAGAGACGAACTCGATCGAAGCGTTGGCCGAGCAGTTGGGCATCGATCGCGACGGCCTGGTGCAGACCATCAAGGACTACAATGCGGCCTGTCAGGCGGGGGAATACAACCCGACCGTGCTCGACGGCGTGCGCACCGACGGCGTCACGCCGCCGAAATCGAACTGGGCGCTGCCGATCGATACGCCGCCGTACCTGGGCTTTGCCGTCACCTGCGGCATCACCTTCACGTTCGGCGGGTTGCGCATCGATCCGCGCGGGCAGGTGTTGGATACCGAGAATAATCCCATGCCCGGCCTGTATGCCGCGGGCGAGCTGGTGGGCGGGCTGTTCTACCACAATTATCCCGGTGGCTCGGGCCTCTCGTCGGGCGCGGTCTTCGGTAAAATTGCCGGCGCGAGTGCGGCTGACGATGTGCTGGACTGACGGGATAGGGAGTAGGGGATGGCGCTGAACATCATCGTCACGGCCAAGCAAGTGATTGACACCGAGATACCCGCGTCCGTCGTCAGTCTGGATGAGACGGCCACCCAGGTGGTGACGCCTCCGGCCTTCCCACCGATTGTGAACGGCTTTGATGAGTATGCCGTGGAGGCGGCGCTGCGGCTGAAGGAAAACGGTGGCGCGAACATCACGGTCCTATCACTCGGCGAGCAGTTCCATGTGGACATCATGCGCAAGACGCTGGCGATGGGTTCCGACCGGCTCATCTTGTGTCAGGATCCGGCCTTCGTCAACCTGGCCGATAGCTTGGCCACGGCGCAGATTCTGGCCGCGGCGATTCGCAAGATCGGGGCGTTCGACTTGATTCTCTGCGGCCGTCAGGCGTCGGACTGGGATAATGCGCAGGTGCCGCTGTTTCTGGCCGAATTGCTCGATCTGCCGTGCCTGACGTTGGCCCAGAAAATTGAGGCGGCGGATGACAAGGTGACGGTCGAACAAGTCGTCTCGGATGGGTACATCGTGGCCGAAGCGGCGTTACCGGCGCTGATCACGGTGACGAATGAATTGGGTGAACCGCGCTATCCGACCATGCGGAACATCATGGCCGCGAATCGCAAACGCCCGATGATCTGGAAAGCTTCGGATCTGGATCTCGATCCGGCTATCCTGACGCCGCAGTTGGAAGTGGTGGAGGTTGCTTTTCCGATCAAGAGCCAGGCGTGTGAGCTAATCGAGGCGGCGGATGAGGCCGAGGCGGGCCGCCAGTTGGCTTTGAAACTTCGCGAAGCCGGACTTATTTAGAATGCGGAATGCGGAATGCGGAATCAAGAACGAAGAGGGCGACGGGCACTGCGTTCAGGAAGCTCTAAAAGCTGATAGCTGATAGCTGATAGCTGATAGCTGATACCTTTTGATCGTGCGGATTGAAGAAAAAAGGGAAAGGGGATATGGCTGACGGGCAAGGGATATTGGTCATTGGGGAAGTGCATGAGGGCCAGGTGACGGTGACGACGGCGGAGGTGCTGGCGGCGGGGCGGGGGCTGGCGCAGCAGGCTGGGATGGAGCTGTCGGTGAGTCTGTTGGGGCGTGCGGCGGCGGATGCGGCGCCGAGCGCGATGCAGGCGGGTGCGGATCGGGTTTATACGGTGACGGATGCGTTGTTGGATACGCCGCAGGTCGAGTTGTATCTCGTGGCGCTGGCGGCATTATGCCGGACGGTGTCGCCGGAGATGATCTTGATCGGGCGTACGGATCTGGGGCGAGAATTGGCGCCGCGCCTGGCTTGCCGGCTGGGCGTGAGCTTGATGCAGGATTGCCTGCAGGTCGAGATCGATCCTGACAGTGGCCGCCTGATGGCTACGCGGCCCGTCTATGGGGGCAGTGTGCGGGCGAAAGTCCGCTGTACGGGGACGCCGCAGGTGGCGGCCATACGTCCCAAAGTGTACGACCCGCTAGCGCCTGACATGACGCGTCAGGGTGAGGTGATTCCCGTGGCCGTCGAACTGGATGCATCCATGGCGCGCGTGACCGTGTTGCGGCAAGAGATCGACGAAAGTCCTGGGGTGAAACTTGAGGACGCGCGGATTGTCGTGGCCGGGGGGCGAGGGCTCGGTGGTCCGGAGCCGTTTTCGGAGCTGGAGGAACTCGCGGGCATGCTTGGCGCTGGTATTGGCGCGTCGCGGGCTGCGGTGGACGCGGGCTGGGTGCCCGGGAATTGGCAAATCGGCCTGACCGGAAGAACGATTACGCCAGAGCTCTACATTACGGTGGGCATTTCCGGGGCCAGCCAGCACATGGCGGGATGCTCGAACTCGCGGGTTATCGTGGCTATCAATTCCGATACGGAGGCCAACATTTTTCGCGAGGCCCGCTATGGCGTCGCCGGCAATTGGGAAAATGTCTTGCCGGCCTTTATGCAGGCTGTGCGTGAACTGCAGTGATCAGGATTGGCCAATCGCGCGATGTGAGGGATGATATGGCACAACTGGGCATGGTATTATACCACGGGATCGACAATGGGCCGGAACTGCGAGAATATGCGCGTATCGCCGAAGACCTCGGGTACGACTCGCTGTGGGTGACTGAGCGCTATTTTCACGAGGAGACCTTCTCGCTGTTGGGTTTCCTGGCCGCGTGCACGCAGACTCTGAAACTCGGCGTCGGGGTGACCAATCCCTACACCCGCCACCCGGCCCTGCTCGCTATGGCCAGCGCCACGCTGGACCGCATCTGCGGTGGCCGTTTCATGCTCGGCCTGGGCCGCAGTGAGCGCTTCGTCATTGAAGACCGTATGGGCATCCCCTACACGCGGCCGCGGCCGACCTTGGAGGAAGCCATCACCCACATCCGCAACCTCCTGGCCGGCGAACGCCTGAGCACCGCTGGCGGCGAATTCCGGCTGCAAAACGTCGGCCTGGCGATTTACCCCATGCAGCCCCAGCTCCCCATCTACGCCGCCGCTATCGGACCGAGGGCGCTCCGTTTAGCGGGTCGAGTGGCCGACGGCGTCTTGCTCAACGCCTATGTCCCGACCGACTACGTGCGTTATGCCGTGGCGGAAATCCGCACGGCGGCTCAGGAAGCCGGGCGCGACCCGCATGCTATTGACATCGCCTGCATGCTGGTCGTGCGTCTCACCGACGATCCGGCCAGCCTCTGGCCGAGTCTGAAGGAGCGTCTGGTGCGTCTCCTGGCCGAGCCCGACGTGGGGGAAATCCTGCTGGAAAAAGGCGGCTTCGATCCTGACATACTCGCGCCCCTGCGTGCCTCGGCAGCACAAGGCGGCGACAAAGCGGCGGTTGATCTGATCAGCGACGACATGGTCGAGGCGTTCTATCTGGTCGGTTCCGCCACTCACTGCAAGGAATGTATCGCGGCCTACCGTGACGCCGGTGTGGATCAAGCGCTGTTGCTGCCGCGGCTGCATGACTATCGCCGGGTGGCCGAAGCTCTGTGCGTGCTATCGCCTCATTGAGGAATGCTATATGTATCAAGTTTAGGTGACGCTAAACTCCTCAATCACGTGACGAATGCCTTGTACGACATCGGTCCAAGCCTCATCTGGGTTCAACCAACTCGTGATCGGTCGACCGCTCGATGGCAAGACTTGAATCTGGGCGATGGGCGTATAGTTCCAAAGAGCAGAGCGGATGAGGATAGGAATGACCCGTGCCTCACCAGCCATGTGCCGCTCTAGAGCACGTGTCATTTCAAGCTCGTAAATGAAATTAGAAGCGAGAAAATCAGCACTGATCAGTAAAAGTATAATGCTGGCCTGTTCTAGATGATGTCTTATCTCATATCGCCAATTTTCTCCCCCTGATAGTGATTGGTCGTCAAAGATTTCGATGAGTCCTAGCCGTTCTAAAACTTTAAGATGAACCTCCAGCTGTCGTCGGAAGTTCTCGTCCTCGTGAGCATAGCTAATAAAAACGCGGAGAGGGCCTTCTCGCTCTAGGATGGTTTTCCGTTGCATCGCGGTTACATAGGCATCGCGATCATACAGGAGGCGCTCATGCCCGGCGAGATGGTGGGCCAGCAACGCCGCAAGCGTTTCAAAGGCAAAGCCGACATCTTCATGATCGTCGGTTCCCTTATCGATCACCGGGAGGCGTTCGCCAAAGCTCCAATACGGCACAGAGGGGATGCGAATGTGGTTCAGAAGTTCTCGGAGTCGATGTTCTTGGGACAGGTCCTTATGAAGCCATGGGGTGTACAGCGGCTCGAGTTCCTGAGCGAATTTGTCCAACCATTCCTGGCCACGTTCATACTCGACACGGGTTTCAAAACGCGTCACCACGGGCAGCATGAGAAGCTGTGCGCGATCAAAGGGAAAACAATCCCGTTGACGCTTAATGAACTCTGTGACCTGTTTGATACCGTTGAGGTTTTGTTGATTCGCAGTGGCTAATAAGACCAAGAGGTCTGGGAGTTGAACCGTGCAGATGCCACCAATATCCGTAATCCCCGTACGGCTATCAATCAGGACAAAATCATAAGTTGCTTTCCATTCTTGGCGATAATCTTCTAAAACCACACCGAGATTATACTCGTCATACAGGTGGGGCCAGATGAGGGCTTGCATGCGTTCAAAATAATCGTGACTGGGTTGTCCAGCGCAGATGAGTGAAAGCTCGCCTTCCCTGCTCATGCCATCGACGGTCGTCAGATAGTCTTGCCACTTGAACGGTTCTTGGGCCATGAAGGCCGACATCATCTCAACCAGACCACGTTTGGGTTCACGAATCCAGGGTTCAAAGTAAAGGTGCAAGCCCGGCGCTTCGAGATCCCAATCGATACAAAGCACACGAAAGCCCCATCGGGCTAAAAGCACGGCAATATTGGCGAGTGCAAACGTGCGTCCGACGCCGCCCTTGTAGGAGTAAAATGTGATGATTGTACCCTCTGTTTTCATCGCAATCTCGGTAATGGGATGGGCTGAATGGGTTCCGGTGATGGCATTTGCACCGGCCAATCGGGCTGCCATGGCTGAGCTTGAGGAATTAAGGCTCCCAGCTCCGTTGCGACCTGTTGAATTTCTTGTACAAAACGACCGTAATGCTCTGTCGCTTCGAAGCCCCGGAAATTAATATTCCATGAGCTAAAATCTCGGTACTGAATGGCACAAGCGGTTGCTGGAAAAAGTTCTCTACTGTCAAAGACAATCGGATAAATCAATCCTTTGGGTGTGCTATGGGCGCCTAAGGCCAATTGTTGTTCACGGGCTAACATCGTGTGCCATTCGGCCGTACACCAGACGGAGCGAAAATAGCTCGGCGACCAGATCGATACGAGAAAGCGAGAAGTTTGCAAAGCATCGCAGAGTTCGTCGCGCCAAGGAGCGCCCGTTTCGATTTGTTCGTCGATGAAGATGGTCGGTTCTCGCATCATCTTTTCAGGGAGCCATTCGTACAAGCGTTTGTAAAAATGTTCTTGTACCCAACTCCTGACCGGCTCACGTCGCCGATAGCTGATGAAGACATCCCATTTGTATCCCCTCGTGTGATCCACCTGACTCGATACGGCTCCGACATCTTGAGAGACGCTCTTGAGCTTCTCCTTGATAAGGCTGATCTCGGCACTTGTCAGCGAGTTCGCATGGGAAGTAATATGGTTGAAGCCGAGCGCTTGGAGACGTTGGATGAGGTCTTTCGACTTCAACCCTAGCTCGCTTGCGAGTTCATATACTCGTTGCTTCGGCATGATCTCGGATCGCTATGGATTCTGATGATCGCTCACCTCTGATGATCGCTCACCTCTGCAGTATACGCTGAAGTCGATAGTCGGTAAAGTTTTCGCCCGCCGTTACGGAAAGGTTGATGCGCTGTTTACGCCTCGCCCTTCTCTGCTCCCAGCTTTCTAACTCCCGATCTTCAATAGAACGGTCCCCAACAGCATCGTCAGGCTACCGGGCAGGATCGCACGCACGCGGGCTTGTTCGTGAAAGACCACGGCGCCAATGAGAAGGGCAAAGAGGACTTCCGATTGTTTGACCGCCTCGACGTAGGACGTCAGCGTGAGCTGGTAGGCGAGGCTATGACAGATGCTGGTGAGACAGGCGAACAAACCCATGCTGAGAAATGCAAGCCAGTGGCGCGGGAGCTGCACGAAGTGTTGAGAAGAGCGCTGCAGCGCCAGTGGCAAGACCACGAGCGACGCGGCGAGGTAGGCCATGAGGTTGGAAAAATAGGCGTCAGAGGTGGCAATCGCTTGTCTTAGAAGCACGATGGAGGGGGCATATAAAAGCCCCGCCAGGAGGGTGAACTTCTGACCGGGGTCGACAACCAGTTCGCGTAGCGGCGCCCAGACCGACATACGGCTTTTTTGGACATTGAGCAGATAGACGCCAATGGCACTGAGCAAAATCCCGACCAGTCCGAGCCATGATGGCCGTTCACCAATTGTTACAAATGCAACGCCGACCAGGATAAATAAGTTCACTTGCAAGAGGGCCGTGACGATGGAAATATCGGAAAGTTTTAAGGCTTTGGATAGACTCAGCGTCGCAAGAGTCTGAACGATGCCAAAGAGCATGATGTAGAGCCAAAACCCCGGTTTCAGGGGTGGAATGCCGTGCCACAGGACAAATAGGGCCAGAAATGGCAACATAAACGTAAATCGTCCCCACACATTGATCGTATCATCTAGCGTATGTCCCAGATGTTTCATGGACATATTTCGTAAGACCTGAAACCAGGCGGAAAGCAGCGCCAGTCCGAACCACATATCATGCCTCGCTGTCCGTATTCATCCGTGTTCGCTTGCAGCGCGTTATCCCCAGGCTCGCCCTAGGCCGCGCGGTTCACCGCCGTGCTTACCGCGGTCCGGAGCGGCCCGGCCTCCGGCTCTTGGAAGCCGCAGGTTAATCGGGCCGTACGCCCTCGACACTGAGCAGATACAACTTCTGCGAGACGGCTTTCTCGCGGATCCACTGGCGATAATCCGCTTCGGCCTCCGCGCGTTGGGTCTTGGTCACGACGTGGTCACGTACCATCTGATGCCCGCGGCTGGCGGCCACCTCGGCCCATAGCCCCATCATCGCGATAAAGTCCTCGCCGGTACGCTGGGTTAATTCATGTTGGGGTGTCGTGCGAATGTCAATCAACCCGGCCGAGGCGAGCAGCTCCGGCAGGCGATCCGCTATCGTGTTGTCCATCCCCGCCTCCGCGCGCCAACGTAGAAAAGCGCGATAAAACGCCTGCATACTGGGCGGCGGTTCCGGCATCCATTCTATTTTCTCGTGATTGTAATCGAGCACCACCACGCGACCCCTTGGCTTGGCGCAGGCCACCATCGTCCGGAGGGCTTTGCGAGGATGTTCGAGCCACTGCAGCATGCGTGCAGTGTGTACCAGATCAAAGGTCTTCTGCCATGGCATCTGGTGGACGTCGCCGACTTCAAATGACAATCCCGGGACGTCGCGATGGGCCAGACGAGCGTCGGCGATGAGTGTCGCATTGATATCCATACCAACAACACGACTCTGAGAGGCCACCGCGTCGGCCATGCCTCGTGTGATCTCTCCTGTTCCACAACCGACATCGAGCACCGCCATGCCCGGATGAAGAAGCTCTGTCAACTGTCGATGCGCCGTCTGAAGTGAGCGGGTATGGAGGATCGTCTGGCTTCCTGGGGGCATGTGGGCTCGGGACTCGGCAACGGTCGGGGTCTAGGATGATGGCATCACGTATTCCTCTCGTGCTGCGGGCATGGCGCCGCGCGCCAGTATCTCTCCACGGACTTGACAACATCTGGGGAGGCGAGCAAAAATGGGCTGCACACTTCTTATCCGTCTTCGCGCCCAGGTAGGAGACAGCTCATGCCAAAATCCGAATCTTGTCATCCAATACCTGATACACGAGACGATGTTCTCGATCCATACGTCGAGACCAACATCCAGCGAGGTCGGGTTTTAGCCGCTCAGGTTGCCCTATACCTTGAAACGGATCACGACGCCGGGCGCTCGTCAGCCGCATGGCCAGACGGACCCGAAGCGACCACCCGCACAGAGACAGGGGACGGAGATGTTAGCACAGGAACTGATGGATGCGACCAGCCCGATCATTGGCAAAGCAGGGTCCGCCTTTTACTTTCATCCTGACACCTTGGCCAGAGGCAAGGAACTCGGGCTTGATGGCTTTCGGTTCTACATGTTGGGGCGTGGCGGCGTGCTCGGTGATGTCGAGTCCGACGTCGTGGCCAGTGCGTTCGCCTACTTCCACCGGAATCTGGTGGCTCGGATATGGAACACGGCCAAAGAGCGGTACAACCCTCGGGAAGCCAGCCGCGCCTACCTGGAATGCTGTGCCAACCTCGGGCGCTCAGCCCTCGCGGATGTCGATGGCCTCGACGCGTTCTGCCAAGCGGCTGAGGCCATCATCGCGGCGGTGAATCCCGCCGGGCTCAGCTTGTATGCCGGTATCGCGGCTGAGCCACGGGTTGACGACCTGCCAGGCCGGGCGCTGCAATTGGTCGCGGTGTTGCGCGAGCTGCGCGGCAGTGCCCACCTGCTGGCGATTGTGGCGTCGGGGGTGGCGCCCGAAGTGGCCCATGCCATCCAGCGCCCCGATGCCGTGGCGACGTTCGGCTGGGACCCGGCCCCTGCCTATACCGACGCCGACCGCGCCAAGCTCGACGCGGCCGAAGCCTTGACCGATCGATTGCTCCACAGCGCTTACGATGGGCTCGATGACCATGCCAAAGCGGCGTTCCTTGCCGGTACGAAAGCGATTGGCGCCGCCCTCGGCGTCTAATGGCAGCGGTCGCTCGCCATGTGCCGTGCATAGCGGCTACGGCCCACCATTCTCAGCCCACCAAGCGATCATTTACGCAGGAGCCGGTGGGAAAGGCCGGCTCGGAATTTCCCGGCGCAGCACGGGGGCGATGTCGCTCTGAAACAGCTCAAGTGTCGCGCGGTGCTGATCCTGGGTCAGACCGGCACCATCGGCGTTCAGATTGAGCACCTCGTGCCCCAACTGCTCGTGGTAACGATGCACCTTCTCGATAATCTGCTGCGGGCTGCCGACCAAGGCCGAGCTGCGCTCGATCGCGTCCTCAAGCGAGTGGAACACTGGCTCGATGCCTCGCTTGCGAAATGCCGCCTGCCGAGCCTCGAAGACCGGGCGGTACGTCTTGATGGCTTCCTGCGACGTTTTGGCTCCGTAGTAACCGGCGGTACCGGCTCCGACTAATGCATCGGCCGGATCGCGACCGTGGAAAGCCCAGCGTTTTCGGTAGTAACGGACCAGTTCGGCGTACGGCGCGATGGGATTGGTGACGTTCGCCGAGAACAGCGGATCGCCCCACTTGGCGGCTAGTTCCACGGACGCCTTGCTGGTCGCACTGCCGTGCCAGACCCGGATGGGCTGCTGCAACGGGCGCGGCCAGGTCTCGGCTTCGTCCAATGCGGGACGGAACTGTCCGGACCAGGTCACTTTGTCCTGCCGCCACAGCTGGCGGAACAGCTCATAGCCCTCGCGATTGCGATCCCATTGATCCTCGGTGGTGACATGGAACAACTGGACTTGGGCCGTTCCGTTGCCCTTGCCGATGATGAGCTCCAGGCGGCCACCGCAGAGATGGTCAAGTGTCGCGTAGTCCTCAAAGGCTCGCACCGGATCCAGCAAGCTCAGCGTCGTCACCGTGGTGAACAACTTGATGCGGGACGTATGCGCGGCGATGTGGCTCAGGACGACCGGCGGAGACGACGAGATGAACGGGCGCTCGTGTCGCTCCCCGACACCGTACCCGTCGAATCCCAGCTCCTCGGCGAGGACCGCGTTTTGCACCACGTCGCGCAAGCGCTGCGTGGTGGACTTCTGTATACCGGTGACGGGATCCGGTAGATGCGGGATGAGCGTCATGGCCAGGAACTTCATGTCGGATCTCCCTTTCGATACAGCAGTTCATCACAGGCGACCAGGGACACCGCACGGCCGCGGCGTACTGCTCGCTCCCTAGTGCAACCAAGGTTTTCGACGTCGGCTCACCGACACGTCCCTTAGCGCCCTTCGCGGCTCCCGTTCAATCGGTCCGTCTCTTCGTACAGCTTGAGAATCAGCTCCCGGTCGGGGCAATAACGATCCACATCATCCTCAATGTACTGCCACCCGCCTTGGGACACTTTGTGAAAACTGAACCGGTAGTCCGTGGTGTTCCGATTCCGCGTAAAACTGGTCCGATTTGCAGCCTCGACCGTCGCCTCAGGCCACCCCTCAAAGCTCGGCATCCAGGGGACGTTCTCCGCCGGATCCCGAAAGACGTTCATAGGGTCGCCGCCCCCTTGCACGATCTCGATCTGCTCCTTCAGCATTTGCCGGTAGGCAATGATCAAGGCATCGCCCTCGTACAGATGCTCCTGCGTCCGATCGGTAATCTCGCCTTGCGCGTACCACGCCACCATGTCTTGGCCCAGCACATAATCCAGGATGTAGTCGCCATTTTCGTCCTGGATGGGCACATCCACATAGGGAATGCGCTCTTGACGCGGAGCCCGGATTGCCGGCGGGAAGGTATAGGTCCGATACGTGATATGCCAGGTCGTGGTGTCGTCGATGGGCACGCCAATCTGGTAGTCGTGGCGAATGTTGCCGCTAGCGCCGCCGTTGGGATAGACGAGATAGGGGAAGAAGACCGGGCCGCCCAAGCGCCACACATCTTCCGGACCGTCGGATTCTCGCGCGCCCTTGGTGAAGCCGTACTTGTTGCGGATGAGCTGCAGCATGGTGTACGCACCCCGCTTCAGGCGCTCCGCTTGCTGGCGCATGGTGGCATTATAGCGGGCATACGGATCATCGGTCAGCTTCCCCTGCCGCTCCAAGGCATACTGAAACAGCCGGCCATGCAGATAGATATCGTGCTGTTGATCGCCCCGGTTCTCCATCACCTGCAGCCAGTTACACGGCAGCGTGTGACCGACGATCTGCCGCAGCTCGTCTTCCTGCTCGCACAGGCCCAAACGCGGCAAGCACGGTACCGGATCCGGCCCCAGATAGGCCCAGATCAGGCCCCCCATCTCTTGCGCTTGGTACGCGGTCGTCCGCACCCGGTCCTTGAACGTGCTGTCCGGTGGCGCCAGCGGCTGATCCAGGCAGCGTCCTGCCCCGTCAAAGAGCCAGCCATGGTAGGGACAGCGCAGCCCCACCTCTTCCGGAATGCCGAACTCCATATGCATGGCCCGATGTGGACAGCGGGGTCCGATCAGCCCCAGGTTCCCACTGCGGTCCCGGTAGAGCACGAGGTCTTCGCCCAAAATGCGGACTTTTCGCACTGGGTTGTCATCGAGCTGCACCGTGGCCGCAATCGGGTGCCAGTAACGCCGCATCAGCTCTCCGCAGGGCGTGCCCGGCCCGACGCGGGTCAGTGTTTCGTTCTCTTCTTTGGTTAGCATAGGTCTTCCTTTGCTTGGCGGATGGGTGAGGTTGGACCCGAATGGCCTTAAGTCAAGCCAACTCCTTTCTTGATGAAGCAGTTACGCCGATTGCCTGAGACCGACTCCCCTCTCATGATGAGGG
>CBCXVS010000206.1:0-14579 GCA_965178525.1 uncultured bacterium | reverse complement strand
GAAAATTTTGCGATTTACATGGGAACAAAGGTCAATTCGTTTCAGGCTTTTGAGTTTTTATTTCAACAAGTTGTCGCGAATCACGGGAGGAACTTCGGTCTAGAACAGCACAGAAGCCTCCTGAAAGGTAAGGCTTCAATGGAAGATGAGGAAGACTGGATGGAGTGGAAGGGCGCTACGGTGATGTTAGAAGCTTGGCAAGAAGCCTTATAGGAAGTTCGGAACAGTGCCTGACCGAGTCGATATCGAACAAGTCAAAGCAATCCTAATCTCCTCACCAATGATCACTTCCTGGCATATTCTCGTTGAAGACGAGACAGCGGCTTGTGGGTTGTATAAAATACGTTGCCACCTTGACAGATCACCGTTTCAATTGGAGATCAGGCTCATCCAGACCGAGAGTGAACTGACCTATTCATACCAACTCTTCACTGACCTGTCGCTTTTACGCTGCGACAACGCGCCGCATTTTTCCGGACTTGGAGAACTTTCCCCACCATGTTCACGAGGAGACCGGTCAAGTCAAAGACGCTTCATTGACTGGTAATCCTCTTCACGACCTTCCTTTCATTCTTGACCAGGTGAGCGCTTTTGTGATCCGACCCTCCTCTTAATTTGTCCTTGGAAAAAGAAAAAGGTGACGAATGCCATTCGAGACAGAGCCATTTTTCAATGAGGAAACAGCTCGCTAACCTTGAGAGCCAAATCATCTGGCGCGGTTTGCCAACACCTGCTGAATCGTCACCGCCAAATCTCGAGTCACCAAGGGTTTCATGCAAAAGGCATCAATCCCCGCCGCCTGGGCTTTCTCGGCATCGATGATGTGGCTAAAGCCGGTACACAGAATGATGGGAATATCGGGGCGAATACGCCGGAGCGCGACGGCAAGATGCTCGCCTGTCATGTGCGGCATCGTTTGATCGGTGATGACGAGATCGAACTGCTGCGGCATCGCCTGGAAGGCCGCAAGCGCCTCCACACTGCTTGTGCGAGCCACCACCTCATAGCCCAGGCGTTCTAACATGCTTTGCCCCAACCGGGCCAGCATGTCCTCATCGTCCACAAAGAGCACACAGCCTTTTCCCTGCTGGACCTCCTCCTCGACAGGGTCTGTCTCTTGCACAGCGGTTTCGTCAATCTGTGGGAGATAGATGGCAAACGTAGCCCCTTCCCCTCTTGCGCTCTCGACCGTAATCGCGCCGCTGTGGCTCGTGACAATGCCGTGCACGATCGCCAAGCCCATTCCTGTGCCTTCACCCACATTTTTGGTCGTAAAAAAGGGGTCGAAGATGCGCGTCAAGACGTCAGGAGCGATGCCCGGCCCCGTATCCCAGACCGTCACACGGACATACGGTCCGGGGCGCAAGTGACAATGGCAGGCGGCAAAAGAGGCATCCACCTCAAACGTGTCCACACCGATCTCCAATCGCCCCCCCGTCTCCCGCATCGCATATTCGGCATTGGTGCAGAGGTTCATCACGATTTGGTAGATTTGGGTTCGGTTCGTCAGGACGATCCCGCGATCGCTGGTGATGTGCTGACGCATGCCGATCGTCGTGGGCAGCGATGCCCGTAGCAGGGTGAGGACTTCCTGGACCACCACGGGGACCGCCAACGGCTCACGATCTTGGTCACTCTGGCGGCTAAAGGCCAGGATCTGCTGCACTAAGTCTTTGACCCTGTCACCCGCCTTGAGTACTTCTTGCAAGTTGGCCCACGCGATGCTTCCGGGCGCCAGGCTGCGCTGCGTCAGGTCGGTAAAACCCAAAATGGCACTCAGGGCGTTGTTGAATTCATGCGCAATGCCCCCTGCCAAGGTACCGAGCGCTTCCATTTTCTGGGACTGGCGCAGTTGGTCTTCGAGGCGCTGGCGCTCCTCCTCCGCCCGTTTGCGCTCCGTCATGTCCACCAGGGTAACCAAGTGCGCAGGTTGTCCGCCCCAGGTAATGAGCGTGACCACATTTTCCAGCCAGACTGTACTGCCATCTTTGCGTAGCCCTTGGTATTCAAAGCGCATGGGCGCTGGCTCGCCTCGGTAGCGTGCACACGCATACTGCATCAGGCGTTCGAGGTCGTGTGGCGCAATATTGTCGCAGACGGACCGCCCAATCAGTTCTTGCGGATGGGCATAGCCCAACATGTCGGCGAGGGCGGCGTTGGCAAAAAGCCGTGTGCCATCCTCACTGATGATCGACAACCCCTGGATGGAGCCTTCCACCAGTGTGCGGTAGCGCTCTTCGCTGGTCCGCAGCGCTTCCTCCGCCTGTTTGCGCTCCGTAATGTCCGTAACGATGGATTGGATGGCCGGTTGCCCTTCCCAATTGACACCCGTACGGTCCCCAACCACACCAGTGAGCCATCTTGACGGCGGCCTTGGTACTCGTAGTGGGAGGGCGCTTCCTTGCCCGCCAGGCGGTCGTCACGATAGCGGCGCAAGCGCTCCCGCTCGTGCGGCGCGATCAGCGCCAGGAGCGAGTCCAGGCGTAGGATGTCGTCCGGCGTGGCATAGCCGAAAATGGCGGCGTAGGCCTGGTTCACAAAGAGGGCTTTGTCGCCGCGATGGATGAGGATGCCTTGGACCGAGCCGTCAATCAGGTGGCGCCAACGCTCTTCACTGCTGCGCAGAGCAGCCTCCGCTTGCTGTTGCGCCGCTTCGGCCGCTTCTAACGCCGCCACCCGTTGGCGCAGAGCGATGTTTTCTGCAAGGAGCTGTTCCCGGGGTGTGTTGGCATCGGGCATGATCGCCTCCCATCACGTCTTCGATCTCGTCAAAGGACGGCCAGGAACCTCTCGATGGTGCAGATGAGCAACACGAGATATGGCGCATCGTAGATGTGATTAGTAGACGATATTATATACCGGTCGCGAAGGAAACCCTAGCAGAGATGTTTCGATGCAAGCCTCGGAGCGCTGCCGGGAAATGCCAGGCGCGTGAAGGATACACACCGCTCCCGAACCTGGGCCGCGGCGGGCGCCGACGATGTCCTGGCGCCTCCGTCTCAGCCCATTTTGCCATAGCAGCTAGGCTAACGTGATCCCGAGCGGGTTGGCAACAGCGAGAGGTATCGGCCGTCGGTAGCCATCGACGCGCAAGGCGTCGGGCGCCAGGTGCATGTGTTCGTCGCCGCGCACGTGATAATCGAAGCGGTAAATCGCCTCCGTCTGGCCGGCTATGGCCGCGCGATCATAGGCTGCGGCTTGTGCACGCGTTTGCTCGACCTGGCCGCGCCATTGTGCGAGCCGCTTGGCGCCATGTTTTTTCGCGAGCAGTTGCTCCGTAATATGCGGCGCTAACACCGTTGCCGTCGCATTGTTGCCACCAAATCCCTTCGTGTTCAACAGCGCCACATCGAGCTGGCCAATGCCGCGCTCAAGATGTGCCGGAGAGATGCGCAAATGACTGGCATGCACGTCGTCGGCTATCGCCTCAATGGTCGCGACGCCCGGAATGATGCCGTAACGCCACACCCCTAGCGTGTTGACCAATTGATCGCCACTCGCCCCCGCCATGGTGTGGCCGACATAGCATTTAATCGCCGCCACCGGCCAATCGCCAATCCCAAACACTTTCGCCGTTTCATTCAAGATGCGGGATTCCGTGACGCGGTTTTGCGGTGTGCCGGTGCCGTGTGCTTGCACGAAGCTGTGCTGGCGCAGCGCCTTGTCTCCCAGAATCTGGCGCGCCAGCGCCACGGCCTTGGCAAAGGTAATATAGTTGCCCGCGCCAGGAGAGGAAATCGATTTTTTGTGACCATCGGCATTGACATAGACCTCGGCGATCGCGGCATGGATGTCGGCGCCGAGGTCCAGCGCCAGGTCGTCATCCATGAGCACCACGATTTGGGCCCCTTCCGCGATGGTAAAACCACAATTGTCCGCAAAGGGCCGACAGGCACGGCGGTAGTCGGGTTCGCGTAGGCCCTTGCCTTTATCCAGTTCCAACAGCGCCTGATCCGTCCCCAGGGCGCCCATGGTGATCAAGCCATCGACCACCTCCGGCACCAACGGCGCCTCGACGCCACCCACAATGGCGACCCGGGCGCGCCCCTCGCGAATGTCGTGGATGCCTTGGCGCAGATTGTAGAGAAACGTGGCGCATGCCCCCATGGTATGCCCGGTGGCGCCGAGATTTCCCAAGACGTAGGCATTGACAAAATCCGCCGACATCTCGGCCAATCCCAGCGGCACCTGCTTGGAGGTGACGCGTCTGCCCTGATAACGCGAAGCCACGAGTCCGCCGTTGCCGTGCAGGTCCAACTGCCCCATCGCACTCCCGGCGTACACACTGATGGCATCGGCGGGAACCCGGTCGGCAAGCGCCGCCCAGTCGAGTCCGAGGTTACCTAACGCATCACTGGCCGCAAAAATCGTCATCTGCAAGGCACGCGGGTGACTCCGGGCCGGATAGATGCTTTCCGGATCGAAGCCGGTCGGCAGCTGCCCTGCGGCCTTGGCCTCAAGGGCGCGATAGTCACGCACATACAGGTCGCAACCGGTTTCGACCGTGATGCGCATGGTCTTCTCATCCAGCTCATGCACCGTCCAGCCCGCTGGCAATTGATCCGGCACATGACGCCGGGCCATATCGAAGCAGAGACTCTCATCCGCAGGTTGTACCTCGATTTTGCGATGCCAGGGCACACATGTCACGTCAAAATACCGATTTTCCAATTTGCGAATGAGTGTGTGGTCCGCAACATAGCGGCGAGTCTCAGCCGTCAACTCGCCCTCGATCCGCATTAACGCGGCCAAGCTGCGCCAGGTCTCCGTTGCCGTTGTATCATCCAGAGCATCGATCACCGTCCGGCGATACCCATGGTGCCCTGAGCTCCGCCCCGCGGTGTTAATGCCGCCAAAGCCGGTGACTACCGGTATCCGTGCCATGAATACTCCCGTGCAGAAGGACTGCGTGCTGCGGACTGAGGATGGAGAGACAACATATATGTCCGGATATATGTCCGCATAGGTCAACAACGCACGACAATTTTAACCCTTGACGAGTCGACATATTTTGATTATCTAGTCATATGTTTTGGCAATATCGTCATACCTGCCAGGAAATGCCATCATGCCGACCATCGCGTTTATTCTCTATCCCCGGGCGCTTCTCAGCAGCATCACCCTTCCTGCCGAGATGTTGCAGGCCGCCGACCATGTGTATCGGGTACGGCACAAAGGCGCATCAGGGTTGACGGTCCACATGGTGACCCTCAGTGAGGAACCGATCACAAGAACGGGCGTGCTGGCGATGCAACCCAACTGCCGGCCGGACAATCTCGGAGACGTCGACCTCCTGTATCTGCCCGCCCTGTGGCGCAACCCCATCCCCATTTTGCACCGGCAACGCCGGATGCTGCCCTTCCTGCAGGACATGGCCGCGAGCCCAACCCTGATTTGTGCCGTGGGGACCGGCTCCTGTTTCACCGCCGAGGCGGGGCTCTTGGATCACAAGCCGGCCACGACGCATTGGTATTTCATGGAGGAATTCAGCCGCCGGTATCCGCAAGTGCAGCTCAAACGCCGGCACTTAATCACCCGCACGGGCAATTTGTATTGCGCCGGTAGCATCAACGCCGTGGCGGATCTGACGGGGCATTTTATCGAGCGTTTTTATGGACCGCGCGTCGCCCGGCAAGTGGAAGCCCATTTTTCTCCTGAGATTCGCCGCTCGTACCGGCAACATAGTTATTTTGAAGACGAAGCGAACTTGCATCACGATGAACTCATGATCGATGCCCAGCAATGGTTGCATGAGCATTTCACAGAGAACCCGGACTTCGCGGCCTTAGCCCGCCACCTGCAGATGAGCCAACGCACCTTGAACCGGCGCTTCAAACTGGCGACCGGCATGGCGCCGGGCCGTTATGTGCAACAATTGCGGCTGGAGCATGCCCGAGAGCTGTTGCGGGATAGCAATCTGTCGATTACGGAAATTGCACATGAAGTCGGTTACCAAGACATCGGCTACTTTTCCACCCGGTTTCGTGAGCACATGGCGCAGTCGCCAACGGACTATCGCAAATCCGTGCGGGGCAAGTTGTTTTCCGTCCATCCGTAGGGCGTGGCGTGCGGCGCGACTGCGGCATCGTCAGCGCCACCTATCTCGGCACGCTGGGGGTCGATGGCTACTTGTTGTGTTCCGTACGCAGTCCGGGCACAACGGAAGCGACTCGCACCACTTGACTCAAATCTGTTGCTCTATTAGACTTCCGACATGTGGCAAAGAGCACCTAGGCCCCGATTCAGCAGGACGGCGACATGAAAAGCTACGTGTTTCGAGTCGTCTTCGAGAAAGATAAGTGGCCGGATGAGCCTGATCAAAAGGCTCTTTGGCGCGCCTATGTTCCTGACCTTCCGTCAGCCCATGCATGGGCTGACACTCAACACGAGGCTTTAGAGAATCTCAAAAACGCTGTCGACCTCATCATCGAAGACCTCCACGAGAGCGGCGAGCCGATACCTACGGATGCGGTGGTACAGGTAAGTGATGAGCCGCTGCTGGTCGTGACCGTCTAACCCCGATGCCGATTGACTACACACAGCTCCGAGGTCTCACCGTGCGGCGTATCATCACGGCCTTGGAGCGAGACGGGTTTCGCCTGGCGCGACGCAAAGGCGCGACCCGTTTTTTCAAACATGCCGACAACCGTCGTGTTACCCTCCATGTTCATCGTCCAAGTCAGACGCTTCCCGTTGGGACCCTCCGTGAGATTATTGAAAACGAGGCCCGGTGGGATGAAGGCGACCTCATGCGACTTCGCCTCACTCGGTAGTCTTGTTTCCGACTGCTCGTGTGGACAAACCCTTTGATTCGCTCACCGGAATCATGGGTTCATTTTGGTGGCACACCTACCTCTATGGCGTAGCGTAACCTTGCACAAAGAAGAAATGGGACGACACTGTAGCAGAGCTTCTGAGTCATGATGAGCCCCTGCATGCCTGATGTAACACTTGAACTCAAAAGGATCAAGTCTACGTGTTGCTTATTGTGATTTAATCAACAGCAACACATAGACTTGACCCCTCCTCTGACCCCTCCTGACCCCTTCTTATTCTTGTGGGGTATGTCGGACTACAAGACGTCTCCAAAAGTACCAAGAGCATCACTTGGGGATGGAAGCTAAAGTACTTGTTGAGTTTTCTTGGAGTGAGGTCACCGATGAATGCCTGGGATGTCTGTTATTCATCGTGGGCGCAGCGCTGTAACTTTTTGGTTTATATCGATTTTGGTGTCTCCTTTATCAGTAGCGTTCTTATACTGATAGACTTGATAATTTTCGAATCCTTGACGCACACCATACGCCACATAATCAAAGGCATATTCACCTGTCCCCTTGCTCAATTCTACAACCTGAATACCTTTCCTAGACACGTCCACAGCGGCTAGTCCTCGAGATTCGGCAGATCGTGGCGTCAGCGAAACCGTGATTGAAGACGGTGTCACTAAGGAGGAGAAATGATCAGGAAACGTGATCGAGGCTTTCCCACCGATTAACTTGGCTTGTCCACGGACGTAGATAGCCGCTTCAGGTCCTTCGATAGAGGTATATCGAATCATACGGTCTTGACGCTCTGGGTCGGGGACAAGGAATGACTTTGTGCGCCCGAAGACGTCACCACTGCATCCGTCAATGCCAGCAACAACAGCGTTATCGACCTGAATATCTGACTCAATTCTTTCCGAGACAGATATGAAACCCGCTCTTCCACCGTCGCATGTCGTTAAACTTACCGCGGACGATCTGAATGGCCCGAAACCGGTATTCGATTCGATAGTGGTCTCGAAGAAGCCGTTATCCTGTCCCGTCGTTGTTGTCAGCACGATAGCACGTTCACCATCAGGACGGCGGAGTTCAAAAAATCCTCCCCCACTCGTACTATCTTCAGTACGATAACCTCTTCTCCACTCGGTGAAATGATACCCACACGATCAAAGGTTGCCACTTGCGCCTCTCCAAAGGGAAGGAACCCCAAAAACCCGCCGAAGATGACCAAAGTCAGCATGGTATTTACAACTCTCCAAGAACGCATAAGTCGTTTTCCTCTGCTCAGGTTATATGCTAGGTCACTGAGATGAAAGTTAAGAGGTACTATACCACATAATGAAAGTCAAAACATAAGATTTGGACGATAGAAATTTAGGAATTTCGTCGATGCTTTGCAAGAAACCTAATATTGAAGAATGACGGCTGAACATTGTATGCGAACATGTTTTCCCACCGGTCGCATCGGCTTAGAGTTAGAGAAGGATGCAAACCCAATCGTGACCTTGCTCGTCAGCGAAGCAACGGCCTGGATTATCCGACAGATTTTGCACTCCGAAGGCGGATTTTCCTGTCCCGTGGCGTAGGATGTAGGGAGAAAAGGGACTGTCCCCAATAACTGCACCCATGCCTGCATGATCTTGTGTTTATTGAGGCAAAGCGATACTCTTGTGATGATAAGAAGGTATGTTCGACGCTGCCCTGAGGCATGGCAGGTCATGGTGTCAACAGGGCTAAGGAGTATCGACCATGGCCATAACCTACGAAGCGATCTACGAAGATGGCCACCTGAAGTGGCTCGGTGCGCAGCTCGGAGCCGGTCGTCATCGGCTGCTCATAACCGTGGTAGATGATCGTCCGCCGCAACCGCTCCCTCAAGAGGTGCATCATATGCTTGAGGCCACACGTAGCGCATGGGGTCGCGGCAAGACGCTTGAGGAAATCGATGCCGAGATTAGACCGAATGCGCGCCGAGACGAAGACATAGGGACAGAGCACAACGCCCTTTAGGTCCGTTTCTCCATCCCCCTGGCTGGCACACCCACGGACTACCCGGCTGTAATGCCCAGTTCCTGCTGCAAATCGCGCACCGTCTCGGCCCGACTGCGCTGGGGCCGGCGCACGCGCCGCCCGATGGGCTCGTTTTCGACCTCCGGTACCACTTTGATGGCGATAAAAACCGGCCCCTTCTGATTGAGGATTTCCTCCGCGTGGAGGTCAAACTCTTCGAGATCGGTGAAGTTATAGGCGGCGGCATAGCCCGCTTCTTTCGCCATGCCGGCATAGTTGATGTTCTGGGCGTTCGGAACCGGCTGCCCGCCGGTCGTGGCGTAACACTCGTTGTCCAGTAAAAAGTGGTAGAAGTTCTCGGGATTTTTGCCGGCAATCGTCGCCAGAATCCCCAGGTTCATGAGGAGGGCGCCTTCCGCGTCAAATATCACCACCTTCTCGTTTGGGAGCGACAGGGAGACGCCGAGAGCCGCTGAGGTCGTTTGCCCCATGGCGCCTCCGAGATTCAGGTCGCGCTTTTCATTGGCGCTAAAATCCCGCCACTTCCGGCCAGATGTGCCAACGGGAATGACAATGGCGTCACCACGATGTTGTTGAAACACTCGAAATACATCCTCAACATTGATCATGATCTCTCTCCTTCGCGTCCTTCGCGGATCCCTGTTTTCATCTTCTAGCGGTTGAATCCATGGTATTCGTCACCGATCAACACGCACACGGGCCGCTTCGTAGCTCTGGCCTCTTCGAACGCATGGGAGATGCGTGGCCCATCGACATTCTGCTCGACCAGATAGTAGTTGATGCCGAAGGCCGTCAGAAACGGCTCGGTGTAGCGGGCGACCGAGTCGGTAATCACGCCGCGGCGCGTCCAGCCCCGATAGCCGACCACGAAGACCATGGGGAGACCCGCATCCAGCGCATAGCCCCGGATCGAATCCCCGGATTCCAGCATCCCCGTGTTTTGAATCAAGCAAACCGGCACCTTGCCGCCTATCATCAGCCCATAGGCAATGGCGAAGGTCTCCCCTTCGCGGGACGATGGGATCACGTCGAGCCAGGGCTGATCCTTCATCAACTCGTACAAGTAGTTGGTTTCACTGTCCGGTATGGTCACCACATGGGTGACGCCATTTTTTTTGAACTCCTCCACGAGCGTCTCGGGCCTCAGAATGGCTGCCTGTTCCTCACTCATCGATTGCGCCTCCTCCTGTTGGGCGTTTCGACCTGAGCGGTCCTGGCCTCCACGGGATGGAGGCAGACCTTTTACTGCCGTGATATGGGCTCATTATGTCACCCGTGCTGTCGGAGGTCAATTATCCGGCACAATCGTTCTATCAAGCCTTGTATAGTGCACAAATGTTCAGTATACTCTTGCCGGTATGCATGATGTGGCTCCAACAGTTCTAGACCTGCAAGCCAGAGGAGATCAGTATGTCTGAGGCCATGGCCCCACACGGAGCAGTGAGTTGGATTGAGCTGACCACGACGGATGTCGCGGCGGCAAAAACATTCTATGCGCAGTTGTTGGGTTGGACGACCGAAGACGTGACGATGGCGGACATGTCCTATACGATGGTGAAGAACAAGGGTGCCGACATCGGTGGTATGATGGCCATGCCGCCGCAGATGGAAGCCATACGGCCGCAATGGGGAGCCTACATCACCGTGGAAGACGTGGATGCCACGGCGAAAAAAGCGGCGGAACTCGGCGCCGACATCCTCGTGCCGCCCAGCGATATCCCGGATGTCGGCCGCTTCGCTCTGATCAAGGATCCGCAAGGGGCGACCCTCTCAGTGATCACCTATCTCAACCGTTAGCAGAGCTCATAGGGAGGGGCACGGCACAGCCGTGCCCGATGCACGCCGGATTAGACCTGCAGGACAAAAGCGAACTGCGCCCGTTTTCCCCCCTTGGCGGTATCACGAACTTGCATCACCAGTCTGGGGTCAAAGATGCCGTCCCGCCTGTTCTGCGGTGCATCAGGGAAGTACAGTTGCGTGGTGAGCACACGGCCATGTGGCGCTTGCACGCGCACATGAATGTGTCGCGTCCGGCCGGGATAATACCCGGGTACAATGGTTTCCAGGCGATACGCACCGCTCGTGTCCGCGAACTGATGTCCCCGTAAGGTATAACCCGCGTTATCGTAGTCCCCGTCATCATCCGCCTGCCAGAAGTCTAACAGGGCGCCGGCAATGGGCTGACAGTGGGTGTTCAATACATTCCCCCTCACCACCAACGGCATGCCCTTCAGGCCGGGCTCCAGAAGGCTGGTGCGCTCAGGGGTATCGGGCGTGTAGAACGGTCCCGCTGTCTGTTTGGGGGGGGGAACGCGATCTCCCTTCTGGCACTGAGGGGTGGCGGGCAGCACGGTGCCTGTGGTATCGGAAACGCCTGGAGCATGGCGTGTTTGCGCCATGCTCGACAGGCTACCGAGCACCAGACTTGCCGCACCGGCACATCCCGCTTGGAGAAGACGGCGGCGTGGCAAGAGACGTTCGCCATGCCGGCTCCGGACCTCGACGGCTGTGTGATCACGCATGGTGTTCCTCCTGACCTATGATGCTCCCAACAGGCTGCGGACGGCCTGCACTCGGTCTCACCCTATCATAAACGATATCATGCTCAGATATTCCCTGGCGGGGGCATGAGATCACGTGTGTCTTACTAGGGCAGCGTCCGCAGCCGCGTGTTCACCAACACCACTTCAAGAACCAAACATCCCAGAGCAGCTAATAAGAAAAAGGGAAAAAAGTCGACGTATTGTTGGTAATGTTCCGCCACCGTAGCCGATTTCTCCAACCGGTCCATCTCCGCGTAGATCGCCTGCAACGCCGCCGCATCGGTGGCGCGAAAATACCGTCCGCCGGTGAGCGTGGCCACCGCCGTGAGCGTTTGCTCATCAATCGACACCGTCATACGTTGGGACCATATCCGCCCATCACGTGTCCGCAGCGCAATCGGCGCGACACCGCGGCTACCAGCGCCAATGGTGTAAATTTTGATGCCGAAGGCATGGGCGATCTGGGCGGCCTCCAGGGGCTCGGTCAACCCGGCGTTATGGCTACCGTCGGTCAGCAGAATCATCACCCGGCTCCTGGCGCTACTCGCTCGCAATCGTTCCACGCCCAAGGCAATGGCTTCGCCAATGGAGGTGCCGTTATCTTCGGGCAGCATGACGATCTCGATCTGGTCGAGCAAGGCGAGCAGCATGTCGTGATCCAGCGTGAGCGGACTGACGCTATCGGCGTAGCGGGCAAACGTCACCATGCCAATCAGATCGCCCTGGCGCCCTGCCAGCTCGGCCGTATGCCCCTGCACAAACGCACGAAACGCCTGTTTCACCACGTCGAGACGATGGTGTCGCTGATCATTGAGCTGCAAATCCTGCGCCGCCATGCTGTGAGAGATGTCGACCACCATATCAATCGCAATCCCCTCACGTTGAATTCGCGTGGCTTCCAGCCCCCATTGCGGACGGGCCAGGGCCACAATACAGAGGCTCAGCACCAGCACGCGCAACAGGGGCAAGCTGCGATGCAACCTTGTCAACCCGGATGGCTGCAGCGCTTTCAACTCCTGAATCGCGGAGTAGCCGATGACCACTGGGCGCTGCCAATGTTGGCTGCAGAAGAAGAGCACGGGCACGAGGAGGAGTAACAAGAGCGCATAGGGATGGACCAGCCGCATCACACGCCAACTCCCAGCAGGGGTAGGGTAACCGAATGGTGTTCGCGTATTTACAGCACAGCGCTGACGTACAGGATGGCGATTGTATACGTTCCGCAGCCCAGCTTCCAGTTAAGTCCCTGGACAAAATTAGCGACATCGTTTTTCCAGAGGAAAAATATGAATTTAGTTTTGTTCGGGCACTAATACGCGCGACCACGTCGGCGCCGATTCCGGCAAACGCCGTGTGACATAACAGCGCACAAAACGCTTGACCTTGTCATACAGAGAACCTCCCATGGCTCACTTGCCTACGCAGGGATGCTTGATGCCTAGCACATGTGGTGTCAGATGGAACCCGATGCGAGACCTGATTGCGCGCTCCAAGGCGGCAGGCTTGCATGGTGTAGAGAGGGTCGGGCCGCCGCTTCTTGGGGCCGGCCTCAGCCATGAGGTGAACATCTCAAAGAGGAGGGAGAGCCATGAACCGCATCGTACGAAGTCTGGCATATGGAGGTCTCATCGTCGTGGTACTACTGATGGGCATGACCGGGTGGGCGCAAGATCAGGATGCGGGCAAACCGGTGACGGATGTGCTCCTGTCCGCCGACCCTGCCGAATCCTGGCTGCATACCAATGGCAACTGGGCCGGCCACCGGTATAGTACCCTGTCGCAGCTCAATACACTCAATGTCAAAAACCTCAAAGTGGCGTGGCTCTTTTCCACCGGCGGCAAAACCGATGCGCAAAACACGCCCCTGTACCACGATGGACTGGTGTATTTTGCCCAAGATAACAAGGTCTTCGCCATCCATGCCCGTTCGGGAAAACAGGTATGGCGCTACGAGCATGAACTGCCGGAGGACTTCGGCGGCTACAATGTTCCCTTCATCACGGGCAAGCATCGTGGTGTGGCCCTCTACGGGGATCACATTTACTTTCTGAGCAACGATACGAAGCTGCGTGCGCTGCACTACAAAACGGGTGCGCCGAAGTTCGTCAAACAGTATCTCAAGTACCCGAAGGATTTTGAAAAGGCAGAGGATGCGACCGGCTACGCCACCACGGTAGGACCGTTGGCCATTCCCGGCAAGATTCTCGTTCCCTTGAACGGAACGGATTGGGGCGGGCTACCCGGTTTTGTGTATGCCGTGCATCCGGAGAACGGTGAGCTTCTGTGGGAGGCTAATATGATCCCGGGCCCGGGGGAGCCGGGGTCGGAGACCTGGCCGGGCGACAGCCGCGAGTATGGTGGTGCCGGCCCCTGGATCACGGGCTCCTGGGATCCCGAATTGAAACTGTACTTTACGGGGACGGCGAATGCCTATCCGTGGAACCCGAAAAACCGTGGCGATGGGAAATATGACAACGTTGGCGCCGCCAGTGTCGTGGCCGTCAACACCGATACCGGCAAAGTGGTCTGGCGCTATGTCGTCGTGCCGGGCGATCCCTGGGATTACGATACTATGTCGACCCCGATTATCGTGCCCCTGAACGGCGAGAAAGTTCTGGTGCAACCGAACAAAACGGGCTACGTGCATTATCTCGATGCCAAGACCGGCTTGCGATGGATGTCAAAAATGGCAAGGAAATCTGGCGTGATCAAAAGAGCAAGCACGGCTATGCTGGTGGGATGCTCACCACCGCGGGCAATGTGGTCTTCTACACCAGCGCCAGCGGCGTGTTTCATGCCACCCATGCGGTCACGGGTGAGATTCTGTACACGTTCAACCTGGGCACGACCGCCAAAGCCGGCCCGATCACCTTCAGGCTCGATGGTAAGCAATACGTTGTGCAAGCGGTTGGCGGGGTTCCGGGCTTCGGATACAAGGAACATCACCTGTCGCACGGCAACATGGTGGTGGCGTTTACGCGGTAAGCCGGGCTCGATGGCTGTATGTTGTCTCACATCGGCACGTCAAGGCGCCCACAGTCCCTGTGGGCGCCTTCTGTTCATCTGCGCCGAAGAGCAACAAAGGACGTAGCAACAAAGGACGTGGAGATGAAGCGTCTTAGGCAGGGCCTGCTCGTAGCCGTTGTGGTACTTAGCTGTCTCGTGCTAGACCGAAGTTCCTCCCGTGATTCGGCGACAACTTGTTGAAATAAAAACTCAAAAGCCTGAAACGAATCGACCT
>CBCXVS010000205.1:0-14599 GCA_965178525.1 uncultured bacterium | reverse complement strand
AAATGGACTTTTGAATTGGGCCAACCTGTTGATCTACTGAACCCTCCGCCTATTCTGCCAGGGGAACTTCGGTCTAGACGCGATGTTGCAACCGCATACGGCGGGGCGTGCAACGAACGTATTCAATATTCTGGGACCGTCTCTGAACCACGCGCACGGAGTCGAATACATCTACAGTCCATGCGGGCTGTAGAACAAGGCGGCGGGATGGGTGCAATAGCGCTATATTTTTTTGCTTTTTCTACTATATATATAGTAAACATATGATGTAAATAGTAAGTTTGGCAGGGCGTGCAGGGAAACGCTCATCTCCTTGCATGTGCGTCGAGTTGCTGCGGGGCAGCGAGAGAGAAGGAGGACGTTATGGTTGACAAATCGTAAGGGTTCGGCCGGGAACTTCCCCGAGGAAGTCCGAAACAAGCGGGATTCCGATGTAACACATGCACAAAGCCGCTACCGAGCGGCGCCACGTCAAGGAGCGTTTCAATGATCTCCAAAACCATGTTTTTCATCTGTGTTCTGGCGGCGTTACTCGTCGTGCCCTTCACCGCTCATAGCGCCGATGTCGACGATCTGAAAATGGCCTTTGATCAATTGATGACCAGCCTCAGCCAGCGTGATGCGGATGGCGTCGGAGCGGTGTGGCACGACCAAACCGTCTTTTTCACCCCATCCTCGCCCTTTCCGGTGGTTGGAAAAGCCGCACGGATGCAGCGCCTCAAGAGCATCTTCAACTCGCTTGAGCGTTTAACCTTCAGACCCATTGATCCCCAGTTCAGCGTCGTTGGTAACACCGGCGCTGTCTGGGGTTACCTGACGGTTTTGCGCAAGCCCAAAGGCGGCCCCATGAATGCGCTGCACTTGCGCTTCACGATCAGTTTTGTGAAGGAAGGCGGCAAGTGGCTGAGTTTGGCCACGCATGCTTCAGCCCTCAACGTGGGCAACACCTAAGGAATGTGGAATGCGGAATGGGCAAGATGACGTTTATTCCGCATTCCGCATTCCGCATTCCGCATTCCGCATTGAAGAGACGGTGAACGCAGGGACGCATGTGCTTTACAATGCCGATCCGTTGCAGGTTTGGGCGACACGAGCGGCAACCGCGATGGCGATAACGCACGGTCCACGTCCGGGATCGGCAAAGGAGCAAAGCAGTGGGCGAGCACATCGATACCTTGGCGCGATTTGTCGCCGAGACCGAGTGGGTGGATATTCCGGAGGCGGTTCGGGAGCACGCGAAACGGGTTCTGCTCGACACCGTTGGCGTCATTCTGGCCGGATCGGAGCAGCCGGAGGTGGGCAGGATTCGGGAGCAACTTCTGCCCCATAGCGGCTCCGGCGCCAGCGTCTTCGCACGTACTCTACCGGCTAGTAATCCGCGCATTGCCGCCCTCCTCAATGGCATCGCCGGCCGCTCGATCGAGCTTTGCGAAGGGCACCGCTTTGTGTCGTGTCAAGGGGCGATTCAAATTGCCCCAACGGTGCTTGCCCTGGCTGAGTCGCGTCAGTGCAGCGGCCGCGAGCTGCTAAGTGCCCTGATCCTGGGTTATGATGCCGCCGTTCGCATTGGCAGCGGCTTCACCCCCCGCACCTTGGCGCATCAGAATGGCCAGGCGCCCATGCTCGGCGCCGTGGCGGCTGGCGCCCGCCTGCATGGCTTGAGCGCCCAGGAGACGAGCCGGGCCTTACGTATTGGCGCTTCGCTGTTGTTAACCCCGAGTTATACCAATGCCGTCGCCGGTGCGACCGCACTCAATGTCGCCGGCGGTATGAGCGGTTTGATCGGATCGCTAGCCCCTGAGCTTGCCCTGGCTGGATTTGAAGCGCAAGAACAGGCGATTGAGGAATCGCTCAGCCAGTTGGTTGGCGACGGATTTGAGCCTGCTGGCATCCTCGACGGCCTGGGACAGCGCTGGGAAATTCAGCGCAATTACTTCCGTCTGCGGGCGTGTTGCAACCCGATTTACGCCGCCCTCGATGCCCTCGAAGCGCTCTTGGCCGATTGGCATCCGCGTGCCGAGGACATCGAGCGGATCGATGTGGCGACCTATCAGTTTGCCGCCGCCATGCGACAGACCGACCCGCCCAATACGTTTGCCGCCCGCTATTCCCTGCCGCATGCCGCGGCTGCGATAGTGCTCCGGGGACATGCCGGATACCGTTCGTTTACCGAGGAAGTGGTGCAGGACCCCGTCATCATCGCGCTCCGCCGCCGCGTGCACGTGACCGCAGATCCGGACTTGACCGCCCTGACGCCGCGATTGAAGCCCGCCCGGGTCACCGTGACCCTGAAAAATGGGCGGCATCAGACCCAGAGCTGCGAGAGCGCTCAAGGCGATTTTCAAGACCCTTACCCGGAAGCGGACCTGCGGCGAAAGTTCCGGGACTTAGCCGGACTCGCGCTCAGCCCGGAGGGCGTCCGTATGGCCGAGTCGCTTCTCGACCGCATGGATCAACAGCCGGCCTTACCAGCCTGCATCGACACGATGCGGTCGTACAGCTTGTAGTCCTGCATGCCGCAAGAGGTGGCGCGTTCTCACGCGATTCTGACCGCATCACCACTGCGAATCGTACCGCCCTGCAGCACCGCGGCATTGACGCCAGCGTGCGCGTTATTATGCTGTGCGATCGTTCGCAAGATGCCCATATCGTGCGGTAAATCCCCTTGCGGCAGCGTCGTCATGACGCAACGATAGCAGCCGCCGGTAATGCGCAAGCGCACCGTCTCTCCGATCGTCAGCGTGTGATCGACCCAGGCATTTTCAAGGAATTCCCGTGTGCCGGACGCAGGCGTGATGACGATATTGGGCCGGAAACGCTGCACCGCAAAGCGGCCTTGCGGATAGAGGTCGCTGAGCTGATCGAGGGTGGCTGTCGTCAATATGTGGATAGGAGCCAAGTCAAAATACGTCCCTTCCGGCAGCACTAGGTTGCCGATGGTTTCGCGGAACATCAGACCTTCGATATCGGGCCAATACAGCTCCAGTGAGGCCGGGTCAAGACCTGCGGCTCGGAGTGTGACCTCACGGCCCAAGGCTCGCGAGAGGATCGCCTGGCAGTCGCCTGCCTCGCTGCTCACGGTAGCGCCGTCTGGCAGCGTGATACGGACCTGGGGCAAGGGTGCGCTAAGAACGGGGGGATCGGCATACGCCGCCCCGCAGGTGACCAATTGGGCCCACTTGCGTGGGTGTTTGGCGCTCGCGACTTTCCCGTCTGCCGCGTCGATGACAGCATAGGCGCGATCGCCAAGCAGCCCCCGCTCGGTCACGTCAGCCGTGTGCAGCGCTTCACCCAGCATGGACTTGACCGGATACCGCCACAGGGATGCCACGGTGCCGATAGCCGTCGGGGTGGTGGTTGCCATAATGACACCTCGCATGGTTGGAAAAAGCGGTCGGCTCCCTAGCGGATCATTTAGCCCTGAAAAATGTCCTCCGGCAAAAACGCGGAAACCGTGACATTAGGCAAGTCCACAATATTGCTGACCTTCAAATCCACCGCCACGCTACAAATGATATAGGCCTGCTCCCGGCTCCAGCCCCGCTCCTGCAACAACTCGATCATGTTGACCAAGGCGTTGCGCGCCGCTAACGTCAGATCCTCCCCTTCCTGCCTACCATCGTCTCGGATCAGCATGCCCATGGTCGCGATGAAGTTGCGGGGCGCCGCCCACTCCGGCGCGGCGAAGTATCCGGGATGCGCAAAGCGCGGCCAACGGATGTGATGCCGTGCGGCCTCGCCTTGATGCACATGAAAACGCACGACCGCCGGGGCGCCCATCTCGATGGCGGTGATACAACATTCCGAATCGCCCTGCGCAAAGTGGCCATCGCCGGCGGAGTAGAGCGCGCCCTCGACGTTGACGGGGATCAGGAGACGCGAGCCTTTGGTGAGCTGCTTGGCATCCACATTGCCGCAATTTTCGCGCGGTGGCAGGGTGCGCAGACCTTCAGAGGCGATCGGTCCTGCCGGCGGCACGGCATCTTCGGCATCCGGCAGAAAAGCGATCCCGCCTCGGGCCACGAGATCGGCTTCCCGCCGCGCCCATTCATCGAGTTGAGCTCGGGAAGGCGCAATACCCGCCGTGCCCATAAACGACCCATTCGGAATGCGAACCCCCGGAAGTTGCGGCGACGTCGCCCAGCCATCGGCCATTTCCCAGTGCGCCAGATAGGGCTCCGGATACAGGTCGCGGAGGAATCCCGCGCCAGGACGGTTGCGGGTCCAGCCGGTCGGCTGCGGGATAATGTCGACGTATTCGATTTCCAGCAAATCGCCGGGCCTCACGCCCTTGATGTACACCGGGCCGGTCAACGGATGCGCCACCTTGGCATCCAGGTGGTCCAGGTCCGCCACGGTCATGTCCGGCCGGATCTGGCAGTCCGAGGCATCGCGCGTTTCCAGGACCACCTCCTCACCGGGGTCCACTTCAAGGATGGGCGCGATATCGGGGTGCCAACGATTGTGTCCGGTATGGGTTTCCTCTTTGAGACGCTTGCTGCGGTCAATCTCAATGCTCTTCATGGCACGCTCCTGTCACCGTCCGTTATGCTATTCGTCCACCGACCAATCATCCGGCAGGTCCGGTGTACGCATGGGTTTGATCAGGACTTCGACCAGGGCCGCCTGCCCCTCCTCTGTCGCCTGGATGGCACGCCGATACGCGGGAATCAGGCCATCCGGGTGCTCTACCCGCTCGCTGTACGCCCCCAAGCCCTGCGCCACCACGCTGAAGTTGCCGCTTAGCTGCGCCATGCCAGGCGGCGTGCCGCCTGGCCGGTCCATCCCCATGATGCCGCCGCCAATCCCGCTGTTATTGATGACGACCGTGAGGGTGGGAATCCCCATACGCACAGCGGTCTCGACCTCCATCCCCGTCATGCCAAAGGACGCATCGCCCAAGAGGTGCACGACCAGATGATCCGGCCGGCCCAGTTTCGCGCCAATCGCTGCGCCCATGGACCAGCCCATGGCCGCCATCCCGCCCATGCCGATGTAGTTGAGGGGCTTCGTCGCGACCCAGAACTGCGAGATATACCCGCGGCTACCCCCGGCATCATGAATGGCAATGGTCTTGTCACGGTCGATGGTCTGCATCAGGTCGTGGACCACGCGGTATCCGTTGGTCGGCGCCGTCTCATCGGTAAAAACCGGCATCCATTCGCCCAACCATTTCGTTCGGGCCCGCTGGATCTCCGCCACCACTTCGTCTTTCACGCCGCGGCCACCCGGTCCGAGCCGATCTTTCACAGCGGCGATGAGGTCACGTAAGGCCAGCTTGGCATCGGCCAATATACCGACGTCGGCCATGTACGTTTTGTTCAGGTCCGCAGAATCAGCGTTGATGTGAATCAGCTTGACACCGGAGGGAATGGGCCGGCCATCCGTGCCATTGGGCATGCGATAAGAGTTCCCGACCGCCAGGACGGCATCGGCTTTACGGTTGATGTGCAGGGCCGGACCCGTGGCATAGCGGCTGCGCGGATAACATCCCAAGCCCAGCGCCAGCGGATGGTCCTCGGGAAAGACGCTCTTTCCCACCAACGTTGTGGCCACTGGCATGGACAGCAGTTCGGCCAGCTCTTTGACCTCGTCCGCCGCTCCGGCCGACAGGGCGCCACCGCCGGCGTTGAGAATCGGGTAGCTGGCCTGCACCAGAATATCCGCCGCTTTCTCGATATCCTGGGGATCGGCCGCGGCTTTCCGTCCCGGCCCAACCGGCGCATACTGCAAGACATCATCAGACGCCTCCGCCGTCAGGACGTCCCCAGGCATCTCTAGGACGACCGGACCGGGAGACCCGGACCGTAAAGCGGTAAACGCCCGGCGCATGACGCCAGGGATATCGTCCACCCGAGTAAACGTCCCTTTCCATTTGACCAGGCCATCAAAAATACTGCTGGAGACTTCTTGCTGGTATTCCTTCCCGAGGTTACGCAGCGGGTGCTGTCCCATGAGCAACAGCACGGGAATATTGTCGGCATAGCATCCGGCAATACCCGTCAGGGTGTTGGTCGCCCCAGGCCCCGTGCCCGTCATGGCAACTCCAACATTTCCTGTCGCGCGGGCATAGCCGTCCGCAATCTCCACGCCTAACCGTTCGTGGCGGGCGGCAAAGACCTGAATCGACTCGGAAGCCCGCAGCGGATCCCACAACGGCGCCAGCCCCCCTCCGGAAAAGCCGGCTATATATCTGATCCCTTCCTGCTCCAATGCTCGGATAACTGCCTCCGCTCCCCGCATAACGCCCCCCTTCTGCAACATTCTCTATCATTCGTAGGAGGGCATTCTAAGCCAGTCACCCAAGCCGGTCAATGCAAGAAGCACCTCGTATTCGGACATTCTCCCCCATTCCGCATTCCGCATTCCGCATTCGATATCAGATTGGCTCTGTGGCACAGGCTCGTGTTTTTGTGCTATCATGCTGCATGATTTGATAAGGAGATCGTCTATGGCAGTTATCAAAACGGTTGGGAGTAGCGGACAGATCGCCCTCGGGAAGGAATACGCAGGCCGGCACGTATTGGTGGATCAGGTTGAGCCAGGCGTGTGGATTATCAAACTCGGAAAGTTTGTCCCCGATAGTGAACGGTGGTTGTTGGAGCCAAATGTCCAACTCGAAGTCGATGAAGCCATCACTTGGGCGGAGAACAACCCGCCTCGCCCGAGTGATCTGGGTGAGCTGGCCGCGCAGATTGAGCCATGAGTGAGCGGCATGAACCCCTCCAGCTCGACCTGAATAATCCCGTCTTCCAGCGCCAATTATTTGCCCTGTCAAAAGAAGCCCAACTGGGCGTTCTCGGCACACTACGGAAATTGGCAAGTATGACCTGGAATCAAGTTTATCGAGACCGAGGTCTCAGGTGGGAAGTGATTCACTCGCGTTCCGGACCGCATGGTGGACGGTTGTACAGCTTTCGTATCAGTCGAGGATTCCGAGGCTTAGCGTATCGTGATGGGCCATGGATGCGTATCTTGTCGCTGCATCCCGACCATGATTCGGCGTAAGGGAACAATCTTGATTCTCCAACAATGCCGTACGTCAGTCCATCCAGAAGCTCTGTTGCGATCTCCCGGTTGCCTATTAATGGATGCCCTGCCACTGGTCCGGTCACCCACGTAGCGTTGAACAGTGAGTTGAGGCGGACACTGGTGTCAGTAAGTGATCGCATGCTACCAGAAATGCGTCCATCAGCAGTCGTCCCACCAACGGAAACCAGGAATCGATCCCCATTAGAGAGCTCATACGTGCCAGGGATAATATTACTTGCACTGTTTGGGAGTGGAATAGCATCTTCAGACGTAAGTGTCTCAACCACAACGGAGCCGTCCTCGGCAACACCATAGTCCACGGTGACGTTCTTGAGTACGCTCTCCCCCGTAGCACGATTGGTGGCTGGAACACGATGCACAATAATGCTATTTCCTGTACCGATGATATGTCCAACCTCAAAATCCAACGAGAAATCTCCTTGGGCATAAACGGGGAGACACGCGAAAACCATGACAACAGACAAGGCAAGAAAACGTCTCAGGGCTTGCATTGTGGTTTCTCCTCTGACAGCATACAGAGCACCAAATACACCATATGATATGGTAGTTCTATATAGAATTGGAATCAACAAAGAAATTTCACAAAGATCCTATACTTAAAATTTGGAAAGAAAGTTGTGGCCAGGTTTGTCCTTATCACGGTGCCCATACGTTTCGCCATCCACCCTAATCCGCGAATGTCCCGTCGGCCTCCTTTCATCTAGGCCATTGAAAATCAACGCCTCAAGAAAAATAGATCACGAAATTTTTTCGTGATCTATCGCCATTCACGAAACAGACGACCCAAACGCCTCTCAATTCTCCAGGCAGTCTGTCCTTGGTGTCAGATAACTCTGCACGTGAAGGGTGATTAGGGCTACACATCAGAAGAGCCAGTCATTGTTGATAACAACACATTGAAATATAGAAAATTACGCGATACCATGCATGGCATATAAACGCAACCGTGCGCAAGGAGCAACACATGCCGGACAAACGATTTGAAATCGCGCTTCCCGAGGAAGTGCTGGATGGCTTGGGTTGGGATGAGCAAGAGACGCCATACCGGATGCGGGAAGTGTTGGTGATGGAACTCTTGCGGCGCCATGCGATTTCTCAAGGTAAAGCCGCAGCCCTCTTGCAACTCAACCGGTGGAACCTCTATGACGTGATGGGTCGGTATCAAGTGCCGGCGGTTGATATGAGTGAAGCAGAGCTTCGACGAGAGCTCCGGCAAGAGATTCCGCGAAAAGCCTGAGGTATGATGGTCTCCGATTCTGGACCGATTATTGCCTATGCCCGCATTGGGCGGTTGGAACTCCTGCACCAGGTTTGTGGTGAGTTGGTCGTGCCAGGCGCGGTCTATCACGAAATTGTGGTGCAGGGAAGCGGAAGACCAGGTGCGGAAGACGTGGAGCACGCGGATTGGATTCGTCAGGAGTCGGTGCAACACCGGGCCATCCTCGCACAATTTCCCTCAACCCTTGAGTCAGGTGAGCGAGAAGCGATCATTCTTGCCGAGGAACAACAGGCGACACTCCTGATGGATGACTGGCGAGCACGAGAGATGGCGGTTGAGCGGGGTCTGCTGGTTGTCGGTGTCCTCTGGGTACTTGGTGAGGCAAAGCGGCTGGGCGTTATACAGGAAGTCCGACCGATCATTGACGAACTGGTTGCCAGTGGGTACCGATTGCATCCGGAGCGTGTGATCGGTCCATTCCTCCGGGAGATGGGGGAGGAAGACGGGGAGACGGACGCATCGTAATGCATGCGATCTCAACCCCAAACACCGACCCCGTGAGCCGATACAAACAGGTTTCTAATGATGGTCGTCGCCACCTCGTCCGGCCTGTGACGGCCAATGTGTCCGATAACGGTCTGATGACCGTGCTGGAGCAGCGAGACGATATCGGTATCAAGCACAAACCGCGTCATGGCGCATCGGCCATGTGATTCGCTTCGCGGCGGTAGTCCGCGATGGCCCGTTGCCAGTCGTCGAAGAGCGGATCGTCACGGAACATACCCACACCCTCCAGCCAGGGATTCGCATCATCGGGTAAATCGAGTGCTACAATACGAGCACCCTGCGCTATGCGGTTGTCGATCAAGTGTTTCATCTTCTCCAGCGCGGCCTCGGGTGTCTCGGCTTCGACGCTGCCCACGAAAGGTTCGCCTGATATTGCCCGATAGCGCTGCTCCGATGTGACTTCAATAAGAATGGGTATCTTCATCCATGTTACCTCCAGTGGATAGAAAGCTTAAACGTATGTTTGCTGCATGTCTACCTGTGTGCGCATGCTTACCTCGCATCCGCAAACGCCATATAAAAAGTTGTGCCCTGGCCCAGTTCCGACTCCACCCAGATACGCCCATGGTGCTGCTCGACAATTTTTTTACACGTCGCCAGCCCAATACCAAAGCTTTCAGACTCGCCTGGTGTCTGCAGCCGCTCAAAGGGGGCGAATATCGTCTCATAGTGCTCAGGCGCAATGCCGATGCCATGGTCTTGCACCGCGATCTGCCACCTATCGCCCTCCCGATGCGCGGAAAGGCGCACCACGGGCGGTGTGTCGCCTCGGAACTTCAGGGCATTCGTAATGAGATTCTGGAAAAGCTGCAATAGCGCCACGTCATCACCCAGGATGGTGGGCATGGCGTCCACGGTCACGCGGGCGTGACTCTCGGCGATGAGGACATCGAGATTGGTGAGCACCACGTCCAGCACCTGCGCCAAGTCGACTGGCGCTAGCGGCTTGGCGGACCGTCCGACTTGGGTATATTGCAGCAGGTCGTTAATGAATGTATACAGCCGTTGGGCGTTACTCACCACGGTGTCGACAAGGTGCTGTTCGTCCTCACTCAGCTTCTCCCGGCATTGTATCTGCAGGAGCTGACAGAGTTTGATCATACGCGCCAACGGGGCTTTCAGGTCGTGGGAGGCAACGGAGGTAAATTGTTGCAGCTCCGCCTGCACGTCCGCCAGTTGCCGCGCCAGAGCGACTTTGTCCATGGCGTTCGTAATCGCGCGGCGCAGGCTGTCGGCCGTCATGTCCCATTTGACCAGGTAGTCCTGTGCGCCCTGCTTCATTGCCTCGACGGCAACCGGTTCGCTGCCCTGGCCGGTGAGCATGACGACGGGCACGTGGCGCTCGACGAATGTCCCCAGGAGGTCTAGACTGTCCGTTCCTGGGATCAGGTAATCCAGTAGGATACACGCGGGCGGGTCGGCCCGGAAGAGGTCTAGGGCTTGGCTGCCCGACTCGGCTTCGCTCAGGGTATAGCCACCCTCCAGCAAACGGCGGATCGCTCGCCGGTCGACCGCATCGTCATCAACGAGCAGGAGGCGTATATCGCGTTCTGAAGACATTATGTGCTCCTCGGGGGAAACTGAATAGATAGCCAAAACTGTTCGAGCATCTGGACCTTATGCAGAAACTCATGGCTGACGTCGTTCTTGAGCAGGTAGCCCGCGACGTGCTGTTGATACGCGGCCACTTTGTCGTTGTCGTCATCGGAGGTCGTCAAGACAAAGACGATGCTATCCTGGATATCCGGGTCGCAACGCAGTTCCTGAAGAAAGGTCAAGCCGTTCATGCGCGGCATGTTCAGGTCCAACAAAATCAGGTAGGGCCTGGGTAGAGGGGGCCAGCCATTCTGCCCTCGCAGGGCCTCAAGCCCCTCGATGCCATCGGTCGCGACGCGAATGGGATTGGCGAGTTTTTGTTTCTGAAAGGCCCGTTTGACCACCCGCACGTCCACCTCATCGTCGTCGATCAACAAGATGTGGACGTCGTCTGCTTGCGCCATCGCTTTGCTCCTCCTCCGTTCGTTGTGCCGATTGTCGCTTTGCCCCACGTAAAACTAAACATGGCGCCACGTCCCTCGGCGGATTCCAGCTTCAGAGTCCCGCCGCATGTTTCAACAGTCTTTTTGACGAGTGCCAACCCCATGCCACTGCCTTCCACTTGGTCACGTGGTTTGAGCGTTTGGAACATTTGGAACACCTGCGTATGGAACTCCGGCGCAATGCCGGGTCCGTCGTCAGACACGCGGAATTCCATCGCGGGTCCGGCATCGCGTGCCGACACGGTGATATGGCCGCCGGATGGTTTGTGGTGCTTGATGGCATTGCCGATGAGGTTGCGGAACACCAGATCCAACGGTGCTTTTGGCGTCACCAGTGTCGGCATGGGCGTGGCGACGTGGACGGTGATACCATCTGGCGGCTCCAGCAAGTGGACAATGTCCTGCACGAGGATGCCGGTATCCACGACTTCCGCTGGGGCTGTGACCCGTCCCGCCCGCGCATATTGCAGGAGTTCATCGAGTAGCGCTTCCATCCGCCGCGCCCGTTGCCGGAGCAATTGCAGGTCGCTATGCGCCGCCTCAGGTAAGAGGTCGTAGGTGTCTTCTGCAATCCACTGGGCCAGATTGTCGATGGCGCGAAGCGGCGCTTTGAGGTCGTGGGAGGCCACATAAGCAAACGCGTCGAGCTCTTGGTTCGAGCGCGCCAGCTCGGTATTGGCACGGGTGAGCTCCTCCGTCGTGTCACGCAGGGTCTCGTGGGTCTTCGCAATACTCGTGCTGACCGAGAACAGCACAATGCTCATCACGGCAAGCAGGGCGCCACTCACGACCATCAGGAGGGTCGTGGTCTGCTTCTGCATGGTGACGAGTTCGGCACGGCTCGCTTGAGCCAATTGCTCGGTTTCCGACACGAGGGCATGGGATTGCACCAACATCTCCCCGACTAAGCGCTCCTGCCACTCCGCGGCCACGGCAGGATCGGTCCGGTGCGAGGCGTGGCTGGCGTGGCTGGCGACGATGTCGGAAAAGAGCCTCGCAATCCGTGCATGATAGCGGCGCAGGCGCTCGAAAGTCCGGTGCGTTTCTGGTGCTGACCCCATGACACGATCGAGGAGACGTTGCAACGCGCGATGTTTCGTGTGCCACTGCCGGCGCGGCCGGTTTTCACGATGCGCGAGATATTCATAGGTTAAGATATTCAGCTCCAACATGCCTTTGATGACTGTGTTGGTGAAATGCGCGGTCTCTTGCGCGTTCCGGACATGTTGCGACGTCTGCCAAAACATCCAGCAAAAGATGAGCGCCACGCCGATCGGTAACAGTGCCGCAATGCGAAGCTTCGTGCGGATGGTCATGTGCCCGCGGCCCTATCGTATGAGCGTAATGGTTTCCGGTTTCACCGCCACGAGGCCATCCGGATACAGGAGATCGAGATAATCCGGAACGTCGGTGTACTCGGTCAGGTGATGCTTGATCGCCCATCGTGCTTCATTCTCTAAACTAATCAGGAGTGTGTGGTCGAGAGACAGGCGCAAGTCCAGCACCGGCCAGAGAGCCGTCATATCGGATATCTGCATGTGCAACTTCTCGGCAATGATGTGCATCCCTTGCTGGGGGTGCTCCTTGGCAAAGGCTTCCGCACGTTTTAAAGCACGAAGTATGCTGACAATCACATCCGGTTTCTTCCGAATAAAATTCCATGAGACTACCAGATTAAAAGTCTTATGATAAAACCATATTTTATTAAAGACAATAGATTTTTTCCTAATAAGCTCTTTTCTTGACTAATGAATGGCTCCCGTATGGAAAAAGCGTCAATCTCTCCTTTATATAACGCTTGGGGAAGCTCCTCAGATTTTTTATATGATAGATGCACATCTTGTGTCGAGAGACCATATTTGACCAGCAGCATATGTAAAAAGAAGTGTACGGCTGATGCCTTTTGGGTTGCAATACGCTTCCCACGTAAATCTTTTGGCGAAGAAATGCCCTGATCTTTGCGGGCAATAATTTTCGGTTCATTTTCGGAGGACCCAATCGTGGCCACCACACGGAAATCCTGCCGGGTAAAGCTCTGAAAGACCAGTGGCACTTCGGAGGTCGTGGTCACATCCACTTCGCCAGCTAACAGCCCTCTGAGAGCACGTTTACCGCTGGGATAGGTATCGATAATCGTGACCTCGAGCCCTTCTTGTGCAAAAAGCCCTTGCTCGACAGCGATGAGCATCAAGGCATTGAGCGCCTCCCGCGCCAGGCCAATCGTAACGGTTTCCCGCTTCCGTGCCGGTTCCCGGTTCTGGTAGTGACGGCAGGCCACATACCCGCCGGTAACACCGAGAAGGAGAAGCAATAGCACAGCACACCACAACGGCCTGAACGTTCCCGGGAGTTGGCGCATCGTCCTGCCTTGCCACATTGCGGAAATACGCTGAAAAACCGAAAAATGCTGGAAAAAACCGAAGACTCCCATGTTTATCGGCAAATTGGCGAGATTCTTGATTGACACGAGACGTGTCGGCGCCAAAAGCGGCGCCTATCAGGCCGTCTGGGTGTCGGTATAGGCTGGTAGAGCTAAGACGGGTGAGGGGAGCGAGCACGGCGTATCGCAAAGATATGCCAAGAGGCGGCCCATGACCGCCCCGAGCTTTTCCGTGTCTGGACAGGTCCTTACGTCTCCACCGGGGTCTGGTGGACGTCAAGGTCAGAGATGGGGTTACGAAACGTCGGGTGGGTTCTGCGGCTGGCGCGAAGATAGGTCATCAAGACGACGCGAGCCCAACGGCGCCAGTGGTTCCGGTCTCGCTGTAAAGAGCGCCATTCCGCGCACAGGAGCCAATAGTGATCGAGACACCAATAGGACATTTTCTGTGCCAAGGACAAGATGTCCGTGGGGCTCGACGGCTCCTCAAGCGCATAGTCCAGGCATTGCATCACCTCGCCGGCAACCGTCTCCACCGCCCGCAACTCGGCGGCGCTCAGCTGATGCCGGTATTTGCCGGCATTGTCGGTCATGATGGGTCGGGTCGTGTTGTGCCACGACTCAGAGAGCGACCCGCTTTTATGCGCCTCAAGGGTCGTAAAGAAATCTAACATCTTGGTTTCGAACGGCTCGTCAAGGAAATGGCACAATTGCAGCATCGTATCGACGGGCTCGGCAATGAGTTTCTCATACTGCACGGGAAAAAAACTCTCTGGGGATAGCTGTGCCATCAGGGCAAGACCGGTCTGCTGCTCTTGCGTCCACCGCCGTGCGGTGCGGTAGGGATGATAGTGGTTGAACACCGACTGGCGGGCCGAAACGGCCACATCGCGGGGATCACGAAAAAGCCAGATCAACTTCGCCCGGGGAAAGTGCTCGAAGATAGGCTGCGTGTAGTGGAGCATATAGAGACTCTTACACCCCCAACGTTGCTTACCACTCGCGGCCAGCGCATGGTCATACAGGGCCGCGAAGATACCGAAGACACTCCGCGAAAGCGCGTCGCGCAAAACGGCTTCCGGGTCCAGGGGAATGTCCCAAGGATAGATATGGATCCGGACGAGCCGCAGCACATCCGCGATCAGTCGATGCATATTGCCGTCCTTAGCCAGGTCGCCATAGCTCCTCTCCAAGGGGGCAAAGTAATGCACGATGTGCGGCGGGTGCGGGACAAAGATATGCGAGTGGGTATTGAGGATCAAACGCAATAGAGTTGTTCCTCAATAGCATAAGATCAGGTTCCCTAGCCCAGCCCAGATGCCCACCGAATCATCCTCAAAG
>CBCXVS010000204.1:0-14664 GCA_965178525.1 uncultured bacterium | reverse complement strand
AATGGACTTTTGAATTGGGCCAACCTGTTGATCTACTTAACCCTCCGCCTATTCTGCCAGGGGAACTTCGGTTTAGCAAGCCCGAGGTCGACCTCATCCGGGGCGTGCCGCCGACCGTGGCGATCGAGCAGCGTGTCACGCGCGGTGGGGGGAAATCGACCGTATCCACCGTGACCGAAGTGTTTCACTATCTGCGCTTGCTCTATGCCAAAATCGGCGTGCAACATTGTCCGAGCTGTGACCTCCGCATTACCTCGCAGTCGGCAGAGCAGATCCTGGGGCATCTCAGCAGCACATATCAGGGGCTGCAGGTGACCTTCCTGGCGCCAGCCATTCGGGGCCGCAAGGGGTTTCATAAGGACGTTTTCGCCCAGGCCGAAAAATTGCATTTGACGCATATGCGCGTAGACGGCGAGATCGTGGCGTTGGCGGCGCGGCCGGCGTTGGATCGCTATCGCGAGCACGATCTCGATTTTGTCATGGGCACAGCCCAAATCAATCGGTGCCGCCGGAAGGGCGTGTACGAACTTCTAGACCGGGCGCTGTCCCTCGGCCATGGCGCCTGCACGGTCCTGGCGCCCGGACATGAGGAACATCTGTACAGTCTCAAATTCTTCTGCCCGCGGTGCAATTTGAGCTTTGCCGATTTGGATCCCCGCCTGTTTTCCTTCAATAGCCGTCGCGACGCCTGTGCCGCGTGCAATGGGATGGGCCGGGCTTTCGATTTTGACCATGCGTTATTGATCCCGGATGCGACCCTGTCGCTGCGCGCCGGGGCGTTAGCCGTCTACAACGGCGGCCCTTTCAAAAAGCGTCATCGGGAACAGATGCTGAACCATGCGGCTGACATTCTGGGGATTGACCTCGACACGCCCTTGGAGAAGCTGCGGCCCCGTCAGGTGCAAGGGCTGTTGCACGGTACGAATGGCCGTCACGGGAGTTTTGAGGGCGTGGCGCCACACTGCCACCGTCTGTTCGACAGCAGTTCGCGAGAGAGCGTGAAGCGCTATCTGGAATCGTTTATGAACGAGGTGCCATGCGCCGCGTGCGATGGCACGCGCCTGCAACCTCAGGCCCGTGCCGTGCGCATTGCTGGCGATTCGATCTGCGATATGGCCGCGCGGTCCGTCGAGGCGGCGCTCGCCAGCATCGAGCAGGTGGAGCTGAACGCCCGTGAAAGCCAGATTGCCGAGCCCGTATTGAAAGAAATTGTGGCGCGGCTGCAGTGCATGCAGGAAGTCGGCCTGAGCTATCTCACGCTCGATCGGCGCAGCGATACCCTCTCCGGAGGCGAAGCGCAGCGTCTGCGTCTGGCGGCGCAACTCGGCTCCAATCTGCGCGGCGTCTGTTACGTCCTCGATGAGCCCACCATCGGCTTGCATCCGCGCGATAATGCGCGGCTGCTCGGCACGCTGGAACGCTTGCGGACCCAGGGCAATAGCATTGTGGTGGTGGAGCACGATGAGGAAACGATCCAGCGGGCGGACTATATCATCGACTTGGGACCCGGAGCCGGAAAGCAAGGCGGAACCGTCGTTGCGGCTGGGACGCTGCCACAATTGGCGCAGCATCCGGACTCGGTCACGGGCCGCTACCTCAGCAATGGCTGGCGCCATACCCAGAATGGCGCGCGGCGGCCGCTCGATGCGCGTACCTGGCTGACGCTGTATGGCGCCCGCGAGCACAACTTGAAAAATATCGAGGCCAGCTTCCCGCTGCATACTTTTATCGCCATCACCGGCGTCTCTGGTTCGGGCAAAAGCACGCTGGTAAAACACATTCTCTACAACGCGCTGCGCAAGCGTTTGACGGGCTACAACGGACGTGTCGGCGCCTACGAGCGGCTCGATGGCGCCGAGGCGGTGCGGCGCGTCCTGGAAGTCGATCATACGCCCATTGGCAAAACCCCGCGCTCCAATCCGGCCACCTATGTCGGCTTTTATGACGACATTCGCCGCCTGCTGGCGCAAACTCCCGAGGCGCGCATGCGCGGGTATGCGCCTGGTCGGTTCTCCTTTAACGTCAAAGGCGGTCGGTGCGAAACTTGCTCGGGGCAAGGACAGCGCAAAATCGAGATGAATTTTTTTCCCGACGTGTTTGTACCCTGTGAAGCTTGCGATGGCAAGCGCTACACCGACGAGACGTTGGAGATCACGTATCATGGGCAACATGCGGCAGATATCTTGGCCATGACCGTTTCCGAAGCCTTGGGATTTTTCGATAGCGTCGCCCGTATCAAACGCCCCTTACAGATTCTCGAAGACGCCGGATTGGGCTATCTCGCCCTGGGTCAACCCAGCAATACTCTGTCTGGCGGCGAAGCCCAGCGTATCAAACTGGCCTACGAACTGAACCGCTCATCGCAATCCGAGACGGTGTATATCCTCGATGAGCCGACCACCGGTCTGCACCTAGCTGACATTGAAAAACTCCTGCACGTGCTGCAATCGCTGGTTGACCAGGGCAACACGGTCATCGTCATCGAGCACAATCTGGAGGTGATCCGGCAAGCCGACTACATCATCGACCTTGGCCCCGAAGGCGGTGAGGCGGGAGGTGAGGTCGTCATTGCCGGGGCGCCCGAGCACCTCTTGGCGCATCCGGAGCGATCCTACACCGCCCGGTTTTTGCGGGCGTATCACAACGGCGCATAAGACGCAGTCCGTCTCATCCGATGCCTGTTGCCATCTGATTTTACCCTTCTCGCTCCTTTGCGCCCTTAGCGGATCCTATTTTCATCGCTTTATTTGTTGTACAAAAGCCCATATTACGCTTCTTTTACACACAAGAAATCGTGTATCCTGTAGGTGCATTTGTTTTGTTGCCCACATCCAAAATGGATACAACCCTGCGAAAGGAAGACATGGCCCATGCCCGCTCCCGAGACGACGAAACAACATGTGATCGAAAGCCTGCTTGACAACGAAGCCTTGACGGATGGGCTTACCGACGCGGACGCGCGGGTGGTCATCCAATGGATGCTTGACCAGGTGGAGCGGTTCACACCCACTGCAGAGCAGTCGCTCGACGCCTACGGACACCATCTGGCCCGGCAAGCCCGAACGATTAGCCGTATCGCGGCGCAGATTCAAGATGAGGACGACCCGGACCGTATCGCACGGCGCTTGCAACGGCTCACCGGCAATACCGACTTACAGGTCACCTTTCTCCGCTTGCTCAAGGAGCAGCGCCCCCTACAAGACTATCTCCGCGCCTTGTGCCGGATTGCGGAAGGACACTAACATGCACCTACGCAACGCCTACTTCATCCGCCTCTGTCGTACCGCCCTTATGGTCCTGATCGGTGGCGCTGTCCATACCGCCGCGGCGCCAGCGCCTTGGTATGAAATCTATTTTAGCCAGGTGGCAAACGATGTGGCTAAAGCCAAGACGCATCCGCAGAGCATCGATCGCATCCTGGCGCAAAAAATTGCCCTGGCCCGCAGCAGTATCGATGCCGCCCTGCATGAGATCGACTCCGATCGCATGACCCAAGCGCTGATCACGGCGCACGAGCGGGGCGTTCGCGTCCGCCTCGTGACCGAGCATGACTACATGGATGAGATCTCTATCGAGGACTTGCAGGAGGCTGGCGTTGCGATCGTGAGCGATGGGGGACGCAGTGGTCTGATGCACAACAAATTCCTCATCATCGACAAGCGCTACGTCTGGACGGGCTCGCTCAACACGACGGACAATGGCGCCTTCAAGAATAATAACAACGCGCTCTGGATCGATTCCCCGGAGCTCGCCGAGAATTATACGCAAGCCTTTCTCGAAATGTTCGAGCTGAAGCAGTTCGGGGGCAGCGCCCGCTTCACCATTCCGCATCCTGTGATCACCATGGCCGACGGCACGACGGTGCAGACTGCGTTTGCCCCGGATCATGACGTCGTGCAAGTCCTCGTAGAGCTGATCCGGCGCGCCAAGCGTTCAATCTATTTTATGGCGTTTTCCTTCACCCATGACGACATTGGCGCGGCGATGAAAGACCGCTTTGCCGCCGGGGTGGAGGTTCGAGGCGTGTTTGAGACCCGTGGGGCGGACACCCAATATTCCGAATTTCCATCGATGAAAAAACTCGGCATACCGGTCATGACCGACACCAATAAATGGACGATGCACCATAAAGTCATCATCATCGATGGGCAGACGGTGGTGACCGGATCGTTCAATTTTTCCAAAAATGCCTCGCGTACGAATGATGAAAATGTGCTCATCCTGGCCGGCAACCCTGCGATTGCCCAGCGTTTTACCGAGGAATTTTATCGGGTCTCGGACGCGACCGCTTCGGCTGCTGCGGTCGCGTCTGCCACAGGCAAGGTAGATATTAACCATGCCTCGCAGAAACAGCTCGAAGGTTTGCCGGGTATCGGCCCGGCGTTAGCCAAGCGCATTATCGCGGGGCGGCCATATCAAAGTCTGCAAGACTTGGAACGTGTGCGTGGCTTGGGGGCACGGAAAATTGCGGCATTCCAGGGGATGGTCGTGTTTGAGTAAACAGCTCGCCTGCGCGGGTCTGGGTATAATTCAAAAGCTTATCCCATCATGAGATATGCTCCTGTCTGGCGTTTCGCACGCTTGACGTGTACCGGATTTTTACCCTTGCAAGAAGGAAAACGGCATGGCCCCCCAGGACGACCCTGCTATGGCATCACATAAATCCGATTCTTCCGTCCAGGATGACGAATCCTCCCGGCGGCGGGCGGTCTATCAAGCGCTGCAGTCAGCGCTCTCATCTGAAGAGATGCATCGTGCGCTGCTGCTCTGTAATCAGGAATTTCCACCTGACCGAACCTTCATTGCGGCAGAATTTTGCCAGCGCCTTGCCGAGACCATACCCGATGTCCAATTGGACAAAGAGACGCGCTTGCATTTGTTGCGGACGATGCGGCAGCCCGCACAAGAGCTGGGTGTCGATCCCTTGCCCCTGAGCGGCGCAGCTGACCCGGACGTGGCAGAGCCAGTTGTGGCAGAACTTGTGATGGCAGACGACGAAGCAGATGGTCCGCCTTGTCAGGATGACAGGCCCAGTCCGGAAATCTTTTGGCTGCGCTATAAAGCCAAGCAGGAAAAGCAAGAGCCACAACCAGCAGGCAGGGCTATTCAGTTTTCCACTGGTATGCGATTTCCCTCTTTGCTAACAGAGAAAACCCTATGATGGTGGAACCCTGAATCGAGTCTTACAGGCCGATTTCCTGCGCCACGACCTCGCGGTGTATATCCGCATCGCCGTAGAGGACCTCGCCGTGTTTTGCCCGCCGGAAGTAGAGCTGCAGGTCATACTCCTTGGTAAAACCGATGCCGCCATGAATCTGGTGCGCCTGGGCGCAGACACGGCGACAGGCGTCACTCGTCCAAGCCTTTGCCATGGAGACTTCCTTGTCGGCTTCCAGACCTTCGGCGAGGTTCCAGGCGGCCCGATAGGTAATGAACCGTGAGCCGTCGACTTCGATGACCATATCCGAGCATTTGTGCTTGATGGCCTGAAAACTGCCGATCGGACGGCCGAACTGCACCCGATTCTTCGCGTAATCCACGGACATATCGAACGCCACCTGGGCAATACCCACCATCTCGGCACACTTGGCGATGGTGGCATGATCAACGGTCTTCTTGACGATAGACCAGCCCTGATTGAGGCTGCCGACAACGGCATCGGTGCCAACCTCGACATTGGTGAACTCGACCTCAAATTGCCGATCCGACGCGATCGTCGACAATGCCGTTGTCGTCAGCCCGGCCGCATTCCCCGGCACGAGCAGGAGGCTGATGCCGTTTTCCGGTCCACCTTCGTCGCTCGTGCGCACGGCTACTAGGAAGTCATCGGCGGTATGGGCATTGGGCACGAAGAGCTTGGCGCCGTTAATGACAAAGCCCCCATTGCGGGCCTCGGCCCGTGCACTGATGCCGGATGGCTCGTAGCTGGCGCTGGGTTCGGTCAAGGCGAGCGTGCCGAGCCGAGAGCCACCTGCAATGGCTGGCAGATAGTGCTGTTTCTGGGTCTCGCTACCCCCGAACAAGATGGGCAGACCAAACGTGAGCACGCTGGAATGGAATGGGCTCGGCAAGAGCGCGCGGCCGAATTCTTCCATGAGCACGCAAAGCTCGATAAAGCTGTAGCCAGCTCCACCGTATGCCTCGGGATACATCAAGCCGGCCCACCCCAATTCCGTGATTTGCTTCCAGAGTTCCGAGCTGTAGCCCGTCTCATCCTCTTCCATGGCCCGTACATGTGTCGTCGGGCACTCCTGGCTTAAGAAATCCCGAGCACTGCTCTGTAGGAGTTCCTGTTCTTCCGTCAAACTCAGATCCATGTCTGTTCCTTTTAGCTGTCAGCTATCAGCTATCAGCTATCAGCTAAAAACTTCCCTCAGGTCTTAAGCTATCAGCTATCAGCCGCCAGCCATCAGCAAGAATTCTCCTCAGGAAGGAGAGCTTTTTCGTGACTTGAACTGCAATAGCAGCGTCTAAATTAGGCATAGGCACATCGTATTATCCAACTTGACGCCCCGCTTTATCTTGCTCTTAAGCTGACAGCTGATAGCTGACAGCTAACAGCTGTCTTACCTCGGCAACCCCAAGCCGCGTTCGGCAATAATATTGCGCTGAATTTCTGACGTGCCCCCGGCAATCGTGCCGGATACGGACGTGAGATACAAGCGTTCAATTTTGCCTTTTAGCGGCGCCCACTTGGTGTTGAACTCCAACTGCCCATAGAGTCCCATCATTTGCATACCGACCTGCGCAATACGCTGCACCAGTTCACTGGTAAAGACCTTGTTGGCCGGGGACTCCGGTCCCGGAATATCGCCCCGGCTCTGGCTCGTGGCAACGCGATAGGACAGACAGCGGGCGACGTCGATTTCAATGGCGAGTTGCGCCAGACGTTGCCGCACGTTGGGGTCCTCAGCCAACGTGAGTCCGTTTCTCTTGGTGAGTTTGGCATAGCGCACGAGGTCATTCAGGATCCGCTGCGCCCGCGCCGGGGCTTCAATCGCCGTGCGTTCGTAGGACAGCGTGGTCGTGGCCATGTACCAGCCGCGATTTTTCTCGCCCAACAGGGCATCCTTCGGCACCCGCACATTCTCGAAGAAAATTTCGTTAAATCCCTTGGTGCCGGCAATGTTGATCAGCGGTTTCACCGTGATCCCCGGCGTTTTCATATCGAGGAGGAAATATGAAATGCCCCGGTGTTTCGGCGCATCCGGGTCCGTCCGGGCGAGCATGAAACACCAGTCGGCATAATGGCCGTAGCTAGACCAGATTTTCTGACCGTTGATGACCCATTCATCTCCGTCCTCGACTGCCCGGGTTTGCAATGACGCCAGGTCGGAGCCGGAGTTCGGTTCGCTGTAACCTTGTACCCACAGCGTTTCACCCTTGGCAATACCCGGGAGGAACTGCGCTTTCTGCTCGTCGGTACCATAGTGAATAATCGTGGGCCCCAAAAATTTTGGCCCATTGCCCCCGATGATCGGCGCATCGGCAGTCGACATTTCTTCGTTCATGATAAAATGCTGCCAAAACGGCCAGTCCAAGCCGCCGTATTCTTCGGGCCAATGGGCGGTAAACCAGCCCTTTGTCCCCAGTTTGCCGGTAAACTCTTTGGCCAGCTGAATGTATGCCTCATCTTCCTTATCGAGTACCAGCGTCTCGTTCCAGCCTTCCGGCAGCTCCGCTTTGAGGAAATCACGGACTTCTTGGCGAAATTCTTCTTCCTCATGTGACCAGCTAAAATCCATGGTCATACTCCTTTTCTGACCCGATGAACCCCATCCGCTTCCGACAGGGTGTATATAGCGTGGAACGGTCCACCCGGTCAAGCAAAAGATGGGATCAGCCCCACTCGAAAAAGCTATTGCACGCCTGCCGCCGCTGGTGGTATGGTCGAAGAGCCGCTGCCGGCGTCTTTCAGGAGGAGGGAGGAGAACTGCATGACATTCCGGAATTTACGCTACGACGTCGCCGAGGGTCTTGCCACGGTCACCCTGGATCGTCCGGAGCGCTTGAACGCTCTCGATTACGCCCTCAAAGACGAACTCCTCCAGACCCTGGAGATGACGGCCAACGATACGGCTGTCCGCGTCCTGGCGCTGACCGGAGCGGGCCGCGCCTTCTGTGCCGGGGCGGATATGCACGATGTGCTGCTGCGTGGCCTGGAGATGGATGCGGAGACGCGCGAGCGCGAGGAAGTGCGCAATTTTAACGCACTCGTGCTAGCCATGCGCCGCCTGGAAAAACCCATTATTGCCGCTGTCAACGGCGCCGCCGTAGGTGGCGGATGCTGCCTGGCGCTGGCCGCCGATATCCGCTTGGCTACGCCGGAGGCGCGCTTCGGCATGGTTTTTGTCCGACTCGGCCTATCGTCGGCCGATATGGGCGGGACGTCTCTATTACCTCGCCTAATTGGGCTAGCCGCCGCCAGCGAGCTTCTCCTCACCGGAGAGATCATCGACGCCACCCGCGCCGAGCGGCTCGGCATCGTGAATCGGCTCGTTCCCGCCGATCATTTACTGCAGAGCACCCAAGAGCTGGCCGCACATCTCGCCGCTGGCCCGCCCATTGGACTGGCGCTGACCAAACGCGCTTTAAACCGCTCACTCGGCATGGATATCGCCGAACACTTGGACTACGAAGCCTACATACAAAGCAAGTGCATGCTCACCGCCGATCACCGCGAAGGCGTCAACGCCTTTTTGGAAAAACGTCCCCCCACATTTCATGGCCGTTAATCAAGGTTATTCGCATTTTGCTCTGCATCCGTGTGTAGTACCATGCCAGTGACAGAGCGGACCGGAACCGAACCGGGCAAAGAGGATAAACGCCGGAGACATGATGCAGCTGATCGTGTTCAGAAATATAAGTCTGCTCGTGGGCACGTTGCTCTGTAGTCTGGCCACATCTGCATGGGGCCACATCGATGTGGAGCCGCGGCAGAGTGTGGCCAAGCGGTGGGAAACGTATACGCTGCGTGTTCCCACGGAGACACCCGTGCCCACGGTGAAAATTCATGTCGTGGTGCCGCCGGCATTCGAAATCGAGATGGTCGAGCATAGCCACGTATGGCAGATTGATACGGAGCGCGATGCGCGTGGCTTTATTCGCCAAATGACTTGGCGTGGCGGGTCGATTCCACCGCAGACGTTTGCCGAACTGAAATTTTTGGCGCGTAACCCGGGCCAGCCGGGTATGTATCGCTGGGAGACGACACAATATTACCAGGAAAGCGAACCGGCGGCGTGGACGGCCCAGACCCAGATTGTGGCGCTGGAGCGGGCGAGCGGGCAGCGGGATGAGGATGCCTGGCGTGCCGCGCAGGTCGCCACCACCGTCAGTCTCATGGCTCTCGGCCTGTCGATCACCCTCATTCTGATCACGGTGATCGGTATCCTCCGGCCCGGCCGGCAGCCGGTGAGAGACCAGGAGCCATGACCCACGTTCTGGACTATCTGAGTACGTTGATCCATCTCATTGGGATGTTCCTCTTCGTCGGCGGGCATCTCTGGTTTGGGGTCCTCACTGCCGTTGCCGAACGCCGGCAACACCGCGCCGGTGAGCGATTTCTTGCGCTGGAGTTGCCCGTGTTGGCCAATGGCTTTGGGCTTGGGGTGTTGCTCTTGTTTGGCAGTGGGCTGCTCAAGCTCATATTGTGGCGAGAGCCAGGGCTGATTTTTCTGCCGGATCTATACGGCTGGATATTGCTGAGTAAGCTCCTGTTATATATGGTTATCGTCGGCAATGGCATGGTCATCGAGCGGCGTTATTTACCGGTGGTCAGGGCGGCAGGCCGTGACATGGCCGTGGCCTGGGAGCACGTCAAAATGCGGGCGCGGTTCAATTTGTTACTGATCCTCATCGTCGTCGCGTTGGGTGAAACGCTGCGATTTTCTCGGTTGTGATGATGCTAGTCAGCACGATTTTCCCTTGCACCCTGTCTCTGACCTACGCCATCGTTTGCGCGTTGACGCTGAGCGCAGCGCGAGATGTGCACGCGCATCATGGTGGCATCGGCATCGAAGGCGACCTGGTGGAATGGGCGCTTAACGTTGACCAATGGCAAGAAGAGCGTATGGATCAGGGCCACCGCATCAAGTTTCTGGCCTATCCCCGGCAGCCGGTGCGAGGCGGCCGAACGCGGCTGGTGTTCGAGATCCAGGCGGTCGCAACTGGCCAATACGTTGGCGGACTCTCTATACAACTTCTGGTGCAAGCGCCGGATGGGACGAAACAGAGAGTTCCCCTGCCCGAGGCCACCGGGGTGACGGCCTATTATGAAACAGTCTTGGTTTTCGAGCAGGTGGGTGAGTACGTGCTCACGGCCATCTCCACGACGGCTGAGGCGCCTTTCCGCGGCACATTTCGGCGCACCGTCAGCGCCAGTGCGCTGTTTGGCGACTGGGCGACCCTGACCGGAAATCTGACGGTACTCGCGGCTTTTACGGTAACGTGGGTCGGTTTCATCCTCACCTTGCAGCAGCGTTTTATACCCGCTTGGCGAGGCGAGCAGCCCCCGCCTGCCTGACATCTGACCAGCCCGTCCACCACGCGCCGGCCGCATCTCCTATAGTCAAGCATTTCTAGCATTGATCCCATACAGGCAGCCGTGGTAGGCTGCGTCTCGTTTGCGACGAGGGGGCCGGGTGGTCCTGCCACCTGTTCCCTATCTGAAGCCATTGAAGGAACGTCTATGCCCGATGAGAGCCCGGAAACTCTGGGTCGGATGATCGTCCACCTGGAGCGCTGTCTCGCCATTTTGGAAGAGGCGGCGGCACCATCGCCTGATATCGCGTTTTTGCACACGTTTCTGCTGCATGCGAAAGGCTACTTGGCCAAAGATGTCTCTGCCGATACCGAAGCGCTGGAGAATTGGGATACCCCAGAGAATCAGGCCATGATCCAGCGATTTATCACGCATGTGGCACAGCGAATCCGCCTGATGGTCGAGGAATGGCGCCAAACCCGCCCGGATGAGGCGCACACATCCCTCCGGGAAAAGTTACATGAGATGGTAGCGGGGCTAGATCGGATAGACGACCTACCGGATGTATCCGAGTGCGGGCCATTGGGCCCGCAGTGCAATGGCAGCGGGTAACGTGTTACGGGCCTTCACACGCCGGTTTCATGTGTGAGACATGTTTGAGCGTGACGACTCCCGTGCAGTGTCGTGTTGATCGTGTCGATCTGGCAACCGATCGCATGGCCTTAGGAGTATGGGCCGTGCCGGGGCCGCAGTCGCTTCCTGTGCTCCCCCTTTGGCACAGAATTTGCTCTAATAAATAGGGGGGGACTGTGCAGCGTACCGAACCAGATCTGAACGAGCACGGATAGGGAGACGCCATCATGCCGACCGACGTACACGGGACTGGACTCACCGCGACGCCACGGAGCCGCCGACACTTTCTCACGCTGGGTATGCTGGCCCTCGGTACGGGGCTGACACCAGGCCTGGCCCCGGCGCAGAACCGGCCGTCCAAGACTCTCGAACGATCCCTGCATGTGTACAATGCCCACACCGGAGAACACCTCGATACCGTCTATTGGGTAGATGGACACTACGTCCCCGAAGCGCTCAACCAACTCGATTATGTGTTGCGAGACCATCACGCTCACGAAGCCGTGGTCATGGATCGGCAATTGTTTGACCTTTTGTATGCATTGGCCTAGAAAGTGCAGGCGTGCCATCCCTTCCATATCATGTCTGCCTACCGATCTCCGGCTACCAACGCGCGTCTGCGTCAGCGTCGCAAAGGCGTCTCCAAGAATAGCCAGCATATCTATGGCAAAGCGGTTGACATCTATCTACCGGGTCAGCGGCTGTCCACGGTCCGCCGCGCCGCACTGGCCTTGCGCCAGGGAGGCGTCGGGTACTATCCCCGCGGGAATTTCCTGCATGTCGATACCGGCCCGGTGCGGTCGTGGTGAGGCGTTTCCGCATCTGACTCGGATACGTCGGATGTTTCGCTCGACGCGTCGATGTTGGACGGCCGCGTCCGGAGTGGTTCGAAGCGCACGAATACATCCGCGTATGCACGCCGGGCAAAGGCATCGGCTCGGCGCTGCATATCTTCGACCTCCGGTGCATCCGCTTTAGGTTTTCGTGCCATTCTTTGTTCCTCATTCCCACGTTGATTTCCCAATTGACAACTGGTGTGCAACTAGGCCATTGTACATGATTGTGCAGACTCCGTGTCACATCCTTGACAGGGTCAACGTCCAGTGTTTTGACGGGTGCATGGGACATGCGCCGGAGGGTACTTTTATGAAAATAACGCGCGCCCGTGTCATGGCAATGAGTGACCCCGTGCCCATGGAGCGTCGGCACCGGACCGATCTTGGCACCAAAGTCAAGTCGGATTCTGCCATCATTTTCGTCGACACCGACGTGGGGCTGACGGGCATGGGCGCGGCGCTCGGTAATCCTGGCGTGATCCAGGCGGTCGTCGAGCACGAGCTGGGGCCGGAAGTTGTAGGCGAAGATCCCATGTTCTCCGAGCGCATCTACGAGAAGCTCTACAACGGCTCGCGCGCACGGCCGTCGATGGAATACGGCTGGCAGCAGCCTGACCCATCCCGACGCCGGGGCATGGTCATGGAAGCGATTGCCGGCGTTGACATCGCGGTGTGGGACGTCAAAGCCAAAGCCCTCGGGGTGCCGGTGTACCAGGCCCTCGGCGCCATGCGAGATCAGGTCAGAGCCTATGGCTCCGGTGGCTGGGCGCCGGGCGATGAAGCCGAAGCGGAGATGGCGGGGTATACCGCCAAAGGCTTCAGCGCCGTGAAGATGCGGGTGGTGGGCCAAGACGGTTTTTCCATCGAGAAGACGATCCGTCGGGTGCAAGCCGCGCGCCGGGGCATCGGCCCGAAGGTCGAGCTGATGCTCGACGCGCACGGCTCGCTCGATGTATCCACCGCGATACGGCTCGCGAAGGAGTTGGAAGCGTACGACATCGCCTGGTTTGAGGAGCCGGTGTCGCCGGATGACCATCAGGGTCAGGGACAGGTGCGGCAGGCCACAAAGATCCCGATTGCCTCAGGCGAACGCGAGTTTACCCGCCACGATTTTCTCGATCTGATGGAGCACGACGCGCTTGACATCGCGCAGCCGGATGTGGCGCGAGCCGGAGGTTTTACGGAGATCCGGCGTATTGCGGCCCTGACCTCCACGCGTCAGGTGCGGCTGGCCCCGCATGCCTGGGGCAGCGGCGTGCTGTTCGCCGCGTCTATCCACGTGGCCATGGCGTCTCCGAACTGTCACATCCTCGAAGTCAGCCAGGGCTACATGCCGATGATCTGGGAGCTGTTCGAGGAGCCGTTCGATATCCGGCCCGACGGCATGGTGCATGCGCCCGAGACACCCGGATTGGGATTTACGCTGAGGAAGGACGCGATGGAGCGGTTCCGGTATCTGCCGGGACCGGAGTATGAGTGGTAGAGAGGCGAGACCGCATGTAAACTAGAAATCTGTATGGTACATCAGGAGATTCTCTCTGGTATGCCTTGGACCAATGGCCCACTGGTTCTCTATCACGGTTGTGATCACATCGCGGCAGCCAGTATCCTGACCCCTGTGTTTCCAAACCAGCATGGTATTCATCTGGCCCATAGTAGAGCGCTGACAGACTTTGGCCGAGGGTTTTACATGACAACAAGCCTGCACCAAGCCAAAAGCTGGGCAAATAGCCGCTGCCGCCGACGGTTACGCACACCATCTCCCTGGCTTGCCACTGTGCTCAGCTTCAGTGTGGATCGGAATCAATTGGCTGCATTGCAAACCTTGTGCTTTGTCACTGAAAGTTCCAACACGGACTACTGGGCTCTGGTGCGCCACTGCCGCGGGGGAGGCCTTCATCTCCTGATGGGGCACAACAACTATGATGTCGTTTTCGGCCCAGTTTCCTTATGGCCACAAAGACTTGTGATCAAAGATTGTGATCAAATCAGTTTTCATACTCCTCGTGGCCTATTTATGCTGCCTGCTCCCAGTATTATGGCACAAGGTACTCCTGGCAATCCCCTCTTACCATAGGAGTCTTATATGTCTACGATTGACAACGTCGATGATTATCATGATGCCGACCGGTATTGGAATCTCGTGAAGAAGACTTTGGATACGGTATTTCATGAAAGCCAAGAATCTGCCAATCGTCTGAGCAAAGAGGTTGGTACGTGGCCTGAAGAAGAGAAATTATTATTCTATCATGCGGAGCCTTTGGACGTTGCAGCCGATCTCGTGAGGCGTCGACCGAGCGATGACGAGGTCAAAGCCTATCGCAATCTTGCTGGCCAAGTTGGCTGGGGTGCGCCATAAGTCTCCTGATTCAGAGAGTTCCAAAGCACAGGATGTTGTCGGTGAGTGAAACCGTTAGCCTCCCGCACTTCGCGGCGGCGTTCAACACTGGCGCATGCGATCAACTGAATCCGTTACCAACAGGGAATTTCATGAGGATTTCATGGAAATTTCTCATGGCGCTCGCATCTGCATGGCGTCACGAAGTCGTATACATGAGACGAACGTTGTGGCGCCATGCAGTCCAGGGGTTCAGTACGCTCGAAAAAAGTACGTTTAACATTCTGATACGCTAGACCGAAGTTCCCCTGGCAGAATAGGCGGAGGGTTAAGTAGATCAACAGGTTAGCCCAATTCAAAAGCCCATTTACAGG
>CBCXVS010000203.1:0-14695 GCA_965178525.1 uncultured bacterium | reverse complement strand
TTTGAGGATGATTCGGTGGGCATCTGGGCTGGGCTAGGGAACCTGATCTTATGCTATTGAGGAACAACTCTATTATCCTCGATAGACTAAAGCTTAGGGGAAGGATTGAGAAAAATCTTCCGATAGTTGATGAACCTATTTATCAGTTTATCAGGGAGATTACTTCGACGTTCAGCACTGCTATAGGTTCTCTCGGTGTGCCGGGCGATTGCGACGAATATCCTGAATGTCAGGACCAATCTGGTACAACGTGTGATTTTGAGTGGGGTAGGTGCCGGTAGGGAGTCGCGAAGGTATAGAGGCTATGGCGCATTTACCTGTTCGTGAGACACAAGAAGGCAAGATTGATCTTGCACCCGCTATAGCATATTGTACGAACACGGCCCGCCGTTCCCGGTGGGTCGCAAATTTACTTCGTGGAATTATTAGTGTAGGAGGTGTGCTTGTCGTTACGGTCCTGCAACTTTGGGCACCTTTGGGCGGTCCATCATTACTGAATCAGGTTACATTCTATGTCGTCTTAGGTGTAGCTGCAACTGTGAGTGTAGCATCGGCTCTGTATTCTGTGTTAGATTTTGAGACAAGATATAAAAATTATGAAACATCAACACGATCAGTCCGGCGGCTGAGAGATAGATATGAAATCGAATTATTACGAAGTCCTGACGATAACGATTGGAAGAAACATCTTGAACTTTGGGGAAAAAGTCATATCTACGAAATTGAGAGGCTAATTGAAGATAATAATATCCTTGATATAGATTACCACTTTACAATTGCTGATCCTTTATTTCTCTGTCCTACTCTTTCCCCTCTCTTGAGCTGCCCTCTGCTCTCCCCCATCAATAACATCCGATAAGAGCGAGTCATAAGGGTCAGCGGCTAAGAGTCAGCTCTTTAGTTTCTACTCAATTAGAAACTAAAGAGCTGATCCCTAAGTTCTTTTTGTTGCCGCTCGACCTGAAGGGAGCAGCGGCTCTGTATCTCTTGTAGCTACTAGTCTGTCTTTGTATTGCTTTTCTAGCTCCCTATAATGGTCCAAAAATGCTGTGATATCATACCCGTATTGTTCGGATATTTGTTGTCGTACCGCTCTGATTTCCTCAATAGCTTTATCTGGTATCATCGGGTTCTTCCTCCCAATTCAGTAGCTCTACGGGCGTTGTGATGATGGGCATACACAAGCCCAAGAGGGTATTGATGTGTCGAATATGCTCAAATTTGTTCGCATTCGCAAGATGAGCACAATTCCACGTCAGAAGAAAATGACAGCTATGATAGAACACCAGTGCTAAATGTAGCGCATCGCCAAGGGAGTTGCGGGGCATCACGTAATGGGCAATGTAGGTCTCGACAATGGTGTCAATAGCTTGTGCAGTAGGCAGGAGAGGGAGGCGAGTGATCAAGGTCAGCACTTGCTCCTGGGAGGGATCATTGCCCTTGTGCAATTCCTCCATGACAGCGGCACTTGTGAATAGATCATAGTGATGTTTTTGATTGTCCCACCAGTCCCGTGTCCATTCACGTCGCGCTACCATGTCCGGTGTCGAGCGTGTTTCGTAGTAAAAGCTTGGAATCGTCGTTTCGATGTACACTCTCTTGCGCATACTCTTTGCTGGTGTATTTCTTCAAGTGTTACCTGTGCACGGCGTACGCGCCTTGGACCCGTGGTCCACCATCGGGGCTGCTGTCTCAAACCTAGGGCACCACTCCATCTGACCCCACTGGGGCAAGGTCTCCAACTCCCAATCCAGCGGGATTGGCATGCAGCCTTGCCGCTTGCGGTCGAAGAGTAGATAGCCATGGCATGGGCGATAGGACCGACACAAGCGTCCTTCCCGCGCAGGCCCGTCCGCCCATCATATGAGGATCAAAGGTAATGCGGTCAAACCCCAGCACAGGAACCCTCCGATTTTTGGCCTACATCTATGCTGTTTTCGTAAAGCGACGAATTTCCCCAACAGATAGCAGTTGTGCTATGGTACGCACTGGAGTCCTCGGGCGTCCATCAGGCTTGGCGTAGATCTTCCGCCTGTGGCTCAGGGTCAAGCTTTAGACGCAACGAGAGCTTGGCCCCTCGATAATCGCTATGCTATGCTTCTCCTCTGCATTCATTTCACCTTTCGTTTTGGAGTGTTCTCATGGCGACCAAACACTAGGTATCGATCTATGGGTGAGATCACGCTATCCATTCCCGATGAGTTGCTGCTGGCACTGAAAGTGACACCAGAGCAATGTGGTATCGAGCTACGCCTCGCAGCGGCGGTGAAGCTGTACGAAATGGGGCGGCTTTCTTCGGGGGCTGCTGCCAAGTTGGCGGGCATCCCGCGCGTTGTGTTTTTGAGCAAGCTGGCGGACTATGGCGTGGACACGTTTCGTCTGAGCCCACACGACTTGGCGCAGGAGACCCCGCTTGCCTGAGGTCATATGCAACACCTCTCCGCTCCAGTATCTTTATCAGCTTGACGTGCTGCATGTTTTCCAGGCCCTAGCTGAGCGCATCATCGTTCCGCCCGCTGTCGTGCACGAACTTGCGGTCGGTCGCGCTCAGGGGGTGAGCCTACCTAATCCGACAGCCCTGGAGTGGGTGACGGTGCGCCATCCGGTCAGTGCCGCCGTGCTGCCCCTGGTCACGGATCTCGGACCGGGTGAGACCGAAGTCCTCGCGCTCGCTTTGGAATCGACAGATGCTATCGTGATCCTCGACGATGCCTTAGCACGGCAGGTGGCCGCCACGCTCGCGATTCGATTTCGTGGCACCCTCGGTTTGTTGCTCGATGCGAAACAGGTGGGTCTGGTCTCGACCATCGCCCCTCTGTTGGATCAATTGCAAGCGTTGCGTTTTCGTCTCAGTTCTCACACCCGTGAAGGTCATTCTCACTCTCGCTGGCGAGGCCCCATAGAGAGCAATGGTTAGGACGCTGCAGCCTCCTCACACCTTAACGCACAACCCACCTTGAGCACTTGGCCCACGCAGCGTACAATGAGCCCGCCGGCTCACGCAGTCAAGCCGGCAGCGTTGGCGAGCAGATCCGACAATATTAGGGTGGAGGGGCCACGATGGCAGGGGACGTTGCGGTGCAAGACCTCATCGATGAGCAGGCGGCATGGGTGAGCCGGCGAGCCTTTCTGGATCGAGACGTGTATGACCAAGAACAGGAGCGCATCTTCCAGCGCTGCTGGCTCTTCCTCGGCCATGAAAGCCAACTGCCGGAGCCACGGGATTTCTTCACGACGTATATGGGCGAGGAATCCGTTATCGTGGTGCGGGATACGCACGGACAACTCCGGGCTTTCCTCAATACCTGCCGCCACCGTGGCATGCGGGTCTGTCGGGCCGACAGAGGGAATACCGCAGCCTTCACCTGCCCGTATCATGCCTGGACGTATAACACCACCGGGGCGCTCATTGGCGTGCCGAAGTTCGAAGAGGGCTACTACGGCGAGCTGGATAAGAGCGCCTGGGGCCTGCTGCCGGTAGCGCACGTGGATACCTATAAGGGACTGATCTTTGGAACCTTTGATCCGGCGGCGGCGGCGCTGCGCGACGAACTCGGGGAAATGGCCTGGTATCTCGATGTGATCCTCGACCGCCGCGCGGGTGGCACGGAGCTGGTGTGTGGCGTGCACAAATGGATCATGACGGCCAACTGAAAAGTCGCTGCCGACAACAACTCCGGCGACTGGTACCATGTGTATTCGGCCCATGGCTCGATCCCTAAAATTATGCAGCAGCCGCACCAGTTCCAGGATCACGACCAGCGCATGCAAATCTCCCCGCATTCCGGTCACGTCTTGGTGGCCTTACTCGCCGACACACCGCAAGACGCCTTGCGGGGCGCCAGTCCGCAGGTGCGTGACTATTATCTCCACACCCTGCCGGAAGCGATCGAACGCTTGGGGCCCGTGCGCTCGCGACTCCTCTTTATCGCGGGCATTGTGTTCCCCAACTTCGGGTGGATTCCAGGCTCCCATACCATCCGCCAATTCCATCCGCGCGGGCCGGAAAAGATGGAGGTGTGGTCCTACTGCTTGGTGGACAAAGAAGCGCCCCCGGACATCAAAGAGATCATGCGTCGAGATTATGTGCATCGCTTTGGCCCCAGCGGTTTGTTGGAGCAGGATGATGGCGAGAATTGGAGTCAGGTCAGTGCCTCTAGCCGCAGCAGTCTGGCGCGGACGTTAGAGTTTAACTACCAGATGGGATTGGGGCACGAGCGCGGTCACGCTGACTTGCCGGGCGAGGTGGGCAACGCCAATGCCGAATTGACCCACCGCAGTTTCTACAGCCGTTGGGCGCGGGAGATGAAGGGTAGCCGCCAATGAGTCACGAATTGCGCCATGCTGTCGAACAATTTCTGTATCAGGAAGCACGGTTGCTGGACGACCGGAAATTCCGTCATTGGCTCGATCTCCTGACGGATGATGTGCACTACTGGATGCCAACGCGCCACAATCGCCTGCGGGAAGGGCCGGATGAGCAGTGGGAGGTGGAGAAAGAACTCGACGTGCTCGGCTTTTTCGATGAGACCAAGGCCAGCCTGACCCTTCGAGTCGAGCGCTTTTACTCCGGTATGGCCTGGGCTGAAGAGCCGCCTTCCCGCACCCGGCATTTTCTCAGCAACATTGAGGTCATCGAGACGGACAAGGCAGATGAGGTGCAGGTCTACGCCAATTTCCTCACCTATCGCAGTCGCCTGGAGGGGCTTGAAGGCGAGGAAGACTTCTTTGTTGGCCGGCGAGAGGACCTGTTGCGCTGTGTGGATGGGCAATGGCGGATTGCCCGCCGTCGAATCATTTTCGATGGGCTGGTGTTGAACGCGCAGAACCTGAGCATCCTTTTCTAATCTGCGAAGGGGGAAGAAGGAGAGGAGAATGCGGCGGGTCTGCACGACATGGAGCGCCAAACGATCGTGGGTTGAGATGGGGTGGCTCGACGGCGGTGGCTCGTTGTGCCATAATACATTTTAGCTTGACAGATATAGACGCCAAGGTATTGCAAGCGATGTTTCGCTCTTGTCCTGCCAAGCTCAAATTGACCCATGAGTGATGAATCATGCCCGACCACGCACCACCGGCGGCAACCCATGCAGACAGGTCCAAAGGGCCGGAGGTGCTGGCGCTCTCTTTGGGGGCGCTGGGCGTCGTCTATGGTGACATCGGCACTAGCCCGATCTACGCCCTCCGTGAGTCGTTCCACCACACATACGGCATCCCGCTGACGCCGGCAAACATCTTGGGGGTGCTATCGCTCATCTTTTGGTCCCTGGTTCTCGTCATCTCGATCAAATACCTGGCGCTCGTCATGCGAGCCGACAACCGTGGCGAGGGGGGGATTATTGCACTCACCGCTCTGGTCGTGCCGCCGTTCCGGCAGGAGGCGCGCGGCGCGCGCTGGTTGCTGGCGCTGGTTGGGCTGTTCGGCGCCGCGCTCTTATACGGCGATAGCATGATTACGCCAGCCATCTCCGTGCTCAGCGCCGTTGAGGGGCTCGAAGTCGCCACGCCGTTCTTTGCACCCTATGTGATTCCGATTACCATCGTCATCCTCCTGGCGCTCTTTGCCGTGCAGCATAAGGGCACGGCTGGCGTCGGCGCGATGTTTGGGCCGGTGACGCTCGTGTGGTTTGCCACGCTGGCGCTCTTGGGTTGCCTCGAACTTGTGCGGCATCCCCGTGTTTTTGCCGCCCTGAACCCGTTCTATGCCATCCATTTTTTCGTGCAGAACCAATGGCGCGGGTTTCTCGTGCTGGGCTCGGTCTTTCTCGTCGTGACCGGGGGAGAAGCGCTCTACGCCGATATGGGCCATTTTGGCCGGCGTCCGATTCGCCTGACCTGGTTTGCGGCGGTCCTGCCGGCATTGTTGCTGAACTATTTTGGTCAGGGCGCATTGTTATTGCGTGCTCCCGAGGCGATCGAGCATCCCTTTTTTCTGATGGCGCCAACCTGGTTGCTTTACCCGCTCGTCATTCTGACCACACTGGCGACGGTCATCGCTTCACAGGCGGTCATATCCGGCGCGTTTTCGCTCACGCGTCAGGCCGTGCAGCTCGGATATTTGCCACGGCTTGAGATCCGGCATACCTCGGCGACGCAGATCGGCCAGATCTATCTTCCGGCGGTGAATTGGGGGCTGATGCTGGCGTGTATCGGCCTGGTGGTCGGTTTTCGCACGTCGAGCAATTTGGCCGCTGCCTATGGCGTTGCCGTGAGGACCGATATGGTGTTCACGACTTTGTTGTTTGCCGTGGTGGCCCGAACGCTCTGGAAATGGAGTCTACCGGTGACGGGGTTGCTGTGCGGCGCGCTGCTCGTCGTCGACCTCGGATTCTGGGGCGCGAATCTCCCGAAGATTTCGCAGGGTGGCTGGTTCCCTCTGGTCATCGCCGGGCTGATGTTCACGCTGATGACCACATGGAAGCAGGGCCGGCAGCTCCTTGCCGACCGGCTTCGCAGCCAAGTCATCTCAATAGAGAATTTCTTGAGACAAATTCGGGCGACGCCACCGGCGCGGGTCCCGGGTATGGCGGTCTACATGTTTTCGAATCCGCTTGGAACCCCACCGGCCCTACTCCACAACCTGACGCACAACAAAGTGCTGCACGAGCGCGTGGCCTTCTTGACGATCATCACCAAGGAGATTCCCTACGTCGAGAAGGAAGACCGCGTGTACGTCGAGCCGCTGGGGGAACATTTCTACCGCATCACCGCGAACTATGGTTTTACCGAAAACCCGAGTGTCCCCGAATTACTCGACATGATCGAGATCGAGACGAAGGGATTCGACCTAGCTGAGACCACCTTCTTTCTCGGCCGAGAGCTGCTGTTTGCCACCAAGCGCCCGGGGATGGCGATTTGGCGCGAGCGTCTCTTTGCCCGCGTGTCGCGTAACGCCCTGGGGGCGACGGCCTTTTTCGGCGTGCCTCGGGACCGCGTCGTTGAGATCGGCATCCAGATCGAGCTGTGATGCCCGTGCCGGCCGAACGTCTGCCAACTGCGGCATGGCTTTCTCGGAATTTCGGAACCTCTCTTGCTTGCACCGACCCTTTCATCACGTCAAGAAGCGGCATGTGGCGGACAAAATCGCGAAAAACATCACGAGCACACTTGACGTCAGATGACAAGAACGCCATAATGCGCCACGCGAGAGGTACGGTTGCATCCTGCACCCGACGCCTGACACCTCACTTCAGACCAGACCGTCACGGAGTGACTTACCATGCGTGTTCGCTTCTGGGGTACCCGAGGCTCAGTTCCGACGCCGGGAACCACGACGGTGCGATACGGCGGCAATACCTCCTGTGTGGAGGTGCGTGCTAATGATGGAACTCTCGTGGTGCTCGATTGCGGCACTGGCGCGATCCCACTCGGACGGGCGTTGCTGGCAGAGCATCAAGACCCGATCCATGGTGCGCTCCTCATCGGCCATACCCATTGGGACCATATTCAGGGATTTCCGTTTTTCGCGCCGCTGTTTATTCCCGGCCACCACTGGGAGATCTATGGACCCGACGGCCTCGGTCGGCAGATCGGGCGGGGGCTTGAAGGCCAGATGGTCTATGAGCATTTCCCGGTCTCGCTGGACGACCTGAATGCCCTCGCCAAGATCCATCATCTGCGGGAGGGGGTCTTCGAGGTCGGCAGTATCCGTGTGACCACACAGTATCTCAATCATCCCGTTTTTACGCTCGGGTATCGCCTCGAAGTGGACGGGACAACGCTTGTCTATGCCACCGATTTTGAGCCGTTTTCGCTCCATCCACTCGATGCGCCAGTGGGGACGATGCCCCTCCACCACGAAGATCGGCGTCACATCCGGTTTCTCGAAGGCGCCGATCTGATTATTCACGACTCGCAGTACACCTTGGACGAGTTTCCCGCCAAATCGGGCTGGGGTCACATGCCGATCGAACGCTCGGTAGACTATGCGTTGCTGGCAGGGGCGAAGCGTCTCGCCCTCTTTCACCATGACCCGATTCGGGATGACGCCAGCATCGACCGGCTCTACACGTATGCTTGTGATCGGGCCACGGCGGCTGGGGGTGGGCTAGACATCGATGCCGCTGCCGAAGGCCAGGAGATTGCCTTACCCAATGGACCGGCTCGTACGATATCCTCCGGCAACACGGAGATATCCGCTCTACGCCTAGCGCCACACAAGGCCCATACCGTCCTTCTCATAGACGCTGATGCCGAGCGCATGCGCCTGTTTGAGTCGGCGTTACAGGCCGAGGGACTGCGGGTGTTGACCGCTGACAATGGGGAGATCGCGTTGCAACTGGCGTGCCAGGAACATCCGGCGGCAGTCGTCATCGACATCGCCCTACCGGAGAGCAAAGGGCTCGACATTTGCCGGATGTTACGCGCTGAAACCGAGCCCTGTCTGCGCGACGTGCCCATTATGATGTTAGCTGGCGGCAAGCTGGATGAAACCGAGCTGGTCGAGGCATTTGCGGCTGGGGCAACGGATTATCAGGCGACACCCGTGAAGCCAACGCTGACGCGCTCCCGCATCCGCGCCTGGCTCATGCGTAGCACTGCACGCTAACCGGCCTGGGTACGCGACACGGGCCGGCAAGTGGGTGCGCCAAAAGTCACTTGATCGCTCAGCGTACAGGCCTGGGCGACGCGGCCAGGTCGTCTCTGTCGGCCAGCGTCTCTTCGACCGGTGTGAGCTGTTGCGGGCTCTGCAACGTGAGGCGCCAATATGCCTCCGCGCTCTCCACCGCATTGTGCAGCACGGTTCCTTCCGGATAGGCGCCATTGACCAACTCACCCGCGGCAATCCCGGTCAGGATTTCGAGCGCCTCGTGAATGGCGCCAACGGCATAGATATGAAACGCGCCACGCGCACAGGCCGCCACTACGTCCTCACGGAGCATGAGGTCACCGGCGTTGGCCTTGGGGATAATGACGCCCTGGTCGCCGGTCAGATCGCAATAATGACAGGCATCGAAAAAGCCTTCGATCTTCTCGTTCACGCCCCCAATCGCTTCAAGATGGCCATGCTGATCAATGGCCCCCGTCATCGCCAAGCTTTGCTTGATGGGCATATCCGTCAAGGCGCTGAGCAGACAACAGATTTCCGCGCCCGACGCCGAGTCGCCGTCAATGCCGCCGTAGCTCTGCTCGAAGGCAACCGAAGCGCTAAACGCGAGCGGGTGTGAGGTTTGCAGCAGATGACGCAGCAAGCCACCCAAGATGTGGAACCCCTTGGTGTGGATGGAACCGGACATCTGCGCATGTCCCTCGATATTGATGAGGCCGGCACTGCCGGGTCCGATGGTCGCCGTAATGCGTGCCGGAAATCCATAGGTTAAAGGCCCGGCGTGCATCACGGCCAGGCCATTCACCTGCCCCACGACCGCTTTGTCTGTTTGCACGATAATGGTGCCGTTATGGACCAGTTGCTCAAACTTGCGTGACGGCAAGCTGGCGCGCTCCTTGGTGCGGGCAACCGCCTGCTTGACGTGCTCCGCCAGCACACAATCAGCCCCGGCCTTCGAGGCCAGAAAGGCGCTTTCCCGCGCAATATCACCGATACGTCCGAAGCGGGCCGTCAGTTTGCCGGCACGGGCCGTGATGCGGGCGCCGTGTTCGGCCAGTGCGGCCACAGCCGAGCGGTGAAACGGCAACAACCCTTCCGTGTGCGACAGATGCGACGTCACTACCGCATACTGATACACGCTCTCGTCGGATCGGTCGAGTTCGCTGTCGAAATCCGCCAGCACCTTAAAGAGATCACGAAAATCCCGATCCTGGTGATCCAGCTGATAATAGGTCGTCGGATCGCCAATGAGAATCACACGGACCTGGATGTCAATGGGTTCGGGTTGGACGACGACGGCGGGGCCTATCCAGCGGACCTCTGGCGGAATGATTTCGAGCCGCCCGGTTCGCAGCGTACGAATGAGGGCGTGCCACGCCCCAGGTTCTGACAACAGCTCACGCACATCCAGAATCAGATATCCACCGTCCGCCCGCAACAGCGCGCCAGCACGCACACTTCGGTAGTCCGTTGTCGGCCGACTCCCATTGCCCCCCCACTCGGGCTCGATGCTCCCAAGCAGGTTGATCACGCTCGGCGCCTGCTCTTGGACAATCGGGCGCAGCGTCATGTCGGTGTGTTCCAGGACGACATTGACATCGTAAATGCTCGTCGGGTCGGGTAGTTCTGCCCCCGGACGCAGGCGGTTTTCGATCACATCGGTTGTCATCTCCTCGATAAACTGACGTACAGCGTCGTTGGGAAAATCGGTCAGAATGTCCTGCGTCAGGGGCTCCAACAGGCTGCGTGTGGCCTCGGCGTTGAGCGTCTCCACGTCCTTGGCGCCAGCGCGGGACGCCTCGTTGACGCGTTTACCAATATCTTGGAGTCGTTTTTGAAATGCCGGATACAGGTCATCGAACTGCTGCAGACGTTCGGGTGCGACCTGCCCCTGGGCCACCAGTTGACGAAACTGTTGGGGCGGTACGGGTTGCCCCTCGACCAGGGGGAAGATGACCGTCTGCGCCACGGGCCCCTGTTGCATGGAGACGAGCGCCATGCCGACCTGGGCCAGTTCCTGTTCCAGAGGTTGGGTGATGGCCTGGATGGCGCGTTGGACGCGCTGCTGAATCGCGTTACGCTCGGAGACATAGGGTTCGGCATCCAACGCCTGGCGGAGTCCATCGCGGATGAACTCCGCCAGTTCGCAGATGCGGTGACGAAACATCCGCGCCTTCCCGGCAGGCAATGCAATTAAGCGCGGGCGGTCGGGGCGCGTAAAATTGTGCACATAGCAACGGTCGCGTTTGTTGTGCGATACCGGCGCGAGTTCCTGAAGCAACTGCCGCACCATGGTCGTGCGGCCGGTGCCGCGCGAGCCGCGCACGTAGACATTCTGACCGGGCGCATCGCATTCGAGGCCGAAGCGTAACGCCTCCTGTGCCGTCACTTGTCCGACCATGCCGGAGTCGGGATTGACCTCATCGGTGGTTTCAAACCCGAGTGCAGCCGGGTCGTAGCGCCAACGCAGCTGCGTTGGCGTCAGTTCCGTGGGATGGGATAGTGTCATGGCAGATACTTTCCTGTTAAGTACCGAGGCAAAATTAAATTTATATCTTTCCCCTGGAAAAATATATCAAGGTCATGATGCCCAGGCACTCACGTGGTTCCGGTACGCCCGTAAGATAAAGAAAACGCGTGTTTCTTCAGGACCGTACGCGCTATTTCCCAGTCATGTCATCGACAACCCGCAACGCCTCTTCAATCCACGGATCGTCATGGAGTTCTTGAGCCCACTCCATGGCGATCTTATCTTGTTCCTCCTGTGGGAGATGCGTATTCTTGGTATACGCGACCGGGTGGACCTTAAACCGCGCCGCGTCATCCAGTTCCAACGCGTCCAACGCGGCATTACTGTGCGCTCGCCGCTGAAACCACACGGTCTTGTCGAGCGATTCGATCGTGTCATCGCGCTGCTGCCGCAAAAAGGTGGTGCGCTCCGTAACTTTGGTAAACATGTCATTGTCGGCTTGTCGGGCGAGGCTCTTGGTACGTAGGCTTTCCGTATCCCAGCGATGTGGCCACGGATCATACGGGGCCGGCTCGATCGCATTCCAGGAAATCGCATTATCCTTGGAGCGCTCGCCGATATCGAGATGCGCCATGGGATTGGGAAGGGGTACGTCCGGTATCACACCTCGTAGCTGCGTCGAGGCGCCATTAATCCGATAGAATTGGTATTGGGTAAGCTTCAAAGTCCCTAGAGACGGCATCGTCGGTGCGGCGCCGACGACCTTGTCCAAGCTGTGCAGGTGCTGCACGGTCCCTTTACCATGAGTGGCGCTGCCCAAGACGACCGCACGGCCATAATCTTGCAAGGCCGCAGCCACAATTTCAGAGGCGGAGGCGCTAAATCCATCGACCAAAACCACGAGCGGCCCTGTGAAGGCAATCGATTTGTCTTTGTCCTTGAGCACTTCCTGTTTGCCGTTGGCATTGCGTGTCTGTAAAATCGGACCGTTCGTAATGAACAGTCCGCTGACTCGCACCGCTTCATGCAAAAAGCCGCCGCCATTGCCCCGCACATCCAGGATGAGTCCGCGCACGTCTTCGTGCTCGAGCTTCGCCAGCGCCCGCCAGATGTCCACAGACGCGCGCCGGGCCGGACGACGTCCGCGCACACTGCCATAGAATGTGGGCAAATGGATATAGGCGAAGCGTCCGGTCATATCCTGGAGTTCGAGCACCGCCGCTTTCACATAGGTACTATCGAGTCGGACCACCTCTCGCGTGATCGGGATGACCACGACATTACCGTCAGGTTTGCGCACCGTCAGCTTCACCACGGTCCCCTTTTTCCCGCGAATGAGCTGCACCGCTTCGCGCAAGCGCGTATCGACGACATCGACGGGCTCCCCGCCGGCTTGCGCCACGGCCAAGATAATGTCCTCGGCTTGTAGCTGCCCTTGGCGCCAGCTCGCGCTCCCCGGTACGATCCGCTGGACTTTGATCAAACCCTCTTCCTGGCGCAGCACGGCCCCAATGCCCTCGAGTGCTCCACTCATGCGGATATCGAGATTTTCTTTGCGGTAGGGTGGCAAATAGGTCGTATGGGGATCGTATACGCGAACGAAGGCATTGATCAAGCGCTCGATGTCGTCCTCTCGTTTCTCCTTGGCGATCCGATCGAAACGCACCTCGTAGCGCTCTGCGAGTTTGGTGCGGGATTCCGCCTCAAGCTCAACATCGGTCTTGGGGGGCGCGTTGTCCGCGTCGTCTGTTGCGGCTTGCCGTCGGATCTGCTCGGTCTTCTTAGCCCGCTCGATGAGCACTAAAACTTCGTACTTTAAGACTCGCCGCCAGCGTTCGCGGAGCGCCTCATCGTTCTGACAGAACGCCCGTTTCTTGCCCGTGAGTTCGAGAGATTCGCCGCGGGTAAAATCGAAGGGTTGGCTCAGCAATGCCTGCACCCATGGCGCGACAAGAGCCGCGCGGCGCCGCTTGAGCACGCCGGCCTCGTGCCCGAGGTCGAGCCGGCCTCCGCTCAGCTGGTCGTCCAGCGCCGAGGCATATTGCCGCAGGTGATGGACATCGGTTTGGGTGAGGTAGAGTTTGCGGGGGTCAAGCCACGAGAGAAAGATGTCAAAGGCGGCCTTAGACGTCGCGTCGTCGAGTGGTCGCGTACGTAAATGACGCCTTTGCAGTAACGTCAGCACGCCTTCGGCCAGCAGCGCCTCACGGACGGCCTCGGCTCCGGAGGTGTCACTCGATGCGGTCGCGGCGCGGGCGAGACGCGTCTCCGAAGTAGGATGAGACAGGGTCCCGCTTGTTGCAGCCGTGAAGGTCGCCAAGCCTGACGGGGAGTTCGGTAACGGCATGGCGGAAATCGCATGAGGTGCTCGTTCCGAGCAGGATGCGAGCCCGAGGACAAGACTAAGAATAACACCAAGAGACCCATTGTATGCCTTCATAGATTTCCCATTGTGCCTGCAAGGCATTGGCTGCGGCAGTGCCGCTCATTGCATTCCTACAAACGGCCATCGTCTGGCTGCTGTCGTTCTATCGATGGCGTTCAATGTGCCGTGGCTCTAACACTGGCATCCGATCGCCCGGAGGCAATGCTCGGAGGATAAGAATTTTGCGCCCATGTTTCAAGCGCGTTGTGTTGGCCCTGCAGTCTGGGGGGCTCCGGCCTGCCACGCGTATTCTACTATTAATGAAGTCTACCCTGTTCTGAAATATTCCGAAGCAGCTTTGCCGTATCCTCTCCGACAGCGAGTCGGACCCATCATCCTCAGGCGCCATTATGGCCCTTGGCACAGAGGCATGCAACCTGTTCGTGAGAACGTGCGGAATTCAGTCTAAGTCCCTGGACAAAATTAGCGACATCATTTTTCCAGAGGAAAAATATGAATTTAGTTTTGTTCGGGCACTTACGCGTTCCCTCTCTCAACTTTCATGCTCATCTGCCGATAGACACAGCAGAGGATTTGGCGGACAATATGGTAAAATGGAATGCCCAATGGAAAGAAGAGAATCTCCACGGAAGCTTCTGGATCCCATCCATGTGGCAGAGATGCACGCGGTGGAACGTGTGCTGTGCCTTGCCACCTACGGCACCATCCTTAATGCGTCGGCGGCTGGGATGCTTATCAGGGTGAAGCGTCAGGATCTGAGTCCCGAGTTCGTGCAGCATCAGCTATCCCTCGAGGCTCTGGAAGGCAGCCATGTCAAAATGACCATCGTCGAGATGGCTCTCGACATTGATGCAACCCTGATACGGACCCACACCATTGAGCCGGAGTGTTGGGACATCGCCGTCGATTGTACGACGCATGCTCCCATGTACTGGCGCGAATGCCTGGCAGACTTACTACCCCACCTCGGCGAAAGTGGACAGGCGCACTCCTCATAGGCTACCCATCGCCAGGCAGAGCCCCAGCGGGCCGTCCTTCCGGCCCGCTGGCGGGACATGCCATCAGCAATTGAGCAGAAATCCGTGTAGCTTTCCAGAACTCGCTCGCAAAAAGAGCGTTTTGTCCATGCAGCCCGATTGGCTTGCATATCGAGTCAGGACAACGTATGACGCCTGAGGCTAGGCCAACCCCGCCATCCTCATATAGTCAGGGCTGACCCGAATGGCATGAAGTGAAGCTCTAACTGCTGGTCGTGTCAACGGTTGACCCAACACATGAGGGGGTTTTGTCA
>CBCXVS010000202.1:0-14701 GCA_965178525.1 uncultured bacterium | reverse complement strand
GAGGATGATTCGGTGGGCATCTGGGCTGGGCTAGGGAACCTGATCTTATGCTATTGAGGAACAACTCTATTTTTTACTCGGTCTCGCCGTCCAATTACACTCGGCAACGGGCTTGGATTTTAAACCTGTCTTGCGAGCGCGGGGCATCCCGACCATCCTAACTTGCAATATCCCGATGGCCTCCGTCCCGGAAAGCATCAAGCAACAATTGTGTTGCCTGACGATGCGTGAAGCCCTGCGTCAATCAAGTACGCACGCCGGCCCACCAGGTCGCGTCAGTTTCGACTTCACGCTCTTCCAGCCACTTGATGCGGCCTACATTGTCGATCATCACTACCCCTCCGCCGTCGTGGATCACCTCTACGGCACGACATAAAAATGCGGAATGCGGAATGCGGAATAAAAAACATAGCATTCCATGCATTGTGCTCTATTCCATGACGTTCCCACGGACGTTGCGCGTCGTCGCAAGCATGAATACATGGCAGAACTCGGTACAGTCGGTGCTTCTATTCCGCATTCTGCATTCCGCATTCGGCTCACCCTTGCTTGCGGGTCGCAGCGTCTTCCTGTTCGATTTTCAGTTTGAGCCGTTTGACGAGCGCCTCGTACGAGTCTTGCCGAATGATTTTGTTGAACTGTGTCCGGTAATTGTTGACCAGACTCACGCCTTCGATCACGATATCGTAGGTTTCCCAGTTGCCATTATGTTGGAGTAGCCGGTACTCCACTTCAAAATTCAGGTCGCGCTTGTTGACAATTTCCGTCCGGACCATGGCATAGCCATCGGCGTCGATGCTCTCTTTGGTATAGAGAATTTGCAGATCCTGACTGCTGCCGTAGGTCTCGATTTTGTTGATATACGAACGCTCTAAAAGATCGCTGAAGAGCGGGACGAATTCCCGCCGCTGGGCCGCCGTGAGTTTGCGCCAATGCTGGCCCAAGGCACGCTGCGCTATCTCCTCAAAGCCAAAACGCTTGACCACCGCCTGGCGAATTTTGCTTCGGCGTTCTTTGAGCCGTGTGGGGGTTTTGAGGGACGCATCCCCTAGGATCGCCATGATATCGGTAATGGTCTGCCGAATCTTTTCCTGGGGTTCCCCGGCAACAGCAACGACGATGTGGCCCACCAGGACGAGACTACTGAGGACAATCCATACCACGATATGCCGGTATCTCGGGCTCATAGATACTCCTTGTCTGGCGCCATGCGTGCCGTTATGGTTTCACACCCGACGCCGATGCCGCTGTGGGGAGAAAGGCACGCACCATGGCGACATCACGTCCTGAGGCATGATCCAGTTTGGCCAAGGCCAAATTATACTGGTACACGGCCTGAAAATACGAGGCCCGTAATTTGGCATAGGCGACGGCGGCGTCAGCTACGTCCTTCCCTTCTCCGAGACCCAAGTCGAAGTTGGACAGGGCCGCGACCAGCCATTTACGCCCGTTACGATAGCCTTTCTTGGTCGCCAAAATGTTCGCCTGGTGTTGTTGCACCTCAAGGTGGGCCCGGCGAACTTGAAACGGAATACCTTGTTCGGCCAGGGCATGTTTTTGCTGGATCTGGCCGAGTTTCGCGGCGGCCTCATCGACCTTGCCCGCGGTGATGCCCAGGTCATAATGCCACTTGAAGCCCACGACTGGCGCCACGGCATCATCATTCAGCTGGTCAAACACGAAGGGATTGGTAAAATGTTCCCGGTTCGTCGCGGCGGCCACACTTCCCACCACGCCGAGGAAAAAGACGGGATAATAGTCGGCTTTGGCCGCTTGCACCAAGGCTTCGAAGGCTTTGACCCCTTCTTGCGCCTGGGTGAATTCCGGCCGCAGCTGACGGGCATCGCGGAGGTACGATTCGAGCGCCTCGACGTCGCGCTCACGTGGCCGCAGGGCAATTTCGGCCAACTCGAGAGGGGTGCTGTCAGGTATGGCCAGCAGCGTGTGCAAGCCAGCCAGAGCGAGCGCTTTACCCTGGCGAATGTCGTTGAGCTGTTTGCTGAGTTCGCCTTCAAACGTTTGCAACTTGAACAGATCGATGTTGTCCACGCCAAATGCTTCCGCTTCGAGCTGGCGGCGGACTTTGTCCTGTGTAGCGGTAAGTTGATCGGAAATTTCCAGCGCCAAGTTTTCCAACGCCGTGGCCAGTTGGTAGCCATAATAGGCTTCATACACCAGCATGGCAACTTCCGTGGCCTTTTGGTCCACTTGCGCCTTGCTGACGGCAATGCCATGCCGAGCCGCCTGCCGGAAACTTTTAATTTTGCCAAATGTATAGAGCGGTTGGATGATACTGAAGGCCGCACGGCCGAATACCCCGGTGATGTCGGCCTGCCCTTTGGAATCCGGTGAACTGATCTGATTGCCCCGGGCCCGCGGCGACGGGCCGCCAACCACCGTGAGGTCGAGTTGCGCGAAACGGGCGGCATCGGCCTGCCGGCGCTGGCTCTGCCGGAGCAACACGCCAAACTGCTCTTCTTTAATCTGCGGACTGTTCTGCACCGCCAGCCGCAGCGCGTCTTGCAGCGACATCACCCGGGTGTCAGCCGCCGTCACCAGGAGGGGATGCGCGAGGCTGACACTCATCAGGACGACAAGGAACACGGTGTGGGCACAATACGGCATGGGCATAGCTGTCCTCTCAGATTTTGCCTTGAATGACTTGGCTGATCATGTCTTCAATATCCAGCGGGGTTTCAACATCCCGAATACGTCCGCCGGCCACAATCAGCTTTTCCGATCCTCCCGGCGTAATCCGAATATATTTTTCCCCAATCAGACCCCGTGTCCGAATCGACGCAATCACGTCTTCTTGGAGCTGCACCTCCCCTTGCAGGCGCAGGGTCACCACCGCTTCGTAGTCCTCCAAGACGATCTGTTCCACACGGCCCACCCGGACCCCAGCGATTTCGATGGCCGCGCCGCGTTGCAAGCCGGTAACCGTGGGGAACACGGCCGTGACCGGGTATGAATTGCCTTGTCCCCAAGAAAGTTCGCCCAGGTGCACCGACAGATAGGCCAGGGCCAGTAAACCCACGATGACGAATAGGCCAACGATGATTTGAAGGTTGAACCGCTTCATGCGATCTCCAGTACGTGTAGTGTTCACGCTTTAGGTAACCTGCAGGGGACCTTCGAGATGGCCGGTAATGAGTTGTTGCACAACCGGATGGGTTGAGCGTTGAAACGCGTCGGGTGGAGCGGCTTCAATGATCACCCCGTCGTGCAACATGGCCACGCGCGATGCGACGTCAAAAATACGCGGAATTTCATGGCTGACAATGACGGCCGTATAGCCGAATTGGGCCTGCGTATCGGAAATGAGTTGATGAATGGACCGGACCAAGATCGGATCAAGACCCGTCGTAGGCTCGTCAAACAGGAGAATGTCCGGCTTGTGGGCCAGGGCCCGGGCCAGGGCGACCCGTTTGCGCATGCCGCCGCTCAGCTCAGCGGGGAATTTGTCTTCCATCCCTTCGAGACCGACATCACCTAACATGGCCGTGACCACGGCCTGGATTTCCCGCGCCGGCATCGCGGTCTTTTCGCGCAGGGGGAAGGCGATATTTTCGGCAACCGTGAAGGAATCGAAAAGAGCGCCGCCTTGAAACAGCATGCCGAAACGCTCGCGCAGCTGTGCCAGATGCCGGCCGCGGGCCCGGAGTAGTTCTTCCCCCTCTACCAGCACCTTGCCGCTATCCGGCCGCAGCAAGCCGATGAGATGCTTCAGCAAGACACTTTTGCCGGTGCCGCTGCGCCCCACGATGGCAAGGACTTCGCCGCGATAGATGTCCAGATTCAATCCATTGAGAACGGCCTGTGTCCCGAAGCGTTTATACAGCGCGCATGCCTGCAGCAATGGACGTGTAGCCTTCACAGTAGCACCGAATTGAGAAAGTAGTCCATCACCAATATCGTCACGGAGGCCCATACAACGGCCTCGGTCGTCGCCTGGCCGACGCCCTCGGCGCCGTAGCCGGCATGATACCCTTTGTAACAACAAATCAGGGCAATCAGGAATCCGAAGGTCAAGGCCTTGTAGATGCCCGTGGTGATATCGGACATATCGACGGCGCTGACCATGCCGCGAAAGTACGTGCCGCTACTGACACCTAAGAGCAGCACGCCGACCAGATATCCGCCGTAGATGCCGACGACGGCAAAGATGGCTCCAAGCAGCGGCATGACGAAGGTGCCGGCCAGCACATTCGGGACGACCAAATACCGCATGGGATTGAGCGCCATGACTTCGAGGGCATCGATTTGCTCGGTAATGCGCATGATGCCGATTTCGGCGGCGAGGGCAGATCCCGCTCGGCCCGTGACCATCAGTGCCGCTAAGACAGGTCCCAGCTCGGTGATCAGACTCAGCGCCACAGCCGAGCCGAGAAATCCTTCGGAGCCAAACCGCTTCAGCGTGTAATATCCTTGCAGGGCCAGCACGGCGCCGGTAAAAAGCCCCGTCAGGACAATGACCAACAAGGAACGCACACCGATGAAGTGTACCTGTCTGATGATGCGCCGCACTTTCAGCGGTGGAATGAAAACGAGACCGACCCCCTGCCCAACAAACAGGCCGAGGCGACCGAGATACGTCACCAGGCTCAGCACGGCGGTGCCGAGGCGTTCAAGCATGAGCAGCATACAGATGACCGTCGTGTTGTCGTCAGTATTGTCCGCTGCCTCCTTCAATCCTACACATAGGATGAGAGGCAGAACCCATTGCAACGCCTTCATAATATACTGAACAAAGCCCTAATGATGCATATTGTCTACAAAAAAAATAAAGCTGGCAAGGCGAGGCTAGAAGAAATTCTCCCGCCTTGTTCTTGGCCTTGCTGGCGCGCCAGCAAGGCCTACGGCGCGGGGAGTGCGCCCCGGACCGCCCCTGGCTGTCGCGTTGTCGGCAGGGGTTGCGCGATAGTATCAACGTCAGTAAGGTAAAGGGTGCAAGGTAAGAAAAGATGAATCTGAAGACGCTGAGAGCGAAATACGGTGCGTATGGAACAGTGGCTTGAACATCTCATGGCCTCCCTGCATTGGGGGCTGCTTTTTCTTTTGATCGCGGTGACGCTGTATGCAATTGGTAAGGGGGCGGATCTGCTCATCGAAGAAGCGGTCACGCTGTCGGAGCGCTGGGGCGTACCCAAGGTGCTCGTTGGCGCCACGATCGTGAGTCTGGGCACGACGATGCCCGAGGCGGCCGTGTCGGTTTTAGCCGCGATCAAGGGGAGGGCGGAACTCGCCTTAGGCAATGCCGTCGGCTCTATTCTCTGTGATACGGGTCTCATCCTGGGGCTGGCCGCCCTGATTGCGCCCCTTCCCCTGGATCAGCGCATCGTCAATCGGCAGGGCTGGCTCCAGCTTGGTGCCGGTATGTTGCTGGTACTTGCCTGTCTGCCTGTCAGCACGTTGCACACGACTTTTGTCACCGGCGGGCGTCTACCCCAATATGTCGGCGTCGTCTTTCTCTTGTTGCTGGCTGCCTACCTGTGGCTCACGGTGCAATGGACCTATGCCGAGACGGGAGCCGGAACGGTCGAGGCGGATGGGGTCACGGACACCGCCACGTCCTGGCTCGTTCTGGTCAAACTTTTTGTGGGCATCGGCATCGTGGTCGGATCGTCGTGGATCCTGATTCCCGCTGTACGTGAAGCGGCGCTGCGCATCAATATTCCGCCCAGCGTGATTGCGGCGACGCTGGTCGCATTCGGCACATCCCTCCCGGAACTCGTCACCGCGGTGACGGCTGCCTGGCAAGGCCACGGCGAACTCGCGGTCGGCAACGTCATTGGCGCCGATATTCTCAACGTGCTGTTCGTCGCAGGAGCGGCGGCGGCGGTCACCGCTGGCGGCTTGCCTGCCACGCCTTATTTTTTTCACTTCCTGTTCCCGGCGATGATCTTTATCCTCGTCGTTTTTCGTCTTGGCATTTCCGTCTCCGGCTCGACCCTGAAGCGGCCGTTTGGCTTGGTGCTCATCATCAGCTACCTCGTGGTGACCATCCTGAGCTATGCCCAAAATATAGGGGAGTGACATCTTGCTTCATCTTGGTGATATTTGCGAACATACACCGCCTCCAAGCCAGGAGTTGTCTGAGGCGTTTTCGTCACGGCGGTAGCAAAGCCAGCTCGGACGTGGGCCGAGATATGATGGAAAAACAGGGAGTTATGAGGCCATGAGTGATGTCAACACCGTAGGTGTCCCAAACTCTCGCCGCACAGAACTGACAGAACCCACGAGCCCATCCGCGTCAATCGCCTTGACAAGCTCATGCAACTCAGTGCACAATGTATGCAAGAGTTTGTTCCGGTCGAGGCGCACGCAGGCCTTTAAGCGCTGTCAGCCCTGTAATGGTGCAGGCTAAGGCGGATCGGACCCGGGGCCAACTTTTCGGCGGTTGGTCAGGGGCAGGCGGATACTGGCTCCGCATATGTAGTGTGCCGTGAAAGGAGGTGGTCTAATATATGAGTAGCGATTCTAGGGTGACCTGCGAGGTGGTGGCCTCCTAGGCCGGCTTACCCATAGTTCTGGGTGGTCGCTTGGAGGGTCCAGGCACCACCGTAACCCCGATGGCCCGTGACGTCACCTGCGGGACGGTCGATGACCAACAACCATCGGGGGGTTTTTTGTGCCGCGTGCACGCCGCGTACGATGGACGTTTACAAGGCGGCGACGTCTGCCATAGCGGCATCGAATACCTGGGCAGTTTGCTCCAGATCCGCGTCGCTATGCACCAGCGAAATATATCCCTTGGAGAGCGACTTCAACACGCCATGCTGCAGTAACGCATCGTGAAAGACACGCTGCTTGTGCGTATCCACGTCGAGGGCCGCCCGATACGTCTGCACCGTTTCCTGCTCGGTAAACAGGATCTGAAAGATCGGGCCATCACCCACGACTTGCCCGGCCACCCGGTGTTCCTGCAGGGTCGCCACCAGTTGCGCCCGTACTTTCCGGCCGACCTCGTGTAAACGCTCGTAACTTCCCGGTTGCCGTAACACTTCGAGGGTGGCAAGCCCGGCCGCAGCGGCTATCGGGTTGCCATTGAGGGTACCGACTTGCCCCACGATGCGGCCGTCCTGGTCCGGGCTGGCAAAGCTCGTCATGATGTCGTGTTTGCCCACCACGGCAGCCAGCGGATAACCACCCCCGACAATTTTACCGATGGTCGCGACATCCGGCGTCACGCCGTAGTATTCCTGCGCGCCACCATACGCAAAGCGAAAACCGGTGACGACTTCATCGAAAATCAGGGGGATGCTATAGTGCGCGGTCACCTCGCGCAGCCCCGCGAGAAAACCCGGCACGGGTGGCAAAATGCGTTGGAAGGGCTCGACGATGACAGCAGCCAGGTCGTCGTGGTATTGTTCGATAATGGCCGTGGTCTGCGCGATATCGTTATACGGCGCGATCGCGATCAGGACCTCTTGCTCCAGACTTTTCGGAATACCCGCCGAACCGCGAATCGCCTGCGGATAGTCTTGCGGCTCCTGGCCTTCGACGTTCATCATGGCGTAGTCGTGGCTGCCGTGATAACCGCCTTCAAACTTGAGAATTTTGTCCCGGCCCCGGAAAACCCGGGCGATCCGTAAGGCAAAAAAGGTCGCCTCCGTCCCGGTGGAGGTAAAGCGAACCTGATCGGCGCAATCCATCGCCTCAATCACGGCGCCAGCCAGCTCGATGGCCTTATCGTTCAAGTAAAAGAAGGTCGTGCCGCGCGTCAGTTGCTCCTGCACCGCAGCCACGACGTGCGGATGCGCATGGCCGAGAATCATCGGCCCGGAGCCCAGTAAGTAGTCCAGCCAAACATGGCCTTCCGGGTCATAGACGTGGGAGCCTTGCCCGGAGGCAATCACGAAACCGGTCTCTGGCGACAGCGCCCCATTGCCGTTCGAGGCGCCGGGAAAATAGTTCTGAGCTTGCACCATCAACTCGCGATGACGGGGAGATTGCGTAAATGCCATGGGTGTTCTCCTGCAGGTGAAGCTGCGTGTGTCCAGGTACTCAAGCGTACGGCCGTTATTGTAACGCAGAACCGCGCCGCACCCTAGCCCATTCACATCATTGCCCGGCCCTGCCGTTTTCCCCTTGGCACTTTATCCCTCCTATTTTTCCTCTATTCCGCAATCCGCAATCCGCAATCCGCAATCGAACGCGTCCTCAGTCCTCAGTCCTCAGTCCTCAGTCCTTCTTCCTTCAAGATCTGACGCGCCTGTTCCTCCGTCAGATGCCGGAGCTTCGGAGCGAGCTTCCCCAGTTCTTCCGGCGACACGTCGGCATCGAGCCAGGCATCCATGACCGATTTTCTCACACGCCAGCGTCCGTCCACTTTATCGGCGGCAATCTCGCCTGATTCCAGAAGTTCATAGATGGCCTCAATTTTGAGGCCGGCGTAATCGGCCGCTTGCCAGGGGGACAAAAACATTTCCGTTGAGCGAGGCATAACGCGTTCGGCTCCTTGAGACAAATGGGCTCCATAGGAAAAGCGTGCATGGGGCGCACGGCATGGTGTCTTGCACCGCCTTTGTAGCATGTTTCTCAGGGACCGGTCAACTTATCTTATGACACCCCGAGCTGTCTCCGAATCGCATCGTGCACCCGTTCGGATTTGGCTTTACTGCCCAGATGCCCGATCCGCACACCAATGCTGGTGCTGTACTCACCGAGCGGCTTGAGGCGGACTTTGACAGGCGTCCCATCCGCGCGTTTGGCTTTAATGGCGCCCCCGAGTCCATCCATTTGCTGCACATCGATGGCCAGCTTGAGGTTGTCCATGGCAGCCAGCGCCGCCGGCCAGGCTTGATCCAGCTTGACACTGTAGGTGACTTTGAGATCCCCCTGGATAAACGAATACGTGCCGACGCCCGCAGCGGTGCCGACGCCAACCGCTGCCGCCACACAGCCGCCCAAGACCACGAGTAGACTCAACAGAACGATGGCGAACATGGTGCGTTTCATACTGCCTCCTCCCCTTTACCTGGGATGTGGGCGCTCTAAGCCGGCAGCGGCTCAGAAGCGTTCTGAGTTGAAAAAACCGGGATGCCTCAAAGACGGGTGTATCTGCATAGGCGAGACACATGAACAGGTGTCAGAATGCGGATCCGCGTACACCATGTAGGAGTGTATCATACTTGAGGCCATTTGTGTGATTTTTCTTGACAAAGGACAACCGCTTGAGTTGATTGAGACAGTGTGGTACGTTGCCTTCCCTATGGGTCTTGAGACGCGAGACGATGACGCGGGGAACGTACAGGGAGACGCGAGACGATGAAAATGGCGTATTTCGACTGCTTTTCCGGTGTGAGTGGCGATATGACCTTGGGCGCCTTGGTCGACGCCGGCCTGGATATCGCCGTGTTACGCGATGAGTTGGCCAAGTTGCCCGTGCAGGCCTATCGCCTGGAAACCCGTGTGGTCAAGCGCAGCGGCTTACGGGGGACCAAGGTCGATGTCGTGGTGGATGAAGCGCAGCAACCGATGCGAAAGTATACGGATATCGCCGCAATGATCACCGAGAGCGAGCTGCATCCCGAAGTCCGGCAAGGTGCGCTCGATATCTTCCGGCGTCTTGGCGAAGTGGAGGCGCATCTGCACAACGAGCCGCTGGAGGCGATTCACTTTCACGAAGTCGGGGCGGTGGATTCGATTGTGGATGTTGTGGGAGCCGTCATCGGCCTGCACACTCTGGGCGTGACGACGGTCATGGCGTCGCCGATCAATATGGGCTGGGGCACGGTGCGGACGGCGCACGGCCTGCTTCCGGTCCCGGCACCGGCCACGCTGGAACTGGTCAAAGGCTGTCCTACATACGCCGGCGAGGTCCGCATGGAAATGACGACGCCAACCGGGGCTGCGATCGTGACCACCATGGCGCGTCAGTTCGGTCCGCTACCCCTGATGCAGGTAGAGCAGGTTGGCTATGGCGCCGGGAATCGCGATATGCCGGGGCGGCCGAACCTCCTGCGTCTGATTGTGGGCGAGGTGGATGAGCACGCGGGTGGGGCGGTCGCGGAGCATCACCATCACGATCATCACGATCATCACGATCATCACCATGATTAAGGCCGAGGCTGTAGGCTTTATTCCCCCCTTTGCCAAAGGGAGGCGTTGAGGGAGGACGGTATGCGGTATCTGGTCACAGGCGGGACGGGGTTTATCGGGGCCTATGCCGTGCGAGAATTGCTCCAGGCCGGGCATCAGATCACGGTCCTTGACCTGGCGCCCAATACAGAGTTTTTGGCCCATGTCGTCGGCGCACCGCTCGGCGATGCCGTGCGGGTGTATGGGACGGATGTCACCGATTTGCCCATGATGCTGCGTTACATGCAGGAGGCGGAAGCGGAACGCGTGGTGCACTTGGCCGCCACGCTGAGCATTAGCAGTGAGGCCAATCCGCTACGCACGCTCAAGGTCAATTGTGAAGGCGCCATCAACATCTTCGAGGCCGCCCTGGCGTGCGGCGTGAGCAAGGTGGTGTGGGCCAGTTCCGTGGCGGTTTTCGGGTCTACGGAGCGCGACGATAAGCAGTGGATTGCGAACGAGGCCTATCATGCGCCGACCGGTCTGTATGGGGCGGTGAAGACGATGAACGAACGTCTTGGCATGCATTACAAGTACCGCCGTGAGTTGGATAATATCGGCTTGCGTTTCACCCACGTGTATGGCTACGGCAAAGCGCTGACGATTCCGCGCGGCACCGGCGTGGATTATCTCACCGAGCTGTTGGAAAAAACGGCTGCCGGCGAGCCAGGGGTGATTTCGAATGGGGATGACGCGCCGGATTGGCTCTATGTCGAGGATGTGGCGCGCGCCATTCGCCTCGCGTCTGAGGCGTCGCAAACCCGCTCATCGGGTTTGACCATTGTGGGCGATACGCGCCCCATGCAAGAAGCCGTCGCGTATGTGCGGCAATTGCTTCCGGAGGCTGATTTGCAGGTGACCCCCGGCGGCAACCATCGGGGCATCCGCTATGATGGCTCGGTGACGGAAGAGGCGATTGGCTATAGCCCGCAATTTCCCATGGAAGCGGGATTTCGCAAGACCATCAATCGGGTGCGGGCGCAACGCGGCCTACCATCTGTGTAAACCGAGATGAAAACGGGCTCTGCGAAGGACGCGAAGGACGCGAAGGGGAGGGGAAGAAGATGGGGGATCCGTTGCGGCGGGTTTTGGCAACGACGGAGGCGGAACAACTGGCGACGGGGTTTACCTTCACGGAGGGGCCGACGTGGCATCCCGATGGTTATTACTATTTTGTGGATCTACGCGTCAGCCGTTTGCACCGCATCACGCCGGGACAGGCGCCAGAAGTCGCGCGGGAAAATACCGGTGAGGGCAATGGCACGACTTATGACTTACAGGGCCGCTTGCTGCTGTGTGAAGGCGGCAATCGGCGCGTCACGTGCATGGCGTCTAATGGTCAGGTCGAGACGTTCGTGGATCGCTATGAGGGCAAGCGGCTGAACCGTCCAAATGATGTGGTGTGCAAATCCGACGGCAATATCTATTTCACCGATCCGGGGCTGCGGGTGCCGTTTGAGGAGCGGGAATGTCCGTATTCCGGCGTCTATCGCGTCACGCCCGATGGTGCGATGACCCTGGTGGCGGATTGCGAGTATCCCAATGGCTTGGCGTTTTCGCCGGATGAGAAGACGCTCTACGTCTCCAATACGCGCTGGGGCGCCTACATTCACGCCATTGAAATCGGCGATGACGGCCTCATGGTGCGCCGTGAGATCTTTGCCGACATGTCGTCTGTCGAGACGGATGGCGTGCCGGATGGCATGAAAGTGGATGTCGAGGGGAATGTCTACTGCACCGGACCCGGCGGCACCTGGGTGTTTGCACCGGACGGCAGCAAATTGGGCGTGATTCGCACGCCCGAAGTTCCCGCGAATCTCGCCTTCGGCGGACCGGATATGCAAACGATTTTTTTCACCGCACAGACATCTATCTATACGCTGCGCGGCAAGATTCCGGGGATCACGCACCCGTTGTTCCGCTCGTAAGCTGTGCGGCGTGCATGCGGTTATCGCGTGCACGCCGTGTCCCGCCTGCCTCCCTGCGCGCTTCCATCAGCCTAAAAATCATCCGGTGCCGGATTTGACCTGACAAGCGATCGTTTTTATAGTCTTGCATCTAGCCTCGCATAGCCCTGTCGTCACCATAAGGATAGACACATATGGAAGCTCTCAATCTCACGGGCAAAACCGCCCTCGTGCTCGGCATTGCCAACCGCTGGTCCATTGCCTATGCTATCGCGGACCGCCTGCATGCCCAGGGAGCCCGTCTGGCCGTGACGTACCAGAACGAGCGCGTCAAGGATGAGGTGTACAAACTGACCAGCGACTGGCAGGATGTGGTGCACATGCCGTGTGAATTGACGGACGATGCCCAAGTCGATGCCATGAGCGAACGGGTGCAAGCGGAGCTCGGTCAGCTCAACTACCTCGTCCACTGCGTCGCCTTTGCCGAGCGTGAAGATTTGCAAGATCCCTTCCGCGATATTTCGCGTAGCGGTTTCCACACCGCCATGGATATCAGCGCGTACTCGCTGATCGCCGTGGCGCGGCGCCTCGCCCCGCTCATGCCGGCGGACGATAGTAGCGTTATTACCTTGACTTATATGGCCAGTGAACGGGTGGTGCCGAACTACAATGTGATGGCGCTGGCCAAATCGGCGTTGGAAAACAGTGTGCGCTATCTCGCCAACGATCTCGGCCCCTTGGGCATCCGCGTCAATGCCATTTCTGCTGGTCCGGTGCGCACCGCCTCTGCCCGCGCCGTTGCCGGTTTTACCGGCATGTTGAAGCAACATGCCGACAAAGCGCCCTTGCGCCGTAACATCACGACGGAGGAGGTCGGCAAGGCAGCGCTCTATCTCTGTAGCGACTGGTCTAGTGGGGTCACGGGCACGGTGCATTTCGTCGACGCCGGGTATCATATTTTGGGTCTTTGACGCCCTCTGGAGAGGAGAACATGATGGAATTCGGTATCTGTGTGCCCCACTACGGCAAACCGCTCGAGATCGACCGCATCCTGGGAATGGCTCGGCGTGCCGAGGAATTGGGCTTCGCCTCCGTATGGGTGACGGATCACATCCTGGTGCCGCGTACCATGAATATTATTTATCGCGACAACATGCTCGAACCCCTCGCCCTGTTGAGCCACCTGGCCGCCGTGGCGCCACGCGTGCGCTTGGGCACTAGCGTCATCATCCTGCCCTATCGCAGCCCGGTCATCGTGGCGAAGATGTTGGCCACGATCGACCAACTGTCGCAAGGCCGCGTCATCTTCGGCACGGGGGCGGGCTGGATGGAGGAAGAGTTCCGGGCTTTGAATGCGCCCTTTGTCCAGCGTGGCGCCTTCAGCGATGAAAGCCTGAGCGTCATTCGCGATATCTGGACGCAGGATACCGTCAGTATGCAAGGCGATTTCCACCACTATGAGGACATGCAACCTTCGCCGCGTCCGGTGCAGCCGGGTGGTCCCCCCATCTGGGTTGGCGGCAACAGTGCGCGCTCCCGGTGCCGCGCTGCCGAGTTGGGCGATGGGTGGCACAGCACCGGTATCCTGGCGGCCGAGATGGCCCCAGGTTGTAACCATGTGCGGGAACTCTGGGAGAAGAACGGACGCCAGGGCGCGCCGGTGTTTTCTTCACGTATTGCCCTCTCGATCGACGGCGTCTCGAATCAAGTCACCTCTTACACCTCACGCAACGTGCGCGCCAGCCTCAGCGGCAGCGTCGCGGCGGTTGTGGATCAGCTCGGCGCCTTCAAGGACTTGGGCTTGGAACATGTGGTTTTGGAGATGTCGACGCAATCGCATGACGGTACCCTGGCGACCATGGATGCCTTCATGGAGCGCGTCAAACCTCAGGTTGGCTAGGGTGAACGCCGCTACACGTGCGACGACGTCCCGCCACCGCCTGTATGGGTAAGTGTAGGCGTCGAATCTTGTCGTTTTTTTGCCCGATTGCTGGCAGGGAAGGTGTCTATAACGACAGAAGGAGAGCGGACTCATGTCAGGTCGAACGATTACCATTACGCTACCCGATGCTCTCTATGAGCGCGTTCAGGCCACCGCAACGGCTTCTTCCCTGTCATTTGACGAGGTGCTGGCACAGTCCATAGCCCTCTCACTACCTATATTGGAGCGTAAGCTGTCATCCGACATGCGGTCGGAATTAGCTGCCTTGGCACTGTTAAGTGATACGGCGTTGTGGAACATCGCGGCCAGCGTATTGGATGAAGCGCAGCAGGTACGCCTGGAAGACCTTGCGGATGCCCAGAAGCAGCGGCCGCTCTCAACCGCAGAGCAATCCATGTTGGCGCAATTGATGGAAGAAGCCCAGCATATGATGATATGCAAAGCCGAAGCTTACCGGCTGCTAGCTCGGCGCGGACATACTGTCTTTGCCAACCCCGAGACCTCCTCTGGTTAATAACGATGCCGATTCCTTCTGCCTTACGTCGCCTGATTGCCGAACGCGATCACAATCGTTGTGCATATTGCCTGACGACAGAAGAGAACTGCGGCTTGCGTATGCATGTGGATCATATTATTCCGGAGACTGCCTCAGGGCTGACGGTCTTGGAGAATCTGTGTTTGGCCTGCTTTACGTGTAATAGGGTTGTTCCCCAATAGTTAATGAGGTAGGCTATCCTCCCCCAAACGATGGAGGGAGCCCAGCCAGGTC
>CBCXVS010000201.1:0-14749 GCA_965178525.1 uncultured bacterium | reverse complement strand
CCGCTTCTCGGGCTATTTTCTCGACCTGCCATGGATGGCCTGTGAGCGGAGGCCACACCCCCACTCCATCGTACCCTTACGGCCTCGTTCACAGATTGGGCTCACCGTCCCCGCCGGCCTGGAACGCCACGCCGGTTCGCTTGATCACCGTCCCAAAGCCGACCCGGACTGTCACCCCAATACGGCCGATGAGATCGGTGTGGAGCCAGGCTCGGGCGAGTCCGTGCTCGGTCGTCATCTGCTGCGGTACGATGGTGGCATCGCCGTGCCACGCCGGGTCGAGCAGAAATCGCACGGGGATGCCATGGGCCGGTTTGCCCTGCAGTGTCCGGACGCGCACGATGATTTCCGTGCCATGCCGCCGGGATCCGGAGGTGGACGACAAGATCGAGACGTCATAGTCGTCACCACGTTCTTGGGCCATGCCGGCTGGCGCCAGCAGAAGTCCTCCGAGGAACAACGCGAGTCCGAGTATCCAGAACCGTGCACGCTTTGCTTGTATAGTCGTCAACATTAGGTGTTCTCCTCTACAATATTGATTCGCCTCCTCGACGCGCGTGAGCAACACGGGTCAGGAGGTGTATGTGCCTGTTGTAGAGAGAGAACGTTCCCGATGCGTCGAGTATTCGCAAATGTGACACAGGTCACGTATCGGTCCGGTTCCGGGAGCCTGATCGTCCTGCCTACTCGGGCATAGAAGCGATCACCATAATTTCCACCAAAGCCCCCGCGGCCATCAAGTTGGACTCGACCGTGGCACGGACGGGCTTATCCGCTGGAAAATAGCTGGCGTAGACCTCATTGAAGGCCGCGAAATTTTCTCTACTGGTCAGCCAGCAGGTGGCGCTGACCACTTGGTCGAGAGATGTGCCCGCTGCCTCCAGAATGATCTTGGTGCGTTCCAGGCAGTTGCGAGTCTGCTCGCGAATGTCACTCCCCATCTCGCCCGTCGTCGGATGGCGGCCGATTTGGCCCGAGACGTACACCGTATCGCCAGCCTTGATGCCAGGAGACAAGGGCGGGCCAGCGGCCCCAAGACTCGGCGGCGCGATGACTTCTTTGCCAGGCATATGTCCTCCTTGTTTGCGATTTAGAATACGGCAATGGGATTGAGGGGCGAGCCGGTGCCATGATAGATGCGCAAGGGACCCACACACATCATAAACTCCCAGCGGTTGCGCTGACGGCACGCCTCGGCTAAATCTTCCAAGTTGGCATTGTCCAGAATCCACAGCCCCATGGCGACAATGCCAACCTGATGGATGGGATTCGAGAAGAGTTCATACTGCCGCGGCATGACGTCGTTGCCAGTGTCGGAGCAGATCATGGCGATGCCCCGTTCATGGAAAAGCGGCAGGCAGGCCGCCTGACAGGCCGTTGAGCCCGCTTCCGTGGGATTGACCGGACCTTCGTCGTTGCGGCGCTTGAGCTGGCCGGTGCGCACCATGAGAATGTCGCCTTCCTGCACACGAAAGCCGCACCGCCGTTCCGCCTCCTCAACATCCTCGGGCATGACGCCCTCGCCGCGCTCAACCCAGTCGCTGCCCCGGATCATCGGCACGTCCACTAGTACACCCCGCGTGATAATCCCATCCTTGGCCAGTTCCACCGACTCGACCGTAGCGCCCAGGCTGGTCGAAACCAAGTGGGCAGGTCGGCCGTTGTACATTTTGCCCTCCCAGAAAAAGTGGGCCAGACTGTCCATATGGGTGATGGTATGGCCATGAAACACCAAGCCGAAGAAATCGACAGAGACCTGGCTCGCCCGGTTGCTCACTTTTTCGCCGCTGGCCCATCCCTCGCCGCTCTCCACCATGTAATGGATCGGAGGCGAGGGCACATCGGGGCCGGCTTCGTAGCGTATCGAACGCGCGCAACCAATCGTCACACCCTCGCGTACGAGGCCCGCTGCCTGCCTGGTTTTTTCCGGGGTAATGAAGTTCAACGTACCGAGCTGATCGTCTTCTCCCCAGCGGCCCCAGTTGCTGAGGGTGGTAAAGTATTGGAGCACCTCGTCTTGTGTCGGTATTCCCTGCTGCATAGTGCCTCCTGGACGTGCCGTCGCGTTGCTTCCCTACTGTTGTCATGCACGACTTTGCGGTATAGTAGTCTTGTGTTGCTCCAACGTCAACGCATATCCCCGACGGGTGTGGGGACAAAGGGGATAGAGGTCGTCAGCATGAAGACTGTGGAATGGCAAGAACTCGCAACCACGTCACATTACCACACGGCCATCGCCATTCGGGACGCCTTATGGGAGGGCAACGTGGACGAGGCCACTACCGGCATTGAGGAGCTTATTGACGCTTTGTCTCGTTCCGAAGAACGCGCTTTGGAGAGCTATCTTATCCGTCTCATACAGCATATCATCAAGTGGAAGGTGCAACCGGAGCGGCGCTCACACAGTTGGGTGGCCACGATTCGAGAAGCTCGGAAACAGGTGCGTCGTTTGCAACAGCGCTATCCACGTTTCACGGATACCCGGATACAGGAACAGCTGTGGGAGGATTGTTACGACAGCGCGATTAACGAAGCCGAAAAGGATATGAACCGGGCCATCCCGGAGCCGTCCCTGCTCAGTTGGGATGAGGTGTTCGACACCTTGTATACGTTGGAGCAGCCCTAAAGAAAAGACAGGGAGCATAACTGGCCCTCGGCGTGCAAATGCGCCGTCGCCTTATGACGCGATGTGCAACCGATGGCATTTGTCTATCCAGCGTCGGATGTTATGCCAGCCTGCACATCCCCCCGTCCCCCTGCGGGGTTGGGGCTGACTTCCCAGCCCGCAGGGGACCTTGAATCGTCGCCTCACTCATCGTATCTCTCGATCCTCTGACGCACTATAGAAAGGAAGTTCCACCACTGTGGCCCCCAACGTCATGCCAGCGGTCCGCACATCCAGTTGTGTTCCGGGCGTGAACACTTCACGGCGGATGTAGCCCATCGCAATATTTTGCTGCCGTGCCGGGGAATGCGCCGCACTAGTCACCCACCCCACGTCGCGTTCAGACGACACAATCGTGTCGCCAGGATGGGGTAAGGGCTCTCCCTCCAACAATAAACCCATCAATTTGCGATTGACATGACCACGCGCGTCGATACGGGCGATCACTTCCTGGCCGATATAACAGCCTTTGGTATAACTAATCGCGTCGAAGAGATTGGCTTCAACCGGCATGGTCTCTTCGGTCATGTCGCGTCCGAACAGCGGGACGCCCGCCTCGATCCGCAAGACGTCGAGCGCATCGAGCCCGACCACATGTACATCACACGTGTCACGGTATTGCCACAAGACCTCCCAGATCCCCGGCAGCGTCTCCTGGGGGGCCAGAAGCTGATAGCCATCCTCACCCGTGTGACTCCGCCGGATCAGGCGCGCCTGGTGGCCGCCCAAGACACACGGGGTATGTCCGTATGTCGGCAGGTCCGGCATCTCCTGGCCGCAGGCCATAGCGAGCACATCGGCGGACTCAGGCCCTTGTAAAGACAGCAGTCCCCACGCAGTCGTCTCGTCGGTGAACGTCACATCATCGGCAATGACGAAGAAATCGAGCTGCTCAATAAACGTCTGGGCCATGTGCGGTTCGAGATCGATCAAGTAGGCGTCAGCATCGGCATAGACCACAAAATCGGCAATTAGTTTGCCTTTGTTGGTCAAAAACGTTGCATAACATCCTTGCCCCGGTTGCAGACTTGCCGTGTCATTGGACACCATGGCATGGAAAAAGCGCTGCCGGTCGGCTCCCGTGGCCCGGACGAGCCCACGGTGCGACAGATCGCACAGTCCGACGCTCTGACGCACGGCGTGATACTCCGCCTCGGGATTCCCGAAATGCCGCGGGAGTTCCCAGCCGGCGACCTCGGTGAACGTCGCCCCGAATGCGTCATGGATGGCAAAAAGCCCGCTCCGCTGCATAATTGGTCCTTTCCACGTCACGTCTATGATGCCGTGCGCGCTCGGCGCGGCCGGAAGATACACGTATGTTTGACCCGCTGCGCCATCTCGCCATCGGCGAGGATAAGAATATCGAGCACGGCGAATTCATGCCCTTTGCGCTCAAACTTGTCGATCGGTACCCCGCGCACTTCGAGGCTTTCACCCACGCGGCACGGACGGTACATGGTGATGTCGCTGTTCACATGGATCCAGGGATTCAGGATAAAACGATTGGAAAAAATCCGGTTGCAACGCTGCAACAGCCATCCTGGGTGGATGTAGCCATCGGGTCCTTGATAGAGCGCGAGATCATCGTTATGACTGCGGCTGTAGGACTCGTTATCGGCCTGGTTCAGGATTTCGGTCAGGATAGGCAGGGGCTCGTCAACGACGACGACATCCCAACTGACCGGGATGCGCTCGGCCTGTCTCGGACCGGCGGGAACCACGTCGATAGGCGGAACCTCGGCTGCAACCGCTGGCATGGATGCCGTGCCCACACCGCACGCGACCCCATCGGCATTGGTACTGCAGACATCGAACCGCATGCCGCTGTCCGACACCGCGGTTACGGTGCTGCTGACGGTCACCTCGTCATCTTCATAAAACGGCTTGGCCAGGGTGACCTGGGCCGTGCCTCGCGTCAGCCAATCCGGCCCGAAGCATTGTACCAGCGGATAGGTCATGTAGGCGTAAACCGACACGCCCGGTACCAAGCCGCCGCGAAAGCCGTACTGTGCCGCGACGTCGTCATCGTGGATCTTGTTCTCGCTCTCTATCGCCTCGTTATGCGCCCGCAGCGCATGGGGCGGTAGCGCTGTGCCAACCGTGTAGGCCGTGTAGGACGAATGTGCCATGGTAATCCCCGTTCATGGTGTCCGATTATATCTTGACGTGTGGTGTGTTCACTATAACTGGCGCATGTCAGACGGTCAAGGCAGGTACATGGGGCAAGAATATGCCCTGTCCGCCAACGTGCGCAGCACAATCTGGCATCTATACCCGGCGCTATGGACGATCGCCCGAAATTCGTGGATATGGCGGTGCGGATTTCGCGGCCGTTTTGACGTGATTACTTATCTAGACCCCGCTGCAAACCGCGAATATAGCCCACCTGACCCAGATGTTGATTGTATTCACCGATGAGCTAGCGAAACATGCGGCCAATGGTAAAATCGTCAGGGAGGGAACCGACTTCGGGAAAGGGAGAACGTTTGGGAGCAACGTCAAGCTCGCTCGGATCCAGACCTTGGAGATACGTCAGCATGTCCTGCCGCACCGCATCGAAATACGCCCGCACGTCGGCGAGGGGCGGCATCCGGAAGGCCGCGGCCTGCTCGGCTGTGTAACCCACGCCGGTATCACCTTCGGGCAGGCCACAGCGTTGAGCCCAGCCGGCGCGTATCCAGACTTCCGGTGTGTTGGCCGGCGCAAACCGCGCCAGCCAGCGGTCCTCCACACGGGCGATATGCCAGACGATAAACCCAATCGAATTCGACTCAGGACCCGGCTGCCAGGTCAGCTCCTCAGGCGTGAGATCACGTAGCGTGCGATATAGGCGGCGTTTGCTCTCTTCCAGCGTCTGCTTGATAAACGCGATGATGTCCATCGGCTGCTCTTCCTTGCCTATGCCACCTCATGGGTCTCGTGCACATGTCCCCAGGTTCGCTGATAATCCTCCGGTGAAATGGCATGCTCCAATAACGCGATGGTGTCACGCACTAAGGCAAGCCCGCTCTCGGTCGCGTTACTCTTCGCCTCGCTTAGGACCACCCGCACGACACTCCAGGTCTCACTCAGCTCAAAGCGCCGGCCGTCAGCCGCGAGGTCAGCGGCGAGGGTGGCGCATTTCTGTTGCAAGGTATCCGGGTCCGCTCCCGCGCACGTATTGGCGAAAATGGCCACCGCGGTGAGCCATATCCGGCCGCCCCAACCGGCCCATTGCAAGCCATGGTCGGCCGCCTGGGCGGCGGAGCGCCACTGTCCCGCCGCCAGCCGGGCCAACGCCAGCGCGAGATGGTTACTGACATGACCTGCAGAATGATCGACCGCGCGTTGGGCCACCTTGATCGCTTCCTCAAAACGCTTCAGTTGCAGGAAGACGCGACTCTCGGCCGCCAGGAGATGCGCCTGAAATTTCGCCGGCACGTGTGTCAGACCTTCCTCGTAGGCATCAACCGCTTCACGCAAGGCTTGACGGCGTTCGGCAGGTGTGGCCGCACGACTGGCTTGGCGCTGATAGAAGGCGCCACGGAGGCGATAAATATTATAATCGCGACGGTTCTTCACTTGAGCTTGGGCTAGGTCGTGCAGGAGCGCGTGTTCATCCTCGATACGGCCACGGCGGTACAGGGCCTCAGCTCGGCTGACAAAACAGCCCGTGTCAGCGGCGTTGCGCTCCAATCCTTCTGTGGCCAATGCAATCGCTTTGTCGAAGGCGCCAGCCCGCATCTGGAGTTCCATGAGCTGGTAGCGTGCCGCGCTATTAAACGGATTGAGGTCCAGAGCTTGGGTCAGGGTCGCCGTGGCCCGAGCCGGCACCACTTCGCTATGGGCCGCGCCAAGCGCCACGAGATCCTGCTGGCGAATGTCTCCACGAACCTCGATGAGCCGCAGCAGATGCTTCTCGGCCTCGGCATGGTGTCCCAAGGTCTGCTCACACTGAGCGATGAGGCTAAGACGATGCGGATCGTCATGCGCCAGTCCGGCGTCCAGGTAGGGCAGGGCCTCCGTGTGCCGTTTGTTACCGAGCAGGGCTTCACCCAGCAACCAGTGGGCCTCCGTACTGTTGGGCAACTGTTCGACAATCTCATGTAACATCTTTGTCGCCTCGTCAAAGCGCCGCTGCACGAGCAGGATCTTGGCTGGGACCAGGACTTCTTGTTCCGACAGCACCTGCCGCATCGTCCGGACGGCGACATCGAGTTCCGTCGTCGTGGCAGCGAGTTCATGAAAGCGTGCCGAGGTGGCAGCGCGTTCGGTCTTCAGCGCTGCCGTAGTCCGGTCCGTGTTCTCCGCCAGCTGCTGTTCGAGTCCGGAGGTATAGACCCATTGCATGAACAGTACCGCCGCGAGTAATAACGCCGGCAGGGTATACGGCGCCACGCCAGGTATCAGCCTGGAGAGCGGATCGTACCCCAAACCACTTAGCAGGATTGTCAACACACAAATAATGAATAAAACTCGCAGCTTCAGTTGCATAATCCACCTCAGGGCCGCCTGGGTCTATAGAGCGCGATTGCAATGGTCAGAGTCATCCGTTTCCTTTATACACATAAGAGCCTCCCGAGTCCACACCCTTTGACCGGTTGGCGTCAATTTTCTGCCCATTGTGCCGTTCCTGGACTCCACGTATAATGATTCTGCTGCCGACCGCTGTCTGCAGACGGCGATCGGACGGGAACCTAGGCGAGAGGTCGGACGGGCAACGGCGCGGGGCCGATCGAAGCAGAACGGCGTGATGGCCTGCGACACAGGAGAAGCAGCATGGATTTCGGGTTAACGGGGAAAGTTGCCATTATCACCGGCGGCAGCGAGGGCATTGGCAAAGCATCGGCGCTGCGATTGTGCGAGGAAGGGGCGGACGTTAGCATATGTGCACGCCGTGCAGATGTGCTGCAAAAAGCCGCGGACGAAATTAAGGCGCGCACAGGCAAGGAAGTGCTAGCCATACCCGCTGACGTTTGCAGTGACGAGCAAGTGCAGAATCTGATCCAACAAACGGTCGATCGTTTTGGCGGTATCGATATTTTGGTGAATAATGCCGGGGGCTCCCGCGCCTTTCCATTTCTCGAAGCAGAGGAAGACGTTTGGCGGGAGGATATGGAGATTAAGGTCTACGGGGCAATCCGGTGTTCCAAAGCGGTCATTCCATACATGCGGCAGCGGGGTGGCGGCCGCATCATTAATATGACGACGAGTGGCGGCAAAGCGCCGGGACAGCGCAGCCTGCCGACGTCCGTGAGCCGTGCTGCGGGGATCAATCTCACCAAGTCGATGGCGACGGAATACGCCTCGGAAAATATTTTAGTGAACACGATTTGCCTGGGCTTGCTGAAAAGCGCGCAGCATGAGCGGCGCTATGAGCAGCAAAAGCAGCAGCGGCCGGACCTGACACTCGATCGTTTTTACGAGGAAATCGGCAAGCGGGTGCCGGTAGGCCGTGTTGGCGAAGCGGAAGATGTGGGCGATTTGGTCGCCTTTTTGTCATCGAATCGCGCGGTGTTCATTACCGGTACGGCGATCAACATCGACGGGGGCGCTTGCGCGGTCGTGTAGCGCCATAGCGCTATCGTCGACGATCACTCGTACAGGTTGACGGGGCTAGGGAGGCAAGACGAATGCGGTATGCGCCTAGCCCGGCCCACTTTGTGTGGGCGGCCATTATCGCTATCGGTCTCTTGCTGGTGATCCTTGCCCTGCCCGTCTTACAAATTACCAGGCAACCCGAGGATGATACATCGGCTCTGCAGCGTCAGCGCGTGGTCATTTTCATTATCGATACGAGCGGCTATTTCGATGCGCATGGCGCGCATGTGCAGAGTATCATCAGCCGACGCTGCTCGACTTGTATGGTGCGGCAGGTGAATCTGCATGGGGATATCGGTATTCCAAGCATTCTCCAGGCCCTGCAGCACGTCCAAGAGGTCAGCCGAACCTTTGATGACGCCACCACGGTTCTGGTCAATATCAGTTTAGGCACTTATACTTATGACCGAGTCTTGCATGCCATGATACGGGCCTTGGAGGCGCAGAAACGCCTCGTGATCGCTTCCGCTGGCAATGACAATACCACCCGGCCTTTTTATCCCGCCGCCTTCGAGGAGGTGTTGGGGATTTGCTCGAGTACTCGGTACCGCAAGACCAAAACGCCTTATTCCAATTTCGGCGCCTGGGTGAGCCTCTGCGCTCCCGGCCTGCAGTACGTCACACGGCCATGGCAACCTGGCGCCCTGGCGCAGGGCACGTCCTTTTCCAGTCCCATGGTCACCGGTGTACTCGGCCAGTTGTTTTTAGACGCGCCATGCGCCTCGACGCGTATCGGTGTCAGGGCGCTTCTGCGGACGGCTGATCCCATCGCTAGTGCTGGCCCCCTGGCCCATATTGGTGTGCTCAACCCGCGTGCGGCTGCCCACTACCTGCGAACGCTGCACGGGTGTCAGGCTGCCGAAAGTTTCACCCAGCGGGCCTTGTACCGCATGCGGCGCTTCGGAACCGACGCCGTCACGTCTCTGGGGCTTATTGCGTATGCGCTCGTGTCCATTTTTGCGTTGCCCTTCCTCTTCGCGTTCGTTTTGGAGCATATCGAACGCCGTGTCGCACAGCGGCGGCAACGCATCATCCAGCTCGCCTACACGGGATCACCAGATTATCGACGCGAACGGCTCCTACGTTTCAAACGGCGCTTGCAACGTACTGGCAACGTGCGCCGGCGTCATCAGGACGAAGTCGTCGCCTTAGTGCAGGCGCTCCATCAGTATGGAGAACCCTGTTGGTGGTGTGATCGGCCAGCGACTGCGCCTCCGGCCGATCTCTTACCCGAAGCAGAAATCGCGATCTGTTCCCGCTGTGGCACGGTGCCTTACGTCAGATATTAGCTAAACAAGAAGAGGTAAGATTTCTTCTGCCTTCAGCGTTTCAGCTGATAGCTAAGAACTCATTTGTACAGGAGTCTTCCGTGTCGCCCTCGCCTACTCCGGACTCTGCTGATCTCGCCTTTCGGTACGCATGGCTCAAGACACAGCTCAATGCGCCGGTGTCTCTCGTATGGACGGATAATCGTTCGTCCATTGTTTCTGTCAAAGGGAGTACGATCTCCGGCTACCAGTTGCGTGTACACCATATGTTTCGCCAGGCCCCAGAGGTTATCTGGCAAGCGCTCGTGGCCTATGTCCGCGGCACTGACCGTACAGCCCAGCAGACCTTGCGAGCCTATATCAACTGTCAGCAGTATCTGATTCGCACGCCGCCATCACGCCAGCCGCGGACGCAACCGCTGCAGACCCAAGGGCGCTATTTTGACCTGGAAACCATCTATCATGAGCTGAATCGCACGTATTTTTCTAATCAGGTGCAGGCCCGCACCACATGGGCGCGGCGGCCGCCACAGCGCCCACGAACGTCCATTCGGTTCGGCTCGTATAACGCCAAGCAACGGTTGATTCGTATCCACCGTCTTCTAGACCAGGACTTTGTACCCCGGTATTTTATTGAAAGCGTTATCTTCCACGAAATGTTACATCAACTCATCCCACGCCAACGTATTAACGGGCGATGGTCCATTCATCCGCCAGCCTTCCGCCAAGCCGAGCAACGTTTTCAGCATTATAAGAAAGCGCAGCAGTGGCAACGGCAGTATTTGAAGCGCTTACTTTGCGAATGAATATAACGGTTCTAGGTCGATGTCACATGGAACACGCGGGGAGAATTCGGTGGAGATACTTAGCCATCAAGAGATATCGTCGCTTTGGCAGGAGAGCCTGTCCAATGGCAAGAAGCTTGGTGAGCAGATCGTTGAAGCCACGTCGCATACTCGTGCAAGCGATAAATCTGCCTGCGGGTGAGAGAGACTTGCGGATGGCGTTTCTTAATAAGATGTAAGGCTTGGCTGACGCTCATATTTTGAGCATAGAGATACCAACAGGCCAACAACGTTGCCGAACGTCCTACCCCTGCGGCGCAATGGATATAGATCACCCGACCTGAAAGGAGCTGATACTCAATCCAGACCACGCCGACCTCAATCTGCTCGAACGTGGGCGCACAGGTATCAATCACCGGCAACCATAGGTATTCCATACGAGCCTGCGCTAGACGAGTCTGATCATCTTTGCGTTCGGCGCACAGATTCACCACAGCACCGACACCATGTTGTTGGAGACGCTCCACATCGTCAAACATGAGGGCGCCACCAAGATAAAACTGTTCGTCGATCACATCCCACCAATTGAGAGCAGGAATCAACCCCCGATACGAACGCGTCAGCAATAAAGAGATGAATTGGACCTGGCGAAATCCGCGAGTCCAGAGCCGCGGGATCTTGCGAATCGCAACCCATAACGGATACGGCAATTGGTCTTTGCAGAGATCGCGCGTTGTCATCATCTGCCCGCCTCGCTGTGGAGAACCTAAAAGGTATGTCAGCGTGGGTACTCTACAGCATTTATGCCAGAGGCGCAATGCCAACCGACGTGTTATCCTTTTGTCGCCGGAATATGCTATGCTTGCAGCCTATGGTAGTCCTCAAGGCGCACGGTGACCGCACACAACCGAACACATACAGGGTAAGAACATGGCGAAGGCAGGTCCATTCCTTCAACAAGTCCAAGTGCGAGTTCCTGCGACAACCGCCAACCTGGGCTCTGGCTTCGACATCCTTGGCTTGGCGTTACAGCTCTATAATACGTATACGCTCACCGCCACCCCAGAGCCGGGTTGGTCTGTCACCCTTCCCCCTCACATCAATCTTCCGACAAACCATGAGAACCTCGTCTACCAGGCAGCCCGCCGCCTCTTTCAGCGTTGCGGCGTGATGCCAGCAGGCCTGCACCTCACAATGGATATGGACATTCCCTTCGCACGTGGTCTGGGGAGCAGCTCCTCCGCCATTGTTGGCGGCTTACTGGCGGCCAATGTCCTCAGTGGGACGCCCTTTGACCGGGAGACCCTACTAGCCATGGCCATCGACATCGAAGGACATCCGGATAACGTCACCCCAGCACTCAGGGGCGGCATGACGCTGTCCTATAAGGTCGATGCGCAGCATCGCTACTTCGACCTCCCCTTTCCACTGAACGTCCGGGTCATTGTCGCTATTCCCGATTTCGGGCTCAAAACGGCAGATGCACGGGCAGTTCTCCCGGCCCACGTGAGCCGAGCCGACGCCATTTTCAACGGCAGCCGTACGGCGCTCTTGGTCGCGGCGTTGTATCAACACCGATATGATCTGCTGGCCACGGCCATGGACGACCGCTTGCACCAGCCCTACCGCGCCACGCTTGTCCCCGGTATGCCGGAGGCGATTGCGGCTGGCTATGCCGCCAACGCACTCGGGGTGGCACTCAGCGGGGCGGGACCGACCCTGATGGCATTGGCGCAGGAGAGAGAAGACGGGATTGCCGAGGCCTTGCACAACGCCTTTGCCCGGCATGGCATTACATGCCATACCCGCATCCTACACGTGGATAGCAGCGGCGCTGTCGTCGTTGAGAATGCTCCGTAAGCGATCAGAGCGGCGCTCTCGATCAAACCCTATCCTTGACGCGATACCCGCCTCCACGATTAGGGTTTCCCCCGGCCGCATTGCCAACAGACGTCAAACTGCGCGTCGAGGGTTTCCCCACACCCTGGACAGAGCCATGGCGCCGCCACGGGCTCACCGTCTGGCTCCTGGGCATGGTGGGCGGCAACAATCTGGTGGGCCTGTTCCAGGTCTTCTGCCCGGTAAATCCAAATGGTGGGCCACGTGTCGAGGAGGGGCAGTTCCCCGCGGGCGCCCCAGAGGAATTCGCCCCAGATTTCACACGGAATCTCATAGCAATCGAGCTGATGCTCCACGATATGGGCTTCAAACGAGTTTGGGGTGATGTAGACTTGGTACATGGTTTGCCTCCCTCCAAGACCGAGACGCCGCTTCTGCCACACGGCTGGTTGCTGGCCGTGCCGGGGTCCCATACCATGTGCGTCGTGTTCCCCAAGGGCGCCGGTCTTGCAGTCTATAATGGCACATGTTGCTTCCTGGGCTCTGGTCCTGCCGTACGCGACGCGCAGCTCGGGCCTCTCCCGTGTACGTGGTTCTCTGCTCGTCGGCAGCTCTCATGCGTTGTATCGGTAGCAGAGCGCGCCCTCTCAAATCAGTCGCCGACTGGAACGCCATGGCACGTTTGGGGGCAACTATGCCATGCCCCTCGACCCCATCAGTCCTTCAACCAGGTCCTATAACCAACAAACAGCAGAACCCGCTAAGTTTGAGGCGGAATAGCGCTTCTCAGTCAGCCAGATCGATTGGCTATTCTTGAGGGTTCTCGACCTGAGCCGTTGGGGCAACTTACGGCTCTACCCGGAATGAAGGCCAGCCGTTCCGCTAGCCTTCTTACGCTCCTTGCGTACGCCGATCGAGACAGAACGATAAGAGACTCTGTCTCGTTAGCGAGCATCAAGATTTTGGCCTGTTCAGATGTACGTGAGAGTCCTATTCGTTTGGACGGAGCACAACAGAACTCGTCGGCTTCATATACAGATTAAATTTTCCCCTTGGCACACTGATAAAACTGATGGATTCAAATAGATGGATATCAGGACCCTATAGTTATATATCAACTATAACTATAATAGTGTTACCGTGATTCCCCATATCAGTCCATACTTTCATTGTGTGTCCTATAGCATTTAACAGGACATACCACGGATTGCCTATGAAGATAATCTTGAGGATGTCATTGAGGATACAGTCTGGTCAGGAGATAGACGGTCGATTCAGGAGTGTGTCAGGAATGAATATCTGCCGTTAAGCGCCGCTATTCATGTATAAAAAATTGAGAAATAACTATATCGAGGAGATATCGGTGGGTAAAAAAACAAAATCAACAAGCAACGCGAGTCTTATGCCAAACCTCAAGAATATTGATCTGGAGAGTCTCTTTGTAGCTCCTGAAAAAAATGACACAACAAAAATAGCTGGGTACTTAGCAAAATGCATCGTTCCTATCAAAATCGGTATTCTGGACATCCCTAGAAAAATTATACTTGCAATCGAAGACATGTCTCAAAGTGCGGAATCCATTTTACCTCTGGAAGCCGCGGAAGTTTACCACATGGCATGTCAGATCGACAACCGTATGATGTCGAGAGCATCAAAGGTTGATATTAAAGATATTATTGAGTTATTCACATTTGAAGCTGTACAGACATCGAGTTCATTGGTCAATCAGTTTATAAAAATTATCCAGATATTCTGCCAGGAAATAGAGACTGTTCAAAAACAAGTTGCCTCTGAAAATTCATTTTATATGGTGCAGACCCTTGGAACGGAAGCGATGCTTGACAGCTCTTTAATTGTTGTTTCAGTGCAAAATTTGATTCACAACTTGAATACGATGGCATCGGGTTTGGAAGGATTTAAAATCATATCATTGGGCAAATTAATTAATACGATTGACCAATTAATGAGCAATGAGGAAATTAAAAAGTTTTCGGTATTTCTAATCAAATGGCAATGGTTAATAAATTAGGATACCATATCCTGCCTAATCATATAGTCCTTCATAATCAACTTGACGAGTTAATCGATTTTGTCTTGCAAATTGAAGAAGGAAGTGAACCCAAAAAAGATTCACTCGTAAAAATGTTTACACTCTCCTCGACAGTATACAAAAATCTTTCTAATATTTGATTTTAGAGCATATTGATTCATTGGGATGATATCATGGAAGAGCAAAAAAATTTTGACTCTATTTTGGGACGAATAGATATCGATTTAGTCTCTTATTTTGTATCTCCACAAAATGGATATACTACCCAGATTGGAGCTATGTTAGTCAAGTGTATTTTCCCTTTAAAAGTAAAACTTCTTAAGGTGCCTAGAAAAATACTTCATCATATTGAAGTATCTAGTAGAAATTCTAATAAAATATTCCCTATTCAAATTGCTGAGATTTATAAAACGGTTCTAAAATTGGAATACCAGCTGTCCATGCCACATCATAATACAGGAGAAGAAGATCTCCTGAGGTTTTTTACTAGCCCGAAGTTCCTCCCGTGATTCGGCGACAACTTGTTGAAATAAAAACTCAAAAGCCTGAAACGAATTGACCT
>CBCXVS010000200.1:2191-14792 GCA_965178525.1 uncultured bacterium | reverse complement strand
GACCCAGGATGTCATAGTCGCGCTGCTTCCGAACCGACCGCAGCGGGCCGGCATCGATGATCTTCACGTCCGCGAAGAAACCGATTTCCCGCAAGTTCTGCTGATAGATCTGGACGCCCTCCTTGAGATAGTTATAGCGCACGTAGGTGAGCAGGGTAATCTTGGTCCCTGGCTTGATGCCCGCCTCCTTCAACAGGCGCTTCGCCTCCGGGACATTGCGTTCCCACTTCGGTACCCCTGGCAAGTGCCACGGTGCCGGCTCCGTGTAGAATTGGTTCATGATCTCGCCGTGGCCAAAGAGCGTCTTGTCATAAATCGCCTGTTTGTCCAGGGCCATCGCCGTCGCCCGCCGCACCCGCACGTCATTGAACGGGGGGCGCTGGCAGTTAAAAAACATCCAGAGGGTCCCCAGGGCTTTGATCCGGTAAGTGTCAAACTGATCGGTGTAGTCCTTGAGGAAGCGGTCCTGATCGCGATAGTGCATGTTATCGATCATGTCCACCTCACCCGTGCGCAGGGCGGTGAGCCGCACCGTGTCATCGGCCAGCGGTTTGCCGATGATCTCGTCCAGGTGTGGGGGTGGCATGGAGTTGCAGTCTCCCCATCGAGAGGTTGCCCTGCACAGGAGCGGTATCGAGCTGCTGTGGAGCCGCAGGGTTGCTGAGGTCCAGACGCACGAGACCCTGTTTGGTGTCCAGCAGGACCAGTTGGCGGCCCCAGATGGTGAGGGCCAGGGGCTCGCCGTTCCACACCGTGTGAGGCTGGCCGGCAGCCGTACGCTGTATGGAAATCCGCAAGATACCGGAGGCGGCGGCAACGTAGACATGATGGCTGTAAAGAGCGAAATCCTGTAACGGGGACGCCACGTCCAGGCGCCACTGGATACGAGGCGTGGCCGGGTCCGTGAGATCAAATAGAGTCAGTTTTCCGGTTTCGCCCATGCCGAGTAGATAATGCTCTCCCCACCAGGCCACACGCCGTAGACCCCCTGGGACCGGTACGGTGCGCTGACGTTGAGAGGCGTCGATGAGACGCAAACCGCTCGCTTCGGCTACGGCAAGAAGCGTATCCGTGCACGCCAGGTCCACTACCGGGGTGTCGAGTTCCAGAGTGGAGCGGAGTGTCGGCGTCTGCGGTGTGGTGATGTCGACGACGGCAATGGCCTGCTGACCTCCCACGTATGCCTGTGGTCCACAGAGGGCGAGCTGCCGGGCTGTGTCCTGCCATGCGAGGCGTCCCAGGCGTTGGACATGGTTCGTTACGTCCGACTGTCCGACGATGAGTCCATTCGATCCTGCGGCAATATAGAGGTAGGGACCGGCTGCAGCCACGGCGAACGCTTCAGAGAGGCCGGTTGCCTGCAAGCGGGGCGCGAGTGGAGCATAAATGTCCACACGCGAAGGCCACCTCCGCGTCTTTTGTACGACTCCGTTGCGTGCAGCAGATACGGCGGTTCCAGGACAAGGTCTCAGGCGCCGCCTGCTGCGGATTCGAGTAGGCGGGGCTGAGCTGGGTCGGTCACATCGACCATGGCCAGCCGTTTCAGGATCGTGGTGGCGTACAGCATACGGCCATGCGGCGCCAGGGCCCACAGCGTGCCCTGCGGACTGGGAAGGCGGCTCAAGAGCTGTGGCTGATGCGGTGCGGCCAGACTAAAGATCGCCAACTCCGGCTCCGTGGTGCTGGCGTAGAGGTAAGGGCCGGCGACAGCGACACGTACGATTTTGACGTCCTCATCGTCTGTCGGCGGCGGGACCACGCCAAGCTGACGTGGCGCCTCGGGCTTCGTGATGTCGAGGACGACGACGCCTGCTGTCCCGACTGCCACATAGACATAGGTTCCCCATGTGGCGACGTCCGCACTCTCGGCTGCCAGGGGCACGGTGCTGACCGTGGTGGGTTGTGTCGGGTCGGACACATCGATGAGCTGCAAGCCGGCCGCGCCTGCGGCGACCACTGCATGTGAGCCTGAGAGCGCCAGCCCTTGGGCAACCCCGTGAATACGCTCGGCGCCGAGCAGGACGGGCCGATGCGGTGCGTCCACATCCAGCACCTGCAGACCGCCGTAGGCGTCCAGCGCATACGCCAGAGGACCGGAGAGCGCCACATCGGTCAGTGAGCCATTTCGATAACTCCCCACGACGCGGGCTTCGCCAGGTTGGCGCACATCGACGACGAGGAGCCGCGCACGGCCCCGCCGATTGGCGAGATAGGCGAAGCCGTCCTCGACCTGGACATCGACGATTTGTCCCAGTTTTGGCAGACTCCGTAGCAGCGTGGGCCGGTCGGGTTGTGAGACATCGATGATATGCAGATATGCAACCCCCCGACGACATCGGCGACAAAGGCAAGATCGCCTTCGAGGTCTAGCCGCACGGCGCGGTTGGGCGTATCGTAGGCGCCCAGAAGACGCGGCTGCGGCACGCCGCTATCAACAATGTAGATCCCCTCGTATTGATCGGCCACGTAGACGCGTCTGTGGGCGATGGCGAGGCCATGTGCACTACGCAGCGCGAGCCGAGCCAGTCGGCGTGGCTGCGCCGCATTCTGCACGTCGAACACGGTGAGGCTATTGGCCGCGACATACAGCCGGTCGTCGTGCACCGCAACGCCGAGCACGGTCTCGGCATAGGGATCCGGCTTGAAGGTGGTGAGTAGGGTGGGTGCGGTTGGCATGGCGATATCGACGATGGCAACACCCTCGGCAAAGCCAGCCACGTACACGTGCGTGGCCGTCGCGGCGATATGCATCACCGGCATGGTGAGGGGCACGTGCGCAACCCGGGTCGGGCGACGGGGGTCGGTCAGGTCGTACATGTAGAGCCCCCGGTCATGGGTGCCGATGTAGGCCCGTGTGCCGGCAATGGTCAGCGCACTGGCCCGTCCGGGTAACCGTAGGTGGCCGACCAAGACCGGCGGCGCCGGTCGCGAGACATCGAAGATCTGGACCCCACTGGTGTCGGCGGCCAGATAGACATAACGGCCGTACTTGGCGAGGGCTTTGGGTTCGCCATGCATGAAGAACGTGCCGGCCAGTCGCGGCGTCTCAGGTGCGGCGAGGTCGAGCACTTGCACGCCGCCTCGCGTATTGGCGAGGTAGGCGTAGTGCCCCTGGCTCGCCACGCCGCGACTCGTGTAACGGGTTTCGTAAACCCCCGGTAACGGGCCTGTCGGCAGGTCCATACGGCCGGCGTCCGTGTCCTGCGCCGCGGTCGTGCTCTCGTCGTCGATAGCCGTCGTCTTGGCAAAGGTTTCAACGAAGACCGTGTCCAAGAGCCAGGCGGTATTCCCTTCGTTGCCCGCCTCGTCGGTGACGCTAAGCCGCAGCCGATTGTGGGGTGTTTTCAGCGACCAGCCTGGAACCCTGCTGCGCGTGGGTTTGTTGCGTTCGACGCGGCCACGCAGCAAGGGTTGGTCATTGGCGCTGAGGAGATAGTGGCCCCGCTGCGAACTCCGCCAGGTGACGCGGAGATGGGTGCGCACATCGAGGCGAAAGCCGGGAAATTGCTGCAACCGCACGGTCGGCGCCGGCTTCCGGAAGCGATAGACCTCGGTTTGGATCGGTGCAGCGTTGGCAAACGGATCCATGGCCAGGAAGCGCAAGGTCGTGTCGCTGTCGAGACGTATGGGAGCCGTATACACAGGAGCATCACGGCTCGGTGCAGACCCGTCCGTGGTGTAATAGACGGTTGCCGCTTCATCCGTGATCAGTTCGATACCGGAGAGCTGGCTATACGTGCCGCCAGCCGGCCAGGCGCGCACCTGCGGCGGTTGGCGGTCGATAACGAGCGGCAACGAGGCAGCGCCAAGCACACCCGCGTTGCTGGTGACCTGCACCCACAGCCGCATCGCCGGCGCTGGCAGGCGCGCGGCGTCAATCAGCGTCTGCATGGCTTGCCCCTCCTCGGCCATGCCTGCCGCCAGGAGCCGCTCTTGCCCCTCGCCCCCGGCGCCAGCCGTGACGCGAAAACGGCCACAGTGCCGGACACACACCCATGGGATCGTCGTACGCTGTTGCGGCCCCAGTATGACGGGCGAGGCCGTCTGCAAGGTGAGCTGTGGCGCGCGGGGCACACGGCGGTAACGTTCCACCCGTTCCGGGCTGGTGTTGCCGCTGGCGTCACGCGCGACAAAGCGCAGGATCACATCCGATGATGGCAGGGTGAGCGGAGCATCATAAGTGGCCGATGCGTCGGTAGGCCGAGAGCCATCGAGCGTGTAAGCGATCATCGCCTCTTTGCTGCTGGCGAGGGCGATGGACGCCGGCAACTGGTCAAACACGCCCCCAGCGGGTTGAGCCCAGACCTGTGGCGGTGTGGCATCCACGGCCGGGGCGCTTGTCTCCCCGCACCCGGCCCAGCATAGGCAGACCCCGGCCAGGCCGACGACCAGAACGTTGGGAGTCGGGGATAGAGTTGTCCGGACGAGGCTCTGTATGGCGGTCAGGCATTGCTGTATGATCATGGTGCTACCTCGTGTTCAGGTGTCGTATGCGCAAGCGGTCTTGGTCCTTGTGACGTGACGATGCGTCTCGAGTCCCATTGTAGATTTTTGCCCGGCGCTAAGCACGCACGAAGCGTACATACCTTAGCACACCGCTTATTTTGGGCTTGACAGGCGTCCGCTGTCTATCGTATAACGTGCCCCCGGCAAGACATGCTAGGATCACGCCAGTATCCATATGAAAATATGTGTCTTATTGTACGTAGCTGTAGCCCCCCTTCTTGTGAACAGCACGACGGATATCCGGTGAGGTAACGGGAGAGCACATGGCGGAAGAAGGTGTACTCAGCGTCCGGGACGTCTCGAAGCATTTTGGTGGTGTGGTCGCCGTTAGCGACGTCAGCATGGCGGTACAGCCAGGGGAGGTGGTGTCCGTCATTGGGCCGAATGGGGCCGGCAAAACCACGTTGCTCAACATGATCAGTGGTTTTTATCACCCGGATCAGGGCGCTATTGTGCTCGAGGGACGCGACATCACGCCATATTCCCCGAGCCGGATTGCCACGTTAGGTATTGCCCGTACGTTTCAGAATATTGCGCTGTTTCGGGGCATGACCGTCCTGGACAATCTCATGTTAGGCCGCCATGTCCATATGCGTACGGGGGTGTTGGCCGCGATGTTCCGGTTTGGACCGGCGCTGAAAGAAGAGGTGCGGCATCGCGAAGTGGTCGAGGACATTATTGACTTTTTGGATATCGAACCGCTACGCAAACGCCCGGTTGGGGAGCTGGCGTATGGGCTGCAAAAACGTGTGGAGCTTGGCCGGGCGCTGGCGGCACGGCCGCGGATTCTGCTCCTCGATGAACCCATGGGGGGTATGAACGTCGAGGAAAAGGAAGATATGGCCCGCTTTATCCTCGACGTCAACGAGGAGTTGGGGACCACCATCATGCTCATCGAGCACGATATGGGGGTGGTGATGGACATTTCGGAGCGCGTCGTCGTCCTGGATCTGGGCCAAAAGATCGCCGATGGCACGCCCGAGGCGGTCAAAGAGAATCCGCAGGTCATTCAAGCCTATCTGGGCGCCCAGGCGCTGTCATCGTGATGCGTAGAGATGAGGAGTTGAGCATGGCGGAACAGACACTTCCACAATTTCTCCTGAAACAGGCACGGGAGCATCCGCGCCATATCGCACTGCGGGAGAAAGCGAAGGGGATCTGGCAGCAGTGGACCTGGCGGCAGTACCTACAGGAGGTGCAGGACCTGGCGCACGGCTTGGCCGCTCTGGGATTCGAGACCGATGACAAGGTGGCGATTCTGAGCGATAACCGGCCACAAGTCTACTGGACCATGGTGGCCGTACAGGCGTTACGGGGCATGCCGGTGCCGCTGTACCAGGATTCGATCAGCCGCCAGCTCGAATACGTCATTGACCATTCGGATGCCGGTATCGTTATGGCTGAGGATCAAGAGCAGGTTGACAAGGTTTTGGAAATCAAGGCGAACCTGCCGAATCTGCGCCATATTATCTACGATGATCCCAAAGGCATGCGTCACTATGATGACCCGCTCCTGATCAGCTTCACGGAAGTGCAAGCCATGGGGCGCCAATTCGCCCAGGCGCACCCGGCTTTCTTTGATGAGCAGGTCGCCGCGGGGCAGGCGAACGAGGTGGCGCTGATGGGCTATACCTCGGGGACGACGGGGGCGCCCAAGGGCGCCATGCTATCGCACGCCAACTTGATTACCGCCGTCGAGGGCATGATGGAAGTCGAGCCCTATTACACCACCGATGAAACGCTGGCCTACTTGCCACCGGCTTGGGTGGGCGACACGTTCTGGTCCCTGGCGGCCTCGCTGATGATGGGCTTTCGGGTGAATTGTCCGGAGAGTCCGGAGACGGTGCAGGAGAATATCCGCGAGATTGCGCCGCATTTTCTCGTGGCCCCACCGCGCATCTGGGAGAACTTGGTCTCGGAAGTGCAGGTGAAGATGGAAGACGCGTCGTTCCTGAAGCGCTGGATCTACAATAAACTCATGCCGGTTGGCTATGAGATGGCGCGGCGGGAAATGGAAAAGCAGCCCTTGACCGGCGGGCAACGCGTGCTGCGGATGTTGGGCGAATTTTTCGTTTTTGGCCCGCTACGCGATCACTTCGGCTTTCGGCGCATTCGTTCGGCCTACACGGGCGGCGCGCCCCTTGGCCCGGAGGTGTTTCTCTTCTTTCGCGCCCTCGGCATCAACTTGAAGCAAGTCTACGGCCAGACGGAAACCGGCGTCACCTGTGTGCAGCGCGATGACGAGGTGGATCTCGGCAGTGTCGGGACGCCTTTCCCGAATGTGAAAATGAGGCTGTCTGATGATGGCGAGGTGCTGGTGGCCGGCCCGACGGTCTTTTTAGGCTATTACAAAAGTCCCGAAGCCACGGCGGACACGATTAAAGACGGCTGGTTGTATTCGGGGGACGCCGCGTTCTTTGACCAAAATGAACATCTGGTGGTCATTGACCGAGCCAAGGACGTCACCGCGCTATTGAGCGGCACCAAGTTTGCGCCGCAGTTCATCGAGAACAAGCTGAAATTTAGCGCCTATGTGAAAGAAGCGGTGTCGATTGGCCAGGATCGTCCGTACGTGGCCGCGATGATCAACATCGACATGGACAATGTCGGCCGCTGGGCGGAAAAGCAACGGGTGGCGTACACGACCTATACGGATCTGGCGCAGAAACCCGAGGTCTATGATCTCATCTCGCAGGAGGTCGACCGCGTCAACAGCGATCTGGAAGCGTCGATGCAGATCAAACGCTTTGTGCTGCTGCACAAGGAACTCGATGCGGATGATGAGGAGATGACCCGCACGCGCAAAGTCCGCCGTGGGTTTGTGGCCGAGAAGTATGCCGATATTATCGAGGCCCTCTTCGCAGATGTGTCGGAAGTGCCCGTCACGTCCGTCATTACCTATCAGGACGGCCGGCAAGCGACGTTGGAAACCAAGCTGGCCATCCGCAGTGTGGGGTCCGCACTGGCGGCGGTGTAAAAGCTATAAGCTATAAGCTATAAGCTATAAGCTATAAGCTTTTTTGTTTTCTGGCTAACAGCTAACAGCTTATAGCTAACAGCTCCAAAAGAGGCATTCATGGAGTTTTTCTTGGATTTGATCACCAACGGACTGCTCGTTGGTCTCATGTATTCGTTGGTGGCGCTCGGCTTTGTCCTGATCTACAAGGCCACCAGCGTGATCAACTTTGCCCAGGGCGACCTAGTCATGTTTGCCGGATATGGCGCTGCCGTTCTGCTGGGGACCAAAGGGCTGCCGATCGGGCTGTCCATTCTCATCCTCTGCGTTGGGATGATCATCTTGGGTTTTCTCCTGGAGCGTGGCATTCTGCGCCCGATGGTGGGGCAGCCGGTGGTCTCGGTGATCATGGTCACCATTGGGTTGAGCTTTGTGTTGCAGGGCTTTGTGACGATTTTGTGGGGCGCGGAAACGCGCAAGCTGGACCTGCCGGTGCCGGATCTCCCCTACATCATCGGACCGGTGCTCCTGTCTCCGATCAATCTCCTGGCGGCGGTGATCGCTATTGGCTTCTTGATTGCGTTTGGCCTCTTTTTTACCCGCAGCCGGCTTGGCGTGGCCATGCGGGCGGTGGCGGATGATCAGCAGGCGTCCATGGTGGTGGGGATCAAGGTGCCACGCGTGTTTGCCTTGTCCTGGGCGATTGCCGGCCTGGCCGCGGCGGCCGGCGGCATTATTTGGGGCAATCAGAATGGCGTCGATACGTTCCTGGCCCTGATCGGGCTCAAAGTCTTTCCGGTGGTGATCCTCGGCGGCTTGGAAAGCATTGGCGGCGCCATCATCGGGGGGTTGCTGTTGGGGATCATCGAGAGTGTCGCGGCGGGTTATCTCGATCCCCTGGTGGGCGGGGGGACGAAGGATTTCATTCCGTATGTGCTGATGATTTTGATGCTATGTGTGCGTCCGTACGGCTTTTTCGGACACGAAACGATCGAGCGAGTGTAAAGATGATCAATCGAGAGTCAGGCGTGTTTCAGACGACCTATGAGGGCGATATGGCCCTCTACACCTTACCGCTGGCGAAAAATACCGCGTGGGTGCTCGTGGCCTTGTTGGTGCTCCTGCCGGTGCCGTTGATGCTCGCCGACAACGACCATCTGATGAGCATTGTGACCACCATTGCCCTGGCCGGGGTTGGGGCGATTGGCTTGAATATCCTGGTGGGATTAACGGGGCAGATCTCGATTGGCCACGGCGCGTTTATGATGGTGGGCGCTTACACGGCCGCGATTCTCTCGAACCGTTACGAAACCATGCCCTTCTTCGTGGGCATTCTCGCTGCTGGCGTCACCACCATGGTGGTGGGAACGCTGTTTGGCCTTCCGTCACTCCGCATCAAGGGATTGTACCTGGCGATTGCGACCTTGGCGGCGCAGTTTATTATCGAGTGGGTCATCATCCACATCCTGCCCAAGGATACGATCTTTGTCAAAAACCCCGAGTTGTTCGGCTTTGTGTTCAACAACGAGTTTCGGCGTTACTATTTGGTCTTGGCGGTGTTCCTGCTTGGCTTCTTCGCGGCGCAGAATCTGGTGCGCTCCCGCGTGGGGCGCGCCTTTATCGCCATCCGGGATCGCGACATCGCAGCGGAAATCATCGGCGTCAACCTCTTCAAGTATAAACTTCTGGCCTTTGCCGTGAGTTCGTTTTACGCTGGGGTGGCCGGGGCGCTCTGGACGTACTATCTGCGCATTGCCAACTACGAGCAGTTCATCTTGATCACCTCGATCGAGTATCTCGCCATGATCATTATTGGCGGCCTCGGGAGTGTGATTGGCGCCGTCTTTGGCGCCATCTTCATCAAGTTGTTTCCTATTGCCCTCAGTTTGGTTGTGGTCAATATTTCCGAGGGTATCTTTGGCGTCCCCTACGAGAGCGTGGCCAACTTTCTAGCCAATTTCGAACTCTTGTTGTTCGGCGCCCTCATCATTTTCTTTCTCACCGTCGAGCCGGAAGGGCTGGCGCGGCTGTGGGAGCACGTTAAGCGGTATTTCCGCTTGTGGCCCTATTCGTACTGAAAGGGCATGGTCTGGTCTAACCAATAATAATCAGGAGGTTTTATGCGGATCCGGACAGGATTGCTCAGTTTGCTCGTCTTCGCACTCATTGTGGGCTTCGCCGGGGCCATGCCAGTGTTGGCGGATGAGATTGTCATTGGCTGGCAATGCGACCGCACCGGCCCGACCAAGTTCGTGGGCACGATTATCTGTCCCGGCATGGGTGATTATGTCAGGCTCGCGAACAAGAAAAAAGTCCTTGGGGAACATACGCTCAAAGTGATGGAGGTGGAGCACGCCTACAAGGTGGACCGGGGCGTGGAAGCGTATGAGCGCATCAAACGGGCTGGCGGGGTGGCGACCATGGATTATGGCACACCCATTGTCTATGCCCTGACCCAGCGGCACATGGAAGACAAAATTCCGGGTCTCACGCCGGGCTTTGGCCGCGCGGATGCGGCCGATGGCGAGCGCTTCCCGTATATTTTCCCCATGGCGGCATCCTACTGGTCTCAGGGTGGTGCGGCGATGAAGTTCGTCAAGGATAAGGGGGCAAAGAAAGGCAGCAAGATTGCCTATATTTACTACGACAATCCAGCGGGACGTGAACCGCTACCGATCGTGCGGCGCGTTTGCGAACTAGAAGGGTACAAGTGCCGCGAATTTGCCGTCCCACCGCCCGGCGTCGAAATGTCGACGGCCGTCTCGGACATTGCCCGCCGTTTCCGAGCGGACTGGGTGGTGTCGCATCTCTTCGCTAAGTCGCCCGGTATTGCGATTAAGGAGTTCCGGAAAAACGGCTATCCCCTCGACAAGATTGTGAGTCTCGTGTGGGGAGCCGGTGAGCAGGACATGCTTTCGGCTGGGGGTTGGGATAAAGCCCAAGGCTATCTGGGCATGCAGTTCGCGGGTGTCGGCCGTGACTTCCCGGTAATCCAAGACATCATCCAGATGTATCAGGACGAAGGGAAAGAGGTTCCCGATATCGTCGGGCAGGTGTACTACAATCGCGGTGTGTTCATGACCTCGATCATCGTTGAAGGCGTACGGCTGGCCATTGAGAATTTCGGCTTGCCGGTGACCGGCGAGAAGGTGAAAAAGGCCTATGAGATGATTAAGGATTACACCCTGGGTGGATTTCTGCCGCCCATGACGGTGACGCCACAGGATCACGAGGGCGGCGGCTGGGTCCGAATCTACCAGACCAAAGGGGAGGAGTTTGTGCCCTACACGGAGTGGTTCCAAGGCTATCGTGACGTGGTGATCGATGAACTCAAGAAGGCCGCACAGAAGGGCTAGTACGGCGTACGGCAAATGGTTCGTCGGTTGATCGCTCTGATAGGGTTCGGCTTGCGGCGTTCAAACCGGTGACGGACTTCTGCCGGTGTGTACGCGTGAGAGCAGGAGGGGAGGGCCGGGAGCGCTATGCTGAAGCTGAACAATGTCGAAGTGGTGTACGATCGCACCATCTTGGTACTGCGCGGGGTGTCTTTGGAGGTCGAGCAGGGACAGATCGTGGCCCTCCTGGGCTCCAATGGGGCTGGCAAGAGTACGACGCTCAAGGCGATCTCGGGTATTTTGACTCCCGAGCGCGGTGAGGTGACAGCGGGGTCGATTGAACTCGACGGGCTCCGCGTCGATCACCGCGAACCCGGAGACATTGTGAAGCGGGGTATTGCGCAGGTGATGGAGGGCCGCCGCACCTTTCAGCTCCTTACGGCGGAGGAGAACCTCATCGCTGGCGCGCATACGCAGCGGGATAAAAGTCGGATCGGCCGGGACATCGAGCTGGTCTACGAGTACTTCCCGCGCCTGGCTGAGCGCAAGGGTATCCGGGCCGGCTACTTATCGGGGGGAGAGCAACAGATGCTGGCCATTGGCCGCGGGCTCATGTCGCGTCCGAAGGTCATGCTTTTGGATGAACCCTCCCTGGGGCTGGCGCCGATGCTGGTGGAAGAAATTTTCGAAATTGTGCAGCGGCTGAATCAAGAGGAGGATGTGACCGTGTTGCTGGTGGAGCAGAACGCGGCCATGGCGCTGACGATTGCCCACCATGGCTACATCATGGAAAATGGTCGTATCGTCCTGGATGAAGAGGCCGAGACCCTGCGCAACAATGAGGATATCAAGGAGTTTTACTTAGGGCTCTCGGAGGGCGGCGCGCGCAAGAGTTACCGCGACGTGAAGCACTACCGGCGGCGCAAGCGGTGGTTGTCTTGAAAAAAGCTATTAGCTATTAGCTCCAAATGGCTAAATGACGCCTTCTGCCCGGAACCGGTCGAGATCAGCATGGCTATAGTCCAATAGTGATGTATAGATCTCGTCGTTGTGTTGGCCAATACTTGGGGCTGGGAGCACGTCAATTTCTAAGGCGCCATCTTCACTATAAAATTTCAAGGGACATCCGATCACCTTGACGGGACCCTTGACCGGATGATCGAGTTCGATGATCATCTGACGCTGCTTCAGGTGGGGATCATCGGCAACCTCGTCGAGGGTGAAGACTGGTCCACACGGTACGCCGGCCTCGGTCAATTGGGCGGTCAGATCGTCGCGGGAAAACCGCTGACTCCACGCGCCGACGAGTGCGTCGACTTCTTCCATGTGCTGAGCACGGACGGCGTTCGTGGCAAAGCGCGTTTCCTCCAGCAGGTCGTGCCGTTCCATGACCCCACACAAAATCTTCCAGTGCGCTTCGGTGACACAGAAAAGCGCTATCCAGCCGTCACAGGTCGGATAGGTATTGTAGGGCGCAATCGCCAAACCGCCATGGCGATTGGCTGTCCGTGGCACCACGCGCCCTTTTTGGTAATAAGACCCGAGATTGGACGTCAGCGGGGGATACATGGCATCGTGCATCGACACCTCGACCATACATCCCTTCCCGGTACGCTCCCGCCGTAGTAGGGCCGTGACGAGCGCGGCATAGAGATGAATACCGGCGGTAAAATCGGAAAACGCCGGTCCTGCTTTGATGGGCGGACTCTCTGGATAGCCCGTGATGGCCATGACGCCGGCGACGGCTCTGCCGGCGAGAGCGGACTCGGCGGCGACCGCTTCCGGTACGGGGACCGCCACCTCG
>CBCXVS010000200.1:0-2181 GCA_965178525.1 uncultured bacterium | reverse complement strand
CGGCTTGCACGGTGAGGTCCATCGCCGAGTAGTGCGAGTATGGCCCCCCTCGTCCATAGCCGCTGGAGGAGGCGTGAATGATCTGGGGATTGATCTTGCGGAGTTCATCATAGCCGAAGCCCAGGCGATCCATCACGCCAACCGCATAGTTTTCGAGCACGACATCGCCCTGCTCCACCAAGCGTTGGAAGATGGCTTTACCCTGTGCGTGCTTCAGGTTGAGGGTGATGGATTTCTTGTTCGAGTTGAGCATGAGATAGGGATAGGGCATGAGGCTGACAGGATCGCGGTGCCGGACGATTTCACCTTGCAGCGGCTCGACTTTGATCACGTCCGCGCCAAGTAGGGCGAGCAGCAGCGTGCAGTACGGCCCATTATAAATTTGTCCCAAATCGATGATTCGGTACCCCTCGAGTGGGCGATCCATAGATGCTCTCCGATTGTACATGTGACGGACATCACAGGATGTAGCAGTCCTCCAAAGTCTGAGGCGAAATAGGCTTCCCAAGCCCCCAAAGTCCGACAACTCGCAACCTTCACACCGCGCGTACACCTACGTCTTTTGGAGGGGAGGAAGCGTGAGTTTGAGTCCTATTTCATCCCGAACTTTCCAAGAGGTGCTATTCTACTTGCATCGCAGTCTACCATACTTGTATGCTACTCGCATGCGCCCTGCGTTTACTCTCAGGGCTTGGACAACATGAGCGATATTATTTTTTCGAGGTGAGGCGATCGATCATGATGTCTGGTTCGCATGCGTGCTGTATAGGCCCGGAAGGGTCCCCGTGATACGAGTGTTCCACCGTGCTACCGAAATGAAGTCTTGACAGGCATACATTCGGAGGAGGCGAGCCGATGGCAGCCCAGCGAGGCCAAGACCAGTTTGAGACGGAGGTTTTTCCGGCGGAGTTACACGAGATTGCTGCTCGGCGGAAAAACGTGCTGGACGCATGGCAGCCGGCCGACGCAGCCGACGTCGCATCCAAAGAAGAATTTGCGGCGAAACTCGAGGACCTACATACAGAGATTGAAGCCAACGCCAAGCCCTCCACCAAACCAGGGCTTGTCGGCCTGGCTCTTTCAGACGACGGGCTCCGCTCGGCAACGTCATCCCTCGGGGTGGTGCAAGCGCTGTCGCGCTACGATCTGTTGAAATATGTTGACTACCTGTCTACGGTCTCCGGCGGCGGCTACATCGGCTCGTGTCTGACCGCGCTGCTCACCTCCAATGCCACCTTCGGCGTGCGGCCTCAAACGAGTCCGACGCAACCCTGCCCTCTGGGCTTCATGGAAGGCGAAAACGAGACGCTTGCCGTGCATCATCTCAGAGCCTATAGCTCCAGGATTGCGCCTCAATTCAACTTGCTTTGCTTCGATACCTGGCGTCTCATCGGCTGGTATATCGGCGCCCTCTTCTGTAATCTGCCGGCGCCACTGTGCGCTATCGCTTTCCTCCTCACGCTCGGCATAGTGATTATCTCGAATTTGCAGAAAAGCCCTGATTTTCCTGGCTCGCCATCCTGGCTGGTTGGGCTCGCCGTCCTCATCGCGATCGTCTATATCGTGTATTTTGTGAGGTTATACAGAGCAAAACGCAAGCAAGCGCGAGATCTGCGATCACGCCGGGCCGGCCAGGCCCTTTTGTACATCTGTGCGCCGCTTTTTTTGTTCAGCGCGCCATACCTCTATTCGTGTCTGCTGAGCGCGACCGAGTTGGCGAGTACGGTGAATATCCTTACGTTTACGCGCAACTTGACTTACGTCGGGATACTACTCAAGGCGCCAGCAGCGGGCGGGCCTCAGCTGGTAAAAGGAAACACAAGCGAGTTCATGCAAGCCTTGAAGTGGAGTGGGGTACGGTTAGCGTCTTTCTCCGCAGGCCAGGAGTTTCTGAGCCAAAGGCTAACAGAGGCTGGCATCGTCCAGACCGACGGGAGTATTAACGCTCCATTACCCGACGTGTTGTATGGTCTCGAGACCGCAGGTTTATGGTTAACATCTGCCTCAGCCGGCCCGGTCCTAAGTTCGGCACTCGGGGCATTCTCGCCGCTTCTCCTCGGGCTCTTTCCGGCAGCATTTACAGGATATTTTAACCGGTCAACCCGGAATGGCCTTAAGTGAAGCTCTAACTGCATGTCGTGTCAACGGTTGACCCAACACATGAGGGGGTTTTGTCATGAG
>CBCXVS010000199.1:0-14876 GCA_965178525.1 uncultured bacterium | reverse complement strand
GTTCGACCTGTGTCCAGCCCTCCAGGATGTGCGCCTGGGTCAACCAGAACGTGTAGTTTTGTTCCGTTGCCAGCACCTGCAAAGCGCTCGCTTGGTCGGCGGTGGCGTGCACCTCGCGGCGCAGCTGATGCCGGCGGGCGGCATAAAAACGCGCCATGGCCATAGAGCTCTCGGGCCCGCCTATAGGCTTGCCCGACTTCAGAAGCCGCGTGCCCCTCCCCCCCGTAGAGCGTATCGTTGCCCGATTCGCCATTGAGGGCATCCTCCCAGGGGCCACCATCGAGGTAATCGTCGCCATTCCCACCTTTGAGGTGGTCAATGCCAACGCCGCCATACAGGTTGTCGTCCCCGTTGTGCCCAATCAGCGTATCATCGCCGTCTTCGCCCTTGAGCGTATCATCGCCGGAGTTGCCCTTGAGCGTATCATCGCCGGAGTTGCCCTTGAGCGTGTCGTTGCCAGAGCCGCCGCAGATGGTATCGTTGCCGCCACGGTCGTCGATGGTATCATTCCCACCTAAACCGTGGATGACGTCATTCCCATTGGTCCCCTGGTACCGCCTAGGCGGGGGAAGAGCTTAATGGCTGGATAGTGATTGTATGATGATCTGATGACTATTGCATGATCATCAACGGCTCTGCCGTAGCGGCTTCAGAAAAAACCGTTGGTCAATGCCGGCTGTCCCCGAGCGCCAGGGCGGCCTTGACATCTCATGGCCCGTTCCTGTGCGCCTCCTGCAGACGGGCGATGATGTCGCGGTGTTGGCTGGCGCGTGACGGGGAATAGGACTTGTCCTGAGTGAACTGATGGACGATGGCCAGGTGATCTGCTGCTGGCAGTATGCCCAGGAGCTTCTCGAAGTCGGCAGTTGGATACCGGGTGGCACGGCCTCCTGCTGGATGCGCATCTCATTCACAACTTGCAACAAGGCGGCCGTAAACTCCGGATCGTGGCGATTTTTCAACGCCGCCAATTGCAGCTCGCGGAGGGCTTCTTTGGCCGCTTTGTCCTTGACTGGGACTCGCGCCAGGGCTCGCTTAAAATGAGTTTGCGCTTCCTCCAGTCCCCCGTTCCCTCCCCTCGGCCATAAGAGCCAGTGCCCCAACATCACATGGGCATAAGCATTCTCCGGATCCAGGGCTAACGCCCGGTGGTAGTGTGCCGCCGGATCTAACCCGCCCTGCCCGTCACGCCGGCGCAGAAAGTCCGCCCACCCCAGATAGGCGATGAGTGTCGCCTTCCGCGCCCCCTTGGCTCGCACGACACCGCGGTGCAACGCGGGCAGAAGCGTGTTGACGGTCTCGGTAAACGTCCTGCTCTGGCTCTGGCTGTCGCGGATGTTGTCGAGCCAGACCTGGGCCAGCACAATCTGCTCGGCACGGGCGCGTTCATGGCCTGGGTCGAGTTCCAGGGCCTGTGCATAACTCTGCCAGGCGGCGGGGTAATCGCCGTACTCCCGCTGCAAATTCCCGACGCTCACTAACTCCGCAAGGGCTGCCTGCTTGCGCTGGACATTTTTCACGAGGTCGCGTACCTGACCGACGATGAGCAGCAACGACAGCACGGCCGTGACCCCGCCAATCCATTTGAATACGGTGCCCACATGGTGCCAACGGTCGACGGTCTGGGCCTGCTGGCACTGGGGACAGACCGTTGCCTGGGGATGGATGATACTCATACAAGCCCGACACCGTGTGTCCTGTGCGGCGCCTTCTCCGTGTTCAGTCGCTACCGTATCCATGGTGTAGCCTCCGTTTCTTCTAGAACTCTTACGTGCCTCTTCTTGTTAGGAAAACAAGCACGGCTGTGTAGAGTCCTCACGTCCGTAGGCAGCGCAGCGCATCATACGGGGAGACATAGTGAGGGACGGTTTAAGCACTGAGAAAGCGCCCTTGTTGCGTGTCTCATCTCATCTTCATAAGCACTCCTTGCTGCGTCATGCCGTATTCTACCCTGTGACTCGTCTTTTGTTCTGTGACATAACACGCCTTACGACCGCACACTTACCTCCTGCAACCGCCGGCCCCTCGGCACGATGTGGCGCTCGGCCGGTAGAAAAACCGTGGTGCGTTTGAGCAGTCGGGGCCGTGTGGCGCCGACCGGATCCCGCCGGTGTAACATGAAGCCATTGTCCCACATCACCAGGTCGCCCGGCTGCCAGTCATGCCGGTAGACATACTTCGGTTGCGTGGCGTGCGCCAGCAGGTCATCGAGCAGGCGCCGCGCCTCATCTTCAGGCCAATTCAGGATGGCCCGCATCGAGAGGGGATCCATGTAAAGCGCGCCTGCTCCCGTCACCGGATCACGGTGCACCAAGGGGTGGACCACCTCTGGCCAGCGATGGCGAATTTCTTCCTCCGAGGGTTGCTTGCCCACATAGGTGGCGACACGCTGGGCATAGCTGTGCACGGCCTCGGCCGTATCGATGCGCGTCTTGATGGCCTCGGAAAGATCGGCATAGGCCATGCGAAGATTGGCGAAATGAGTAGGCGTACCGCTCTTCGGGGTCTGCACCGCATACAGAAAGGATCCCGTGGCTGGCGCTGGAATGTAGGCTTGGTCGGCGTGCCAGTCGATTTCACCCGACCCAAGCCGCCGATCTGGCCCTCGAATCCTCAGATCTGATCAAGACCACCTTACATGGTCTGCAGATACCCAGTCGACGCGGGATGGCGGCTGCAGGGGGCCAAACCATTCGCAAAAATTGGCATATTCCTGTTCGCTCAGGGATTGACGCCTGAAAACGAGGACGCCATGACGCGCCCAGAGGTCGCGCAAGGTCATCACCACCTCGTTGGATTGCGGCTCCCAAAGCCGAATGCCAATAATCTCGTGGGCAAAAGAGCCGTTGATGCTTTGTGTTTCCAATGTCACGCCTGTGTTCCCCATTCGTGCGTCGGTTCATGAAACCATCGTCTTGCTACAGGGTAGCGCTGCGATTCTGCACGGCACCGGATTCATCGATTGGTATTTTATCAGGGTATCTATGCTGAAGGAACCACTAGCATGCCACGGAGGCGCAGGCAGCTCTCTCATGGTTTCAGGTGCTTCGTGCGCTCATCGAGGCGGCTGAATAGGTTGGTGTTGTTTTCGACCTTATTAGTCAGTCGGTCTAAGCGATCGCTCAAGAGATAAATAGCCCTGGAGAGCCTCTCGATCGCCTCAATATTCTTGGCGATATTGTCACTCAGCGCGTTTAGGCTCTGCGTCTGCCTGACCTGACCTTCGTATAGGCGGGCGATATCGGTCCGTATGGCCTGCATCTGGCCGATCAAGATGCCGAGCCCGACGAGCCACCCAATCACCGTTACCGCGATGGAGATAAAAGCACTATGCGCCTGCAACCAATCCACGCTCTTCGTCAAGCTCCCAGACCCCGCCGGTGAGTCCATCGGCTGTGGGCTCTTATCCTGTTCTGCCATGGTTGGCCCTTTCTGTGCGCTTCCATTTCGGACTGTTGACATGGCCGCATTCATAAGGTGGGGGTGTGCGTGCAATTCTCATGAGAGAATTATCTGTGAAAATGTAAATCTATCAACTCATTTTCATAGATAATACGGCAACCTCGCCTCGACAATCCACCCACAATTTACACGGTGAAAAAGTGCGCTTGACGAGCGCGCCATACGGATGCCACAATGCGGCCATCATCCTACACAGATCTGGCTCCTGCGATACGCTTGCGCTGACGCTCCTGCCTCTTGCTAACCCCGCACCAGGCCAGATCGAGGCCTGGGATACACATGGCGGGCACGACGATCTGACCCTAACGGCAAGCCGAGGTTCGGCGGAGGAGCATGATGTCCACACATTCAGGCATAAATGGCGGGAGAGCGCAAGAGGCAACGCGACGGCAGGTGCTCCAGACGGGTATGGCCACAGGGCTGGGTCTGGGCGCCGCCGCCCTGACGACGGCGGTTGCACCCGTGGCGGAGGCGGAACCGGTTTACGGGGGACACGCGGTTGTCCTCAATTACGCTTACCCTGAAGTGTGGGACCCCCACAAGGCCGGAACGCTCGCCGTCAATGCGGTGACCAGCCCGATCTACAACCAGGTCGTCGAGTTTAATCCGCTCAAACCCGACGAGGTCATTGGCGACCTGGCCAAGCGCTGGGAGGTGCACGACGCGGGCACGACCTATCTCTTCCATCTGCACGAACATGTCACTTGGTGGGACGGCAAACCGCTGACGGCAGAGGATGTCGCCTTCAGCATCAACCGCATGATCGAGCCCGGCCAACCCCGGCCGCGCGTTGGCCTGCTGCGACCCATGACGCTTGCGGCGGAGGCGCTCGACCGCTTCACAGTCAAAGTGCGCCTGAAGTACGCCTCTCCCTCCTTCCTGCAGTTCTTGGCCGTCGACTACATGAAGATCGTGCCCAAACACGTGGTCGAGGCTGGAGCCGACATCAACCAGTGGCAACAGATCGTCGGGAGTGGACCGTTCAAGCTCAAACGGGTGCGACGCGGGGATGCGGTACGATATGAACGCAATCCCCACTACTTTAAGTCCGGACGCCCGTATCTCGATGAACTCACCGTGATCTCGATGTCGGATGCAGGCACCGCGGCGGCGGCCTTCAAGACCGGCAAGATCCACATGACCACCGGCTTCACCACCATCCAGGTCGAGGACGTGCTCAGGCTCGCACAAGATTTACAAGGGACATACACCCTGCAGTGGCAGGGCGTCACGGGCGCGCCCTATGTCTTTGGCAATGTGGAGCGGAAGCCGTGGAACGACTTGCGGATCATGCAGGCGCTGCGCTTGGCAACCGACCTCGATGAGATACGGCAAGCCTTTGGGGCCGGGATGTATCGGCTCGGGGCGCCCTCGCGGTGGGGTCGTGGTACGGCCACTCGGAGGGCGAACTTTTAGAACTCCCCGGCTACAGGAAACCCAAAGACCCGGATATCGCTGACGCCAAAGCCCTGCTCAAGGCTGCCGGCTATGACCCGCCCTCGCAGTTGGGCAAGCGCGCCCTCACGGCCATTCCCGTGGGGCTGTTTCCAGACCAGGCGCGGTTATGGGTGGCGCAGATGCGCCGGAACCTGGGACTGAGCATCGAACTCAAGATGGTGGACACCCCGACCGCGGTCAATTCGTACACGCAGGGTGCGTATGACCTGGCGATTGGCGGCTACGGTTTTAATATTGCCGATCCGGATGACTACGTCAATGCGGTTTACGGTCCCGGTTCGCGGAATTGGAGCCGCTGGAAGCACCCCGAGTTCCAGACCTGGCTGGAGCAACAATCCCGCGAGCTGGACCGGGACCAGCGCAAGCAGATCCTGCGGCAGATGGAGACCTTTCTCCTCACCCAACAATGTCCCTATATTACGCTACTGTGGGCCCGTCTATTCTACTTTGTGAGCAATAAGGTGCGGACGACCGCCGGCCCCTTTGTCACCCCGCCGACGATCCAAACGATCCTGAAGCAAGAACACTGGTGGCTGCAAGCATGAGGTTGAACCGCCCGAGGCGCGTCACGGACGCGCCCGATGTCTAAGGTTGCATCACGGATTCAGGTTGGGGGGCGAGCAAAACCGGGTCCACCTTGTGCTCAGCTGGAACAGGAGGTGGGCTGATTAACCTTTCCTTGCGATATTGCCTCAATGGCCACATCGAGTTGGCCACACCAGCGAGCAAGCCAGCCTGACCCAAGATCGTCGATTGGACCAGCCCAAAATGTAAGAGAAATACACCACCGATACAAATGAGGCTTGGCATGACAATGACCGCGAACGACGTCTTCGCATTGGTGTTATATTGCCGGGCAACGTCAAACAGATGATCCAGTTGGTTCAGGCTTTTATCCATCAAGATCACTTGCGCCGTGTCGGTGGCAATGGTGGATGCCCCACGTAGCGAGATCGACACCTTGGCTTCCTTCAGAGCAATCGAATCATTGATGCCATCGCCAATATAACAGATCGACTTGCCCTCGTTTTGGAGCTGCTTAATGATATCCGCCTTGTTCGCCGGGAGGGTTTCGGCAAAATAATGGTCAATGCCCAGGGCTTGGCTCAGATTTCTCGTCGGCGTTTCATGGTCCCCGGAGATAATATACATCGTCTTGATCCCGCGCTCCCGCAACCCCTTGATCACCGCTTCGGCTTCAGGACGCACGGTGGGACGGAGTTCGATGCAACCCCCCACCTCATCGTCGATGGCAACGAAAATGAGTGAGTATCCCTGATTGTGAGAGATTTCCTGCGTTTCGATCATTTGCGGCCGAATCGGAATGTCTTCCTTCTCTATAAAACGGCTGCTGCCCACCCGCACCAGTTGGCCATCTAACAACACCTTGAGGCCATACCCCACTTCATAGTCCGCCTCATCGATTTCCGCTATGTGCAAGCCGCGCCCCTCGGCTTCATCCAGGATGGCTTTGGCAATCGGGTGGGTCTGTTTATATTCCGCGGCGGCGGCATACCGAAGAATCTCGACTTCCTCATAGCCGTTGAAGGTATAGATCTGCCCCACATACGGTTGTTCCTGGGTCAGCGTCCCCGTTTTATCAAAGACGACCGTATCCACGCCGTTTAACAACTCCAGGGTGCGCCCATCTTTAATCAGCAGTCCCCTCTGGGAGGCCAGGTTGAGAAAATTCATGTTGCCGACGGCCGCGGCGATCGTCAACTTATTTCTCGGGTGAGCATGCAAGATCGTGAGGGCGCTGGTAAGGCCTAAAAAGGGGAAGGTGAACCCACTCAGAAGCAGGATCGGCACGGCTGTTTTGTCGGTCATCATCTCGGCCCACAACTGCATATCGGTCTTGAAATCGACCGTCTGGTTGAGGATGTGAGCGATTTGGGCGGCGGTGGTTTCCTCTCCCGCCTTTTCGACCCGAATATGGATCCAACCGGACAACACCATGGTTAAGGCGAAGGTCTGGTCGCCGATGCCTTTTTCGACCGGCTGAGACTCCCCGGTCAGAATATGTTGATCGACAGAGGCCATGCCGGCGGTGATCGTCCCATCGACCGGAATGGTCTCGCCCGCGTTTACCACCACGATATCATCAGGCTGCAAGGCCTCAAAAGGGAACTCCACTTCCGCCCCATCGGCCAGCAACCACACGGTGCGGGGTTGTTGGCTGAACACATCAATGACAGAGCTCTTGGAGTAATCTTTAATCCTAGCGATCATTTTTCTGTTCAAGCAGTAGATACAGATCGTTACACTGGCGATCAAATAATAACCACAGAGAAGCAACAGCGATTGGAGAATCGCATACAAGACGTCTATGTTCACCTCTTTGTTTTTGGCCAAGGAATTGTAGCTGCCGATGAAAATGTACCGACTGGTATAGATGACGCCGGGCAGACTGAACACGTTCAAAGGTGAATAGAACCATCTGCCTGCCGCGGCGAAGGCCAAAGAAATCGAGGAGATGGTCACGGCTTGCGTGGCTTCCTTGTCAGCCAGGTTAATTCTTTTCTCATCCACATTCGATGAGAATTCTTGGAGTTGTTGGCCGCGCGTGACGCCAAGAATAGGCGCGATTTTGTCTTGTCTGAAATTTTGGATCGCTATTTTTATCCGACCATATAGAGATAAAGGGACGGTTGCTTGAGGCGTATTTTGATCCTTTGCATCCAGCAGAAACAGGTCCACCGTCTTCTTTTTTTGGTGATCCTGGTATCTCTTAACTGCGGCATAGATAATCCCACTCCCAACAGCAGTCTCAACCACTAACATCGTAGTTCCTTTACGTTCGCATCTGCACAAAGCTCGCTATGGTGTAGGATTGTGCGAATGACTAGGCCATGAGTGAACGCCGTGCTGGGGCAGAGTGTCTCCGGCTGACACACGGGACACGGCATCGCACCCCAGCACACTAGATACACATGCTCGATTTTAGCTTCCTAGCTGTCATCACGGCCCCATGCGGGCCTTCCGCGTCACTTCTTGGTGGTGACGGCGACCGGGTGAAAGAGTACCTGATCGTGCTGCTGATAGCTACCGATGAGCTGCTGGCCTTCCACGGATGTCAACCAGCCGATAAAGGCCATGGTCAATATGTATTTGACGTGTGGATGGCGTTGGGGATTGACCGCAATCACCGAGTAGGGATTGTCATAGTGCGGATCACCCTCATGCACGATCTGCAGGTCGAGAATGTCGCGGAACGCCAGATACGTACCGCGGTCCGCGAGGGTATAGCCCTGCTTGTCGCTGGCGATGCGCATCGTTGCGCCCATACCCTGACCCACCTCGAGGTACCATGACTGGCCGTTGGGAAACATGCCCGCGCGCTGCCAGAGCGACAGTTCTTTTTTGTGCGTGCCGGAATTGTCGCCGCGCGAGACAAAGATCGCCTGCCGAGCTGCGAGCTGTTTTAATGCCTCTGCAGCACTGAGGCCGCGCACTTCAGCCGGATTGTCGGGCGGGCCGAGAAGCAAAAAATCGTTCTTCATCACTGCCCGGCGGTTGATTCCGAAACCGGCCTGCACGAACGCTTCTTCCGCCTCCGGTGCGTGCACAAGCACCACATCAACATCACCGTTCTGGCCGAGTTTGAGCGCGCGGCCGGTCCCCACCGGGATGACGTCGACCTTCACGCCAAAACGCTGTTCAAACGGGGGTATCGCCTCTGCCAGGAGACCGGAATTTTCGGTGCTCGTCGTCGTGGCCAAGCGGAGGTGGGTCTGGGCATCGACGCCTGTGAAGCTGACAGCGAGGAGCAGTAGCACGATCAACAAACGTTCTCGGTACCGCAAACGGTCGACAACGGTGGGCTTGGTATTCCGCATGGTTCACTCCTCGTTCATGCTGTTCGGGTTTGGAGGTAGTACAGCGTCACGTTCACGACAAAAGCGATAAGCAGCAAAATGACCCCGAGCGCCAGAGCGAGTTCAAATTCGCCTTTGCTCGTCTCCAGTGCAATCGCTGTCGTCATGGTCCGGGTATAGCCACGAATATTGCCGCCCAACATCATCGCCACCCCGACCTCGGCAATGATCCGGCCGAAGCCCGTCACGACCGCGCTACAGATGGCCAGACTCGCCTCCGCCAGGACGGCCAGGGCCGACCGAGTCGGGCCCGCACCCAGGCTGAACGCCGTTTCCCGCACACGCGGATCCACCGCGTGCACGGCGGCAATCGTCAACGCCACGATGATCGGCAAGGCCAGGAGCACTTCGCCGATCACGACGGCCGAGGGCGTGAACATCAATCCCAGATCCCCGAGCGGGCCACGCCGGGCGAGAAGGGCGTAGAGCATCAGACCAATCACCACCGTGGGCATGGCTAAAAGCGTATTAAACACACTGATCACGAAGTGCCGACCTGGGAAGCGGCCGATGGCAATGGAAAACCCCAGCGGCACCCCCATCAGACTCGCCAGCCCGGTGGCGATTAGGACCACTTTCAATGAGATCCAGACAATCGAATAGACCTCGGCATGCCCGGACCATAACCAGACCAACGCTTGCCATATCCCTGCAAACATATACTCCATCTTGACGCCCTCCGGAAGAGACATCCGCCTCTCTTCCCACACCGATTCCACTGCATGTAGTCTAGCGCCAGAACTGCCAGCGTTTTGGGATCGAATCCGTCAGCTATCCAGGCTCAGGGTATGAACGGTATGAGCCTGTCTGTCTTGCACTGCTGCACGAGCCGTTCCCCTCCCTTTCGGCGCCACCGGGCCACTTGGTACTGGACAATATCCCGCCTAGCTTCGCTAAGAAGCTGTTGTCAAACCTGTTGCGCTTGCGAGAACGACGTTGCTCAACGGCTCAAAATCCTCATGTACCGCTCGTACACGTCGGTTTTTTTGCCGTCTCGCACCTTGTTCTCCCTGCGCTCACGACAGTTTTACAACAGTTTCTAAGAGGAGCCATCAGCGATTTCAGGGATAACAGGAAGACCCATACGGGCCAGTGCGGGTTTATTCTCGGCTTATAGTAAATAAGTTATGCATAAAATAACATGACGGATAGAAAATGCAAAGCCTATTTTTGCATTTTTGCGCGTGTCCGTGGGATAGGCACCGATGATGGCGCCATGTGCCCCGCGCCAGCCGCTTGCAGAGGCGCGGGTGGCAAGGGGCGCCACATGAGCTGTGATCACAATTCTGCTATGATGGACAACGGCGTCAGCACCGAGCGGTTGCAACGCAAAGCGTAAGCCGACCGAGGGATCTGGGCCGCGTGCGGCATGGCAAGGAGGACAGTGGTGGAGTTGAGTGAAGACGATGTCATCCACATCTTGCAGTTGCTGAGCGAATCCGACTTTACCGAGCTTCATCTGGAAATGGGTGATCTCAAATTCGTTGTGAACAAGCGCGGAGGCCCTACGCCGGCAACCCAGCGGGAATTCACCTCGGCGCATGAGGCGCACGCCGCGACAACGCCGGCATCAGACCGGCATGACGTCGAGGCGAGGCCCGAACTGGTAACCGCCCACGACGGTTTCATCCCGATTACCTCTCCCATCCTCGGCATATTTTATCGCGCCCCCAAACCCGGGGCGCCGCCTTTTGTCGAGGTTGGCGATGTCGTCGATGCGGACACGACCGTTTGCATCATCGAAGTCATGAAACTCTTCACGGCTATCAAAGCGGGCCAGCGCGGCCGCATCGCCGAGATTGGGGCTGAAAACGGTCAGTTGGTGGAGTACGATCAGGTTTTATTTTGGCTAGCTCCGCACGCGGAGGGCCAGAGGATTGCTGAGTGATGCCGCCGATCACGCGGGTGCTGGTGGCCAACCGAGGCGAAATTGCGGTGCGTATCATCCGGGCGTGTCACGACTTGGGGCTGGAGACCGTCCTGGCGGCGTCCGCGCCGGACCGCGATAGCCTGCCGGCTCACATGGCCGGCCGCGTCGTCTGCATTGGGCCGGCACCGCCCATGCACAGCTATTTGCGTGTGGGGACGATCGTCACCGCAGCCCTAGGGATCGGGGCGGATGCGATTCATCCGGGCTATGGGTTTCTGGCGGAACACCCCGAACTTGCCGATGCTTGTGCCGCGCACGGCTTGACGTTGATTGGCCCGACAGCGGAGAACATCCGGCACATGGGGGATAAACTCGAGGCGCGCCAGACGGTGCAGAACTTGGGCATCCCGGTGGCGCCAGGCTCAGCGCTGATACGCCGCGCTGCAGACGTGATGCCAGCGGCGCAGCGCGTGGGATTTCCCCTCTTGCTCAAAGCCGCGGCAGGCGGCGGTGGAAAGGGTATGAAAATCGTGCATGACGCCCAGACCCTGGAGACCGCTTGGCAGGCGGCCGCGGCCGAGGCACGCGCCGCGTTCGGCGATGACCGGCTCTACCTGGAACGGTTCATCTCCAATGCACGGCATATTGAGATTCAGATTCTCGCCGACCGCTTCGGCAACCGGATGCACCTGTTTGAGCGCGATTGCTCGGTGCAGCGGCGCTATCAGAAACTCATCGAAGAAGCGCCGTCACCGGCCATTTCCGAGACCACGCGCACGCAACTCTGTCAGGCGGCGCTGCGCATCGCCGCCGCCATCGCCTTCGAAAATGTCGGGACGATCGAATTTCTCTGGGACCAGGATCGGGAACAGTTTTATTTCTTGGAAATGAATACGCGCATTCAAGTGGAGCATGCCGTGACCGAATGCCTCACCGGCGTGGACCTGGTGCAGGAGCAAATCCGCCTCGCCAGCGGCGAGGCGCTCAGCCTCACACCCGCACAGGTCCACATGAACGGACACGCCATCGAGTGCCGCATTAATGCGGAAGCGCCCGCGGCGGATTTTCGCCCATCGCCGGGCCGTCTGACGCAGTGGCAGCCGCCCGCTGGCGCTGGTATACGCGTCGATACCCATTGCTTTCACGGTTATCAGGTGCCGCCGTTCTACGACTCCCTCTTAGCTAAACTCATCGTCACGGGCGCCACGAGAACCGAGGCCATCCGGAAGATGCACGCGGCCCTCAAGCAGTTTGCCGTCTCCGGCATTGACACCACGATCCCATTCTTAGCTGCCGTCATCAGTCGGACCGACTTCGCGGCAGGCCACCTCAACACGCGCTGGCTGCAAGACACGGTGTGCGCGCAAGGAGCAAACTCGGCATGAAAACCCTGAAGTTTGTCGATACCACCCTACGGGATGCGCATCAAAGCCTGTGGAACGGCCGCATGACCACGGCCATGATGCTTCCCATCGCGCCGGTGATTGATGAGGTCGGCTTCGAAGCCCTCGATTTCATGGCGCTCATCAGTATGGACTGGTGTGTCCGCAACCAGCATGAAAACCCCTGGGAACGCCTGCGCCTGATGGCCGCGGCCATGCCCAACACGCCGTTAATCGTCGGGGGCGTGCTGCGCAACTTCGGCCATGTGCCCGATGCGGTGACGGAATTCTGGATGCATACCATTGCCGCAGCCGGGGCCAGCCGCATCCGCATCAACGATCCCTATCACGATATCGATCAAATCACCAAGGCCATCCAATGGTCCCAAGCTGCCGGCATGACGACCATGGCCGCCCTGATTTATTCCTACAGCCCCGTGCACACGGACGACTACTACGCCCACAAAGCCCGGGAAATGGCTGACGCCGGCACCGACCGCCTCTTTATCAAAGACGTCGACGGCTTGCTCACGCCAGAGCGCACGCGCACGCTCGTGCCGGCGATTCTCAAACACATTGACGGCATTCCCCTGGAGCTGCACGGACATTGCACCACCGGGTTGGCTCCCCTGTATTATCTGGAGGCGATCAAGCTGGGTGTGGAGACCGTGCATACGGCGGTATCGCCGCTGGCCAACGGCCCGTCGCAGCCGGCGGCAGAAAATATTTTGCACAATGCCCGCTCGTTGGGCGTTGCCACCGATCTCAATGAAAAGGCGCTGCAGGCCATGTCGGACCACTTCCGCTTTGTCGCCAAACGCGAGGGGTTTCCCCTTGGCGCTCCGGTTGAATACGATCTCTTGCAATACGAGCATCAAGTCCCCGGTGGCATGATGGCGAATTACAAAGCCGAACTGGCCCGGCGCGGCCTGTCTCATCACCTGCAAGACTTGCTGCGCGAGATCGCGCAAATCCGCAAGGAACTTGGCTATCCTATTATGGTGACGCCGATTTCGCAGTATATTGGCGCGCAAGCCATTTTGAACCACACCACAGGCGAACGCTACCAGATCGTCACGGACGAAATCCTCAACTATGTGCTGGGACATTATGGCGAGCTGGCGGCCCCGGTGGAGCCCGCCGTCTTGGATCACCTCATGCGGCTGCCCCGGACCCGAGAATTGGCGGACTGGCGCCTCCCGGAGCGATCTCTTGACGACTTGCGCCAGGACTATGGCCCGGACCTCTCCGATGAAGATTTTTTGTTGCGGGTGTTGAGTTCCAACCAGGACGCCGTTGATGCGGTCTTGGCCGCCGGGCCGCAGACGTACGATTATCCGCGAGGGGATAAGCCCATGGTGGCGCTGGTTCATGAGCTGATCAAGCGCAACGATATGGCATCGGTGCATATCCGCAAAGGCGATTTTTCGCTGACGCTGCGATGAGAGGCAACACGTAGATTTGACCCCTTACTTGCCCTCTCTTTAACACAGGCGCGGATGACAGGAGAAGGGCTGACGAGCAACCAAAAAAAATTATGCTGTCACCCGTCGCCCTGCAGCGGATTGTTAGGTGTTGTAAAAGCCATTACAGAGCTTCCCATTCATCTCGGCTGATGCGGGCTTGGCGTAGGATCCTCGCGAGGCGATCTCTGCCGATATCTCCTTGATGGGGATTGGGTATCCAGATGGTCGTGTCCGCCTTGAGCATAAACTGATGTCTCCCACCCGAATATGGCCCTTCAAATCCCACAAGCCGCAAATAGCGAACCAAGTCCTGTCGCTTGATTGGCCCAAATCGAGGCATTAAGCGACTTCCTTTATCGTCAGCTCAATTCCGTCAACCACAGGTAACGAGAGATTTTTGTAAACGCGGAATAAGATCCACTCCTCTAGCACTTCTTCTAATTGCTCACGGCATTCTTCAAGGGTCGTGGCATTGGCGTATACTCCGTTACACACTGGAATCTCCCCATAGAATGAGCCGTCGTCAGCCAATATTTCATATTTTGCGTGGCGTAAGGCAGTCCGTATATATTTCATTAACATCGCTGATCTCCTAGGGTGTCATACTGGACAGGAATCAATTGGCTCTGACCCGATTGATTTTACACAATTGGAGCTATTGGAACCCACTGCTCGAGAAACTGATTCCTCGGATACCGGATTCGATCTAGCACCATGGGAAAGGAGGGTCAGGTCTTGAATGATGATGTGACCTCGCTATCCACACGCTTGTAAACCTCGCGCTGTCGGATGTTGACATGGCGTTGGCGCGGCAGGTGCTCCAGAAGGCGGTGCGGGAGACCGCCGTGTCATGATCCGTAACGCATGTCTTCCCGTTGACAGGGGCCTGAGCGGCGGCCCACAGGAGATGAGGCCGGGAATGGCCAAAAAGCGTGCGCTCGCGAATCTCCGTAGGAAGTTGCCAATACAAAACCTAAAAATCCGATGAGGTGTAATGCTTCACAGCTCAGCAGCCTTGCCCTCGGCAAACTCTCGCCGCGCCTTCTCAATCAGTTTATCAAACTTCCCCGCTTTGAAGTCCGCTTGAATTTGTTCGTCCCAACGCTCATTCTCCAATTGATAGAACCAGTCGCGGAACTTCAAGAAATCCTCTTGCGATAGATGACGTATACGGGATGCGAGTTCTTCCATTTCAGTCATCACTGAAACCCCTCACTAGAGATTGAATCCTTTGCACGGTCTGTGCCTTGCCCGTGAGATCACTGTGCGATAGGTGGACCATGTGTGCCTTCCTTGTCCTTAGGAACAGTTGTGAAGTTGTCGATAGGCATGTGCAACCGGTCTGTACACCGTTCGTCCC
>CBCXVS010000198.1:0-15075 GCA_965178525.1 uncultured bacterium | reverse complement strand
GTCTACCGTCACGACTTTGAGGCCAAAGAGCTTTTTCCCCGGCGTTTGACCATTTTTCTTATATTCAAAGTAGATGAAATACCCGTGGGTAAGCAGCATTAAGCCCAGGAACACGAGTAGAAAGAGTGCCAATAGCAGAATCATACCCGCATTGAATCTTGCAAAGTCGAATTCCTCTATGATGTATTCGAGGGATAGCACACCACCGAACAGGACGAAGACGGCGACCGTCGCGACGACCGACGTGACAATCGAGAGAATACCGTAGTCAACAGCCAGGGCCAAAGCCCGGAGCCAGAACGGCGTCGGCTTCAGCCGCACGCGCAGACCGTCGTAGATGAGGTCGGAATGCGACTCCGTCACCTCAGGGTACTCAACATCACGCAATGGTTGGTTGCTTTGCATATCGCTTTCTCGCTATGTCAACGCATGGTTTCCAGCTCGGGTCTTTATCGGCCGTCGTCATAGCGGCCTTAAACGCCTAGTAAAAGCCATACACACGCCGTCTCGCATCCGCAGGATGCAGCGGTTTTCTTATAGGAGTGTAAGACATTCGATCATGAGAAAGGTGATTTCGTGGTTTTTCGATGGGGATTTTGTGGTCCCCCCTTGATGCAAGGGGGGCGTTGCAGGAGATACTTGGGGGCCATCGATGCGGTTCGGCTTCTTAGTCTGCCAGGGCCGGGTCGGCGATCTGTCCCTGAAACGCCGGCATCACGTCGGTGGCAAACCGTTCCAATTGTTCCAGGATGACCGACTGCGGCGTGCCAACCGGCTGCGTGACGGTGACGCGTTCGAGACCCGGATAGCGATCTTCGACGGCCTTGAGCTGCTCAATAATCTGCTCGGGTGTGCCACAGAGAAAGCCACCCGCCTCAATCGCCATTTCAATCGTGGGCAGCCCTGCCGTTGGCGCCTTTTTGGGGTCCGCCATGTCCTCAATTTGCTGGTCCGTCAGCGCCCGGACGAGCCGCAAAGGCCCAAAGATCTTCAGATTTTCTTCGTACAGCTTGCCCGCTTCTTTGATGCCCTGTTCGCGGGAATCGGCGATATGGAATTGATAGCCGAACGACAAGTCGGTACCCAACTCGGTCTCACGACCCAGGCGCGCCTGCGCCTCTTGCCAGGCCATGACAACGCTATGGACGGTGCCGCCTTCAGCTGATCCGCCACCGATCGTTCCCTTGATGCCGTGCTTGGCCATGAAGTCCAAGGCGCGCTGGGAGGCACTCTGAATCGGCTGCCAGCACTCGAAGGGATGCAGCGGCCGCGGCACCACCGAAATGTCCTTGAGCTGATAGCCACGGTAGGGCACATCCGGTGGCAGGTCATAATGCTTGCCATGGTGCGAGAATTTCTCTTCGCGCAGGGATTTGAGAACGATTTCGACTTGCTCTTCAAAGAGTTCCCGGTTGGCCGGCTGATCGAGCAAAGGCGCCCCAAAGGTCTCGACTTCCCGAGTGTGGTAGCCGCGTCCGACACCGAAGATCACACGCCCGCCGGTGAGAATATCGACCGTGGCAAAATCCTCGGCCAGCCGCAAGGGGTGCCACATCGGCGTGATGTTGAAGCCACAGCCAAAACGCAGGCGCTCCGTCAGGTGAGCCAGATGCAACGGCAGCAGCAACACGTTCGGAATGCATTCATACCCTTCGGGTTGAAAGTGATGTTCCGCCATCCAGAAGGTATTGAAGCCCAGGCGGTCCATAGTGGTGGCGATGGCCTCGGATTTTGAAAAGACCGTGACGAGGTGTGAGTTGGGAAACCAGCGGTCGTTGACCGGGGTGCCGCCATAGCCGACATTGTCCATGTCGACATGTCCGGCGAACGAGCTATCGAATGTGGTGATCATGTCGTACCTCCTTTGCACGATGATACGGAAGACAGACCAGCAGACCGGGCTGAGCCATCTCAGGAGCGCTCACAATATGACGAGGGTAGCGCGTCATGTCCGCAGACGCAAGCAGATTGACAAACATTGCTAAAGTATGCCATGATGCAAAAAGGAGGTATAGCCATGGCAACTATGAACGTTTCACTATCGGAACAGATGAAAGCTTGGGTTGAATCTCAAATTAGTAGCGGCAAGTACGCCAATGCAAGCGATTATGTGCGTAACCTGATCCGCCATGACCAGGACTATCAGACCAAACTGCAACAGCTCCGGGTGGCAATCGACGAAGGGCGCAATTCTGGCCTGAGCGACCGGACACTTGATGATATCTGGGCCGATGTAAAGGCGCGCCACAGCGATGCAGATTGAATTATCGATAGAGGCAGAGCGTGATATAGACAATATTCTTGACTATACGCTCGTCACTTTTGGACCAACCCAGGCGGAGGACTATTATCTTTCCTTGCGCGGATGCTTCGAGCTGATTGCGGAAAATCCGGAGATCGGGCGTACGCGACCGGAGGTTGCCCCAGGCTTGCGCAGCTATAGCCATAGAAGTCATGTCATATACTACGAAGTTCGTGACGACCACCTTTTGATCGTCCGTGTTCTTCACCAACGTATGGATCCCGCCCGACACATGTCCTGATACCTCAAGCGCTAACAAAAATCCTCTCTATTTTCGATCCGTTCCTCTCACTTAGCGGCATTCTATGTAGGAGCCATAATCCCATTGACGCCAGTCTTGGCCCCGCAACTCCGGATTAGCCGTTACATAGTGTATATCGATCGTTAGATTGTGGTAAAGTATGCCTCGATCGCCGTGTGGCGTGCCGGACTCCGAAGAACTCACAGAGATGCATGACAAGGCGAGAGAAGAGGGGAGAGGAATGAGAACGCGATGGATCGTGATTGGTTTGGTAGCTGCAGTATTTTGTCTAACCCTTGTGATACAGGGGTTGACCAGCAGAGGGGGGGATGAACGCTCTCACATGTCCTTGGCGACGGCACAGGTTGCCCAGCAACAAGCCGATCCGGCGCCACAGGGTGCGGAGCCGCCAAAGGAGGATGCGAAGGCGTTAGAAATAAAGCGACTGACGCAGACGAATGAACGGTTGGAAGCCTCGATACGGAGTCTTTTAGATAGCGTCAAGCAATTGGAAACGGCACAGCAGCAGAGCCAGAGCGCTCTCGCTACAATCCGCCAAAGCGAGCGGCAAGCGCAGCAATCACTCCGCGAGGTACAACAGCAACTGCAGGAGACGCAGACACAGCAGGCGCAGTGGCAAGAACGTCACCAAAGTACGGCCGAGATGCTCGTGACCGTGCAGGAACAACTGCAGCAGTGCAAAACCGAGACCCAAGCGGCCCAAGCCGAGGCGGCGGAGCGGCGCCGGCAAGCGCTGGAAACGCAGCAGCAGGAAAAGCAATCGCTGCAGACGGATTTAACGGCGGCGCAACAGGAACGGCAGACGGCGCAGCAGGCGCTTGAGCAGACGCAGAAACGTCTGCAACAGTGCGCGACGGAGGCCCAAGCGGCCCTGGCCGAGGCGTCGGATCGGCACCAGGCGGCCCTGGCCGAGATGGCAGAGCAGCAGCGGGCGGCCCTGGGAGCGAAGCAGCAGGACCTACAGTCCGTCGAGGCGACCTTGGCCACCGCACGGCAGGCGTTGCAGGAGACCCGGCAGCAGCTCGAGCAGACACAGCGGGAGCTGCAAGAGGCGCAAGTGCAGCGCGTGCAGTGGCAGGAGCGCTACCAGACCGCAGATGCCGAGCTCACCGCCGCGCAGCGGCAACTCAAGGTTAAAGATGAAGCGGCCAACACGCGTCTACAAGCCGATATGGCATCGCGTCTACAGAAAATGACGCAATTGCGGCGTGTGTACGAGCAATTCGTCGAACATCTCCAGCAGGAGCTGCAGGAGGGGGCTGTGACCATGCAGCAAAATGGGGATCATGTGAGGATCCGGATGACCGGCAAAGCGGTGTTTAACCAAGGCCATGCCGCCGTACGGCGCAAGGGACAGGTGGTGTTGAAGAAGATCAGTAAGGTGCTACAAGCGTTGCCGGCCTATGATATCTATGTCGAAGGCCATACCGATAGCCTGCCTTTGAATGCAAAACTGCGTCGCCGGTGGACAAGCAACTGGGCGCTGTCGACCGCCCGCGCTGCGTCTGTGGTCCACTGCATGGAGCGGCTCGGGGTGGCGCCTGAGCGTCTGCTGGCGCAAGGCCACGGTCCGTATCGCCCGCTGGCCTCGAATGACACCCGACAAGGGCGGAGCGAGAATCGGCGCATCGAGATTATCGTGCGGCCGCGCACATGAAGCGCTGTGAGCGATGAGCGATGAGCGATGAGCTAAAAAGAAGTTTGATCGCCATATGAAATTGCAGGTCCGCCACCTCACCAAATCATTTCGCCGCGGTGCAACGACCCTCCCTGTGCTCGAGGGCATCGACCTGGAAGCCGCGTCCGGCGAATTTATCTCTGTACTTGGGCCCTCCGGCTGTGGCAAAAGCACCCTCTTTAACCTCATCACTGGATTGCTGCAACCGGATCGCGGCGACGTCTATCTCGATGGCGCGCTGACGGTTGGCAACCGTGGCGACGTCGCTTATATGCAGCAGAAGGATCTGCTCTTGCCATGGCGGACGGTTCTTGGTAACGTCTTGCTGGGTCCGGAAATCGAGGGACGCTTACGGGCCGTGGCGCGCCGCGAAGCCATGCAGTTGCTGGATCAGCTTGGTCTCAAAGCGTTTGCCCACAGCTATCCGGCACAATTATCCGGCGGGATGCGCCAGCGTGCCGCCTTGGTACGCACCTTGATGTTGAAAAAGCAGATCCTACTTTTGGATGAGCCCTTTGGGGCGTTGGATGCGATGACCCGTTCCGTCATGCAAGCCATCCTCCTCGCCCTCTGGCAGCAGTGGCGGCACACGATTGTCCTCATTACCCACGATGTGGAAGAGGCGCTCCTGTTTTCGGATCGGATTTATATCTTGACCGCCCGCCCTGCCGTGGTCAAAAACGCGATTGTCGTGCCATTGCCCCGTCCCCGCGCCATCACCGATAGGGCGCTGATACAACTCAAGCACAGCCTGCTGCAAACCTTGCAAGCCGAGATGCCGCAGGTGTTTGAGTAGCCCTATGATCATGCGGTTACTGGTGCCGCTCGTGCTCTTATTGAGCGGCCTTGGCGTGTGGGAAACCGCGGTGCATGTTTATGCTGTGCCGCACTACATCCTGCCGGCACCGTCAGCGGTCGCGGTGACCGTGGTGCAAAAACGGGCGACGTTGGTCCGCCATGCGGCTGTGACGCTGCAAGAAATGTTGCTTGGCTTCGGGTTGGCAGCCGGGACGGGGATTCTGCTTGCCGTGTGCATGTTTGAGCTGCCGATGCTGGAAAGAGCGTTGTATCCGTATGTTATCGGCTCGCAAACCGTGCCGGTATTTGCCATTGCGCCGCTCCTGGTGCTGTGGCTCGGATACGGCATTCCGTCGAAAGTCGTGATGGCCGCCGTCATCGTGTTTTTTCCCATCGTCCTCAACACGCTAGATGGCTTGAAATCAGCCGATCGTGACATTGTCAACCTGTTGCGGGTGATGCAGGCGAGCCGCTGGCAGCTTTTGTGCAAGGTGCAGTTTCCGGCGGCGCTTCCCTTTATCCTCTCCGGCGCCAAAATCGGCATATCCATCTCCACCATTGGCGCGGTCATTGGCGAATGGGTGGGCTCCAAAGCCGGACTTGGCCGGTTGATGTTGGACGCCAATTCGCAGCTGCAAATCTCATTGGTGTTTGCGGCGATCTTTTGTCTAACGCTCATGGGGCTGGGCTTGTTTGGACTTATGACCCTGGTCGAAATCTGGGCCACGCCCTGGCGGCAAGTGGCGGAACGCGAATGGTAATCGAGGAGTGGCAACATGAAACAACCGACGTCTCGGATCGTCTTACTCGTGGTCTTCATTCTTCTGATGGGCTCTGGCGTACAGGCGCAAGACGCCAAGCTGCAAAAGGTGACGATGATGCTGGATTGGTTTCCGAATGCCGATCATGTGCCGATCTATGTGGCGCAACAAAAGGGCATCTTTACCCAACACGGCTTAGCGGTCGAATTGCTGTCGCCATCGGATCCGAACGATCCGTTGAAACTGGTTGCGGCTGGCAAATTCCCGTTTGCCGTGAATTACCAACCGAGTGTCACGATTGCGCGTTCGCAAGGCCTGCCCGTCAAAGCGGTCGGCGTCCTGGTGGAACATCCCCTCAATACGATTAGCTTTCTGAAAAAATCAGGGATCAAAACGCCTGGCGACCTCAAAGGCAAAACGATTGGGTATGCCGTTGCCCCATTGGATGTCATTCTGTTTGAGACCATCGCCCAGAAGGCCGGCATGAAGAAGGGGGACTACGAGCTGATCAACATTGGCTTTAACATTACCCCGGCCTTGTTGTCGGGCCGGGTTGATGCGGTGATCGGCGCGTATTGGAATTACGAGATCAATGAGCTGGCTCTGGAAGGACAGGAGGCCGGGTATTTTCCCCTGGAGAAGCACGGGGTGCCGGATTTTTATGAATTGGTGGTGATCACGCATGATACGTTCTTGCAAACATCTCCGGCGACGGTCAAGCGTTTCATCACCGCCATTGAGCAGGCTATCCAATTCACCAAGGCCAATCCCGATGACGCCCTTGCCGCCTACTTGAAGGCCAATCCCGATGTGCGCAAGGAACTGGATTCCCGCGCGTTTCGGGCCACGTTACCGGTGTTTGCCACGACACAGCAGCAGTCGGCGCAGAAGTGGCAAATCTTTGCGGATTTTGCCCTGAAAAACGGGCTCATCTCGAAGCCGGCCGAGGTCTCGGAATTGTTCCGAAATGTGCTCATGCCGTAGACCGAGATGATGTCAGTTCCTGGACCTCATGAGCTACGTCGTTTTTCCAGAGGAAAAATATGAATTTAGTTCGGTTCGGGCACTTATGGGCATCCGAATGTCCCCCAGGGCATATGACGGTACATGGCGCAGCAGCACGAACGCCGGGCGCTTTCATTGATGCTGTCTGTCATAGGACGCAACCGTCATCAAGTTGATCTCCTTCTGTTCACAGAGCGAGGCGCGCAGTTCCCGCAGATGGGTATCCTGTGGGGAGGCGTCAATGAGATCGGAGAGGACGGACACGCCGTCGTACCAGATGCCTGCGCTCAGGTAAATATGAAGCTTCTCCTTCTGGTCCTGTTGCCGTGACAGGCGTTTGAGCTGTTCGCGCTCGGCCGCTTCGAGGTCGCCGGGTTCGACACGTTTAATGATGCCGCCGGACACGACATCCTGTGAGCGGTCGTTGGGATCACGGATCAGGGCCACGGTCCACTGATAGCGCTTGCCGGGTTCAAGGCTGACGTTGCGCTGATCGAGCCGAATGCGATGTATGCCGGCTTGCAAGGGCGGATCGAGTTGGAATTCTGTGACAATAGCGGATGTGATCCCCTTCCCTTGGGTCAGCGTCACTTCCACCGGGTGCGTCATGGTATCTCTTGATAGATACCAATATAAAGACGGCTGGTTTTGCAGGGTCAGGCCTTCAACACGTTTGGGTACGAGGGCAAACAGAGCGTGTGTGGTATCTCCATCACTGCGGGTGCCAGCGCCCATGCGTCTTGCGGGCGCGCCCCGCAGCGGAGGTTTGAACAACGGCAGTTTGGTTTGCGCTTCGACACGGGGTGTCATGAACGTGTTCGAGGGGCCGTCCCATGTCATTGGGGATGACAAGGCCGCGACACCGAGTCCTACCACGACAATCCGCCAGGCCCTGTTGATGGCTTTCATGCTGTTCGTTTCTCCTGAAGCTCCCCTGACGCCTCTCCCAGGAAATGTGGGCCACATGGGGCGTTGATACCGAACCCTTGCTGACTTTACCCAGTGGTCAACCGAGTATGCTGTGACCAGAATGACGCCAACCCGGTGACCCGCATCACAGCACCCGATGATCTCGACCGTTATGGTTGCTGCTCTGAGCTTTGGTCTTCTGAGCCCACAACGTAGATCGTGACGTTGCTGGCCTGACCTTTGAGCCTCACCTCTTCAACGCGTTGCAGGTGGAATTGGTGATCTAGATGCCGTGCGGTGGACTCATCGACCAGGATATGATCCCGATCGTTGTCCGGATCAGACGTCAGAGCCGGAGAGGTTAAATGTGCAAGCTGTCGTGCCCTATGGACGATATCTCCCATCACGGTATACGCCGGACGTTGGAAACTTTCCAGGCTTCCGGCAACCAAAGTCCCCGTACAAATCCCGACGCATAACCCGGTGGTTGGTAAGCCGTGTTCTCGCCGGTGTTGATTGTGCGGTTTGAGCGCCCGCTTCATGGCGAGGGCGCATTGCACCGCGCGTACGGCATCCTGAGGCATCTCCGCCGCAGAACGGCGCACGAGAGGGGCGCCAAAAATGGTTAACACCGAGTCGCCGATCGACATATTGACCACCCCGCCGTGCTCAACAATCTGCTGCACGATGACGGCAATGTATTCATTCATCCACTCCAGGACGGCCTGGGGCGAAACTTTTTCCGCTTCCGGGGCCACGCCGACCATCTCCGCTACCAGTACACTGGCAACCGACCTCTGCGGATAGAACCGGCCATGCTGTAGAACGTGCTCCCGACGCCGCCAAACCATCTCCCCCACTTCGGGAGAGACGTACCACGAGACTAGTTGCGTCAAAAGCGCGTGCTGTGCCCCCTGTTGGTTTGACACATAGACCGTGACCAGTGTTGCAGCTAAGAGCCAAATGAGAGCCGAAGGAACAACAGGGAGCCACCAACCCAGTAGAAAGGCGCTATACACGAGAAGCCCGAGGAGAAGCAAGCCACAAATGCTATACAGTACAAAACGCCAGAGCGAGCGCGTGCAAAAGCCGACTAGGCCCCCCGTGAGGCCCCATAGCAACATCTATAACGCTTCTTGCCAGTGGCTCAAGCTGACAATGGCGCCGTTTCCTGTAAGTGCAGCGCGGAGCAATTGGCTGACGGCATGGGCATGTAGGGTGATCCCCGCCATACGTTGATCCGCATGGGGGCCATGCCTATAGGGGGTAAAAAAGAAATCTTTGACGCCTTCCGTCACCGTGACTCCCAGGAGAATAATTTTATTCCTGATGGCCTCTGGAGGGACCTCTCCAGCCAGTAGGGAGGTGAGAGAAAAGGACGGGAAGGGTTGCGGGGCGCCTAGAAAATCGAGCAAAAATTGATAGCCTTGAGCATCGGCCGCCACATAGCCGCCGTCGTATGGTTTGAATGGGCGTATGGTCGATTTCCCCAGTCGGATATTGCTGGGGTTTGCCGGGTCCGCTTCGGGCGCCATACCCTCCTGCTGCAAATACAGGAGCGCCAGGCGTAGGGCGAAAGCGTAAAAGACATTCTCGCCATCGTCGAGAAAGAGCAGACCGCGGCGGACGAGGCCGTCGCGGTCAATCACGACATCGTTGAAGCCGACCTGTTCCGTATCGCTAAGTACGGACGGCGGCGGGATTCCGTCCGCTCCGTCCGCACCGAAATTCATGATGGCGACAATGTGCGGATTGTCGGTCAAGACGGCTTCAAATGCCTCACGTCCCGGGGGAACGGGGACATCCCGGTACAGATCCAGACCGATGGCCTGCGGCTGTTCTTGTGACAGCATCGCCAGCACTTGTGCCAACGTCTGATCCGACATGGGCCATTGCCCCAGCTTGTCGATATCACGATCCGCAATGGTAATGAGCACAATGCGAGCGTCGGGCACCGGCACGCCCAGGCGTGTTCTGAGGAGCCCGTCGTAGGCCTCAAGCTCCAGGGAGACGAGAGCCCCCGCGCTACGCAGCCCGATGATACCGAGCCACACCAGCCCACAGAGCAAGACGCTGACAGCGAGCGGTGAGTGCATGAGTTGACGTACGGCGTGCATGGTGTCTACGGTCAGTTCATTGCCAGTTATTAATGAGCAAAAACGGCACCCAGTAGAACGGGTGGTCATATCTCAGGTCCTTGAGCAGCCGCAATTGTGCCTGCTGCAAAGCCGTGGCACGAGAGGTCGCCTCTTTTTTGAGTTGCTAATAGAATTCGATGACCAGTTCTGCCGACGCCTCATCGTTAATATTCCATAGCGTGGCGAGCGCGCTGCGGGCCCCGGCCTTAATGGCAACCCCCCCAGACCCAGAGCCGCCCGGTCATCACCCGCGGCCGTCTGGCAAGCGCTCAGCGTCAGGAGTTCGAGCGGCTCGTCGCGGAAGCGAAAGCGTCCGATGATCCGCTGCAACTCATTCAGGGTCAACTTGTCATCGTACGTGAGCAAAAACGATTCCTCGACATTTGCCCGAAATTGCGCGTGTGACGCGATATGCACGATGGTGAAAGGCTGCGTTTCCAACTCCTTTGTCACACTGGGGAGGCGAAATTGCTTATCCAGGAGTGTCTTGCTGTCATCATAGAGCGCCATGATGGATGCAATCTCTTTGGAGACATGTGGCAAAGACGGGAAATTTTACACATCCGACGATAAGCCCAGGGCCAGGAGCTTGACATCGTCTCGGGGCAGGGGACGCGGTTGCGTCAGGGTCAGCCCAGGGGTGATCGCCAGGGCGTATTTGCTGATCAAGAACTGCTCGCCATCGTGTAGAGCGGCCATGGGAATCGTCCGCAGAGAGCCGTCCGGCACGAAGACCAAGGTATCGATGTCTGCAGAGACGGATGCCAAGTCGGCTTCTAAGAGACGAATCAACCAGTTGTAAAGGTTTTGGGCATGTGGCCCATATTCGTGCGTGGCCTGTTTCACCAGTTTGCGGCGAAATTCCAGGACCTCGTGCTTGAGCCTGTTCGTGTCAACCGGCACGGTCACACGCTTCAAGCCGGTGGGTAAGTCAACGAGAAGTTCGGTGCGATCGGGCAGGAGAATCGGATAGATGACCGCAGCCCTCGCCTGTTTGGATACGATATCCAGGTTGATGTGTTCGCTACGGGCGGCATCGACACACTCATCTTGGAAATAGTCCTGTAACTCGACGGCTTTGAGTAATTCGACCATATTGCGCGCTTCAATGAGATCCGATGTCGATAACGCCGCCCGCTGCAACAGTAAATCTACCAGTTCAAAGTAAACCGGCTCCACCGTCCCACGGCCGGCGAAACGGCTCTGGCCACTCCCATGCGCGGCCTCTTCTCGTAAAGACTGCACGGTATGCACCGCACGTTTGTAGGCCTGAATGGCCTCATCGAGGCGCCCCAGCGCCTTGAATAGACGTCCCGTTTGCCATTGCCAGCGGTAGAGCGATTCGGGGATGTGCCGTTGTTGCGCGGCAAAAACCGCCTGGCGCGTCAGTTCCAGGGCTTCCTGATAGCGCCCGGCCTGTTCGTAGAGAGCGCCGAGATATCCCCAAGCGTACGACTCAGCACGTCTATCGCCGAGGCGCTTGGCATCGCCGGCAGCTTCCTTGAAGGCTGCCGCGGCCTTCAGTATCAGGCGGTCATGGGCCTCAGGCAGATGCCGGCACAAGTCGTTAGCGGCCCGGCCGAGACTGATCAAACTGTAGGTCTTGTCATGGGAAGGCTCGACGTGCCGTAGCTGCTTTGCCGCCATGTCGAGGCGTTCTTTCGCCGCCTCCTGCTGGCCCTGTTGGATCGCTGCCCGTGCGGCATTGGTGAGGGCGCGGGCCGCCAAGGCAGGGTTCCCCGTTTGCTTGGCAAGCGCCCAACTCTTGTTATAGGCGCGTATGGCGTCCGGGTACTTGTCCTGGAAGGCAAAGAGATTCCCGAGATTGTTGAGGATGATCGCCTCCAGACCGGTGTCGTGCATCTCTTGCGCCAGCTGCCGGCCTTGGCGCAGAAAGGGCGCGGCGGCCTCTGCCGAGCCGATCAGCAGGAAGGCATTGCCGAGGCTCCCCAGGACGGCGGCGAAGTGCGTCCGATCCCCCGCTTGCTCGGCCAATGCCACTGCTGTGGAGAGGCTCTGCAACGTCCGCTGGTGCTGGCCCAGGGCTTGATACGCCCGCGACAGGTGGACGAGTACGTCACTGTGCGCCCTGGGCTGTGTCTCGTGATCGTAGAGGCGCGCCGCCTGCCGCCAACTGCGCACCGCCTTTTCGAAGTCTCCGTGCTGGAAGAATCGTAAGCCCTCGGTCATGTACCGCTCGGCTCGGGCGTCTAGTGAGACCGCAGAAGGGGCCGCGAGCACAGGCGGGGAAGTCAGCGTGAGCACGATGAGACAGAGGAACATTCCGGAGCATACGATCATGGGTTTCGACCTTCTCCAGAGCCCGCACTGGCAGCTCATCAGGCTTGTCATCCCTTCTTTCACGGCTCTGGCCATCCGTTCATACCGTGTTGTTCCCGTGACAATCTAAGTCATTTGCGGTCTTTTTGCAATTCTTTGATTGCATTTTTAGCCAAATCTAAATATTCATTCTCAGGATCAAGATCAATGCATTTCTTATACGCAGTGATTGCTCTTTCATGATATGGCTCTTTCTTGTGAGACAAAGCGTATCCCAAACTGAAATGGGAACGAACATCGTTTGGATCTAACTCGATAATCTTCTCGTATTTGGTCACTGCTTCGACGTAGTTCTTTTCACTTACCAAGGCATTGCCCCAATTAAAATAGACCAACACATCTTGGGGAGCCAAGTCCGCCGCCTCCTGATATTTTGTTATCGCTTTCTTGTGCTTGCCTTGGTCTGCTAAGAGCTGGCCCCAGTTGTTGTAGGCCAGACTCAAGTAGTTGTAAGCCTGCATCACTGTACAGGACAAAAAATCTTAAGTGATTGATTTTATTGGATTTATGAAATCCTAGCGATTTTGCCCAACACTTTGAATTTAAAGGGGTTGGGACATCTGACGAATTTTTTGTTCTGTACAGTGAGTCGTGACATACAACTTCTTGTCGCGCTGTGTCACTTCGCCAATGATAAACATCGTATCGCCTCCAAAATACGTTTTGATATTTTGTAAGATAGACTGTAGGACTGCACTACCCGCAGGAACATGCATTTCTGGCTTTGTGTCCATCCACGAGGCCGTAAAATCCCGACCCTGCTTGGTTGTGGATGCCTTTGTCCTGATCAGATTGATTTGGTCAATGAATTTATTTGCAATCGTTTGGCCGGTATATCCTGAGTTTTCCGTTTTCTCTTACCGCCCAGAAATAATGCGGGTTAACGGCTAAGACCTCATGAAAGCGCTTCGGATTCAACTGTTTAGAGGGCCCTACGTTGGCGCTATAAGCCTGCTGCCCTTCGATTCTCATATGGGCCATGGAGTGGGTCGATCTTCGTATCACAATCACCCGATACGGAGGACCCCACCCTGGCCTTACCCAAAAGATACGCTAAAAAACAAGCCAAAGTGAAATGTCGCCAACGTCTCCATGCCCAAACCCGTCACTTACGCCAGCACCAAGATGCCCAGCGCCATCTCGACGCCCTGCATCAAGCCCTGCACGATTTGGGTTTGCCCGACCATCTCGTGGTCGAGATCGAAGGGCGCTTGAAAGCCCAAAAGAAGCTTCTGAGCAAAGTCTTTGGCCTCATGTGTCCCACTCTCTTTGGCTGCACGAGCGCTTATGAACTCACCGGAGTGCGCGGATGGGATAAGAATCTGCCCTCTCGTCTTCTGGGTGCTCTACCCAAACGCTCCGGGCTCAAGCGCCTGCGCCAGCTCGGCCACGATATCCTCGTCCCTCTATGGCGCCACGCCGAGTCCAGGCGTGCCGCCACCCAAAGCCCCTGGCCATGGAGCTGGGTAGGGGATGACTCGGTCTTTCGCACATACGGCCAAGACGTTGACTGGGTGGCCGCTGGTCTAGGGGCCAGCATAAACGGGTGGTCAGTGGCATTGAGGGGGTCCTGCTCCTCGTCGTCATTGGCGATGGCAACCTGATCGTACCCGTCGATTTTGCCCGCAGACGGCCTGATCCCCAAGGACCTGGGGCTCGTGGTCAGACCCAACTCAAGTGGACTCAGGGGATGCGGGATGAGAGCCTGCAAGTCTTGGCCCGACGGGGGCTGCGCTTGCCGAGGCCGCTGGCGGTGGCCGATAGTTGGTTGAGCGATTCCAAGCGGATGCGCCATGTTCGCGATCCACATCCGGGCGTTCTGCTCGTCCAAGGTCAGTCGTCTTATGCCTTCACGCTACCGGATGGCCGTAAGATCAAGGGAAACGATTTACTCCGAGACGGTTCGTTGCCTTGGCGTCAGAGTCTGGATGCAGCGGGCTGCCGTTATGCTCGCTTGCAGGCTTGTAGCGCCACCTAGGGTGAGGTGACCCTAATGGCGGTCGACAAACCGGGTGAGGACCGGTTCTACTTGATGACGCTTGAACGGCGGATTCCTTCGACGCATTGACTCCGGCTGTGGTCGCGCCGTACTTTGATTGAACAGGTCTTTCGCACCCTCAAGTCGCTTTTGGCCACCGATGCGTGCCAGGTTCGCCATGAAAACGCGTATTATGGGCACTTGGTGTTGCGCTTGATCGCGAGTTTCATCTTGCATGACACGAGCCGAGTTTTATACAAAGGGCGCGTCTCAATGGACGAGATGATATTCAACTTAAAGCCTGATGGGTCCAGCGTGGACTGCGAACCCCTTGAATTGTATGGGCTTTCATGAGGCATCAGGAGGAAACCCGCGTCGTTCTTAGCTCAGAGCATTGAACGGAAAACTCAGGTACCTGGACAACATCACCTTGATACATTTCTCCAGGGGAAACATATAAATTTCGTTTTGTTTCGGCACTTAAAATCCGGTCAGGACAAACTGTAAGTGTAGACCTTGGTCTTGAAGATCCCCGCCCGCGGTGTCAACATCCTTCAAGGCGTAACCCCAGTAAACCTCGAGCTGGACCCGAAGGGGCAAAGGCGAGGTCAGCATGACGGCCCACCGCAGCCCCACGCCGATGCTTACCAGTGTGGTGGGGTCTGGGGTTGGAAGATCCACGTTCCACCCTCTGCCATAATCTACAAACGGCGCGATGTGCACAAAATCGGCCCAGAGTTGATCGCGTAGCAGCGGCCAACGGGTTTCTAGCGAGACAATCAGCGCATTGTCCCGCACCAATTGGTTTTCCCGGTAGCCCCGGACGCTAGACCGAAGTTCCCCTGGCAGAATAGGCGGAGGGTTAAGTAGATCAACAGGTCAGCCCAATTCAAAAGTCCATTTA
>CBCXVS010000197.1:0-15104 GCA_965178525.1 uncultured bacterium | reverse complement strand
TGAGGATGATTCGGTGGGCATCTGGGCTGGGCTAGGGAACCTGATCTTATGCTATTGAGGAACAACTCTATTATTGTCGCCTGATGACATCAAGCTCTCGTTGATTGACATTCACGAGGTCTCTTTGAATGCCGTCGAACGGATCGTTACAGGTCTTGGATGGCAGGATTTTATCAATCAATATATATGCTGTGATGCCGTGCACTACACGCACCCAAAAGATGATCGGATTCACCTGGTTGTCTCTGAAAATATGCGCCATGCCCTGTATGGTGAAGGACAGGTCTTTGTGACGCATAATTTTGCCCGGCAGATTTGTCCAGGTGGCGTTTTGATCCCCACATGTATTTCGATCGAGGCCAATTTGATTGATCCATCAAAAGAATTTGACGTCAATCATACACGGCATACGCAAGGACTGAGCACTGTAGAAAAGCTCGCCTCCAGGAGGCGGGATCGGATGACGCTCGGAACGATCTTCACGTTGTCACTCGAGCATGCTGCGACACACGAACGCCTCATGAGAAAAAGTTCGGACGGTATCGACGTGATTCCGGCCGGGAAAGTGACGATGCCCGAACATATCGAGCGTCGCTATCAGCTGATGTTATGCACCGAAATCACGATCTATGACGACATTATGTTGCTGGAATATGAGTCCGGACTCACGTATCCCTTGATGTATGCTCTCGATACGCCTCTGCATCGTCTTCGGGAGATGCAGTTCTTCTATAGAGGAGGGCCTATGCCGGGGTTTGCAAGTGTGTGGCTGTAAACCACAAGGAAACACGAACCACTATAGAAAGGAGCGTGAGCATTGCCTGACTCGGAAGACCTGACGTTTCATGAGACCGTACGACTGGCGCTGCATCGGAAAAACCTGACGTCGGAAGCCGTGTTTGCATGGGCGAACACGGCTGCGTACGAAGCCCTGCATCACACCTGCACACGCGTTTTACACCCGAATGAATTGGCGCAATATGAGCGGCTCTCTATGCCTCGGCGCAAGACCAGTTTTCTGCTCGGCCGGTACGCCGCGAAGCAGGCGCTCGCCGTGCTGTTGCGTGAGCCTGAGTATACCAAAATCGAGATTGCGCCTGGCGTGTTTACGCAGCCCATTGTGAAATTTCCCACGCCTGAGCCGGTTGGCGTGAGTATCACGCATGCAGGCGAACTCGCTTGCGCGCTTGCCTTTCCCCAAATCCACCCGATGGCGCTTGACGTGGAACGGTTGGACGGCAACAATCTCGATGCCATGAAAAGTCAGATGGTGCCTGAGGAGTTGAACACGGAGGCGCTGCCTCAGTTGTCCGAACTGGTGCGGTGTACCGTCGTTTGGACCGCGAAAGAAGCGCTTTCCAAGGTATTGAAGTGTGGCATGATGTGTCCATTTTCGATCTTGGAAACGGTTGACCTGGGGCAAGAAGCTTCATGGTATCTCGGGTATTTCCGAAATTTTGGCCAGTACAAATTTCATACCTGGGTCTTGAAGGACCATGTGGTCACGATCGTCTTGCCGAAATGGACCACGATGGCCGTCGATCTCAGCACCCATATCGAATAAGCTAATATTATGGCTTCACCGCTTCAATCGTCGCGGAAACGATGTAGGCCTCGATGTGGGTTTCGGGAGCCCATTCGCGGATGAAGGTTTTACTCTCGTCTTTGGGCTGAATACGGATGTTGACAAAGCCGGCCTCTGTGAGCATCTGCTCTAAGTCGTTGACCAGAGAGGCGCCTCTGACGCAATAGTCCTCCAAAAAGGTTCCTTCTCGCTCGTCATCGGGAATGGCCGCTGTCGCCACCACGTCGGAAATGGCCAGACGGCCGCCACGCTTCAGGACGCGAAAGGCTTCACGGAATACTTGCGGTTTTTCCGGTGAGAGATTGATCACACAGTTCGAGATAATCACGTTCACGGTTTGATCGGCAACCGGCAGATATTCGATCTCACCCAGACGAAACACCACATTCTGAAATCCGTTTTTGGACGCGTTTTCTCGGGCTTTGTGCAACATTTCGGGCGTCATATCAACACCGATCACATGCCCAGTGTCGCCCACCGCGCGTGCGGCAAGGAAACAGTCGAATCCCGCGCCACTGCCTAAATCCAGCACCGTTTCGCCCGCCTGCAGCGACGCGATGGCCATGGGGTTGCCACAACCCAAGCCGAGATTGGCGCCTTCCGGCGCCGCTTCGGTTTCATCGGCGGAGTAGCCCATGGTGTGAGCCTGCGTCTCGAAATCGGTAGCGGACGAATCGCCACAGCACGATGGGGCGGAGGCGTCTACCGCTCGGGTTTCCGCAATGGCGCTATAGCGCTGCCGAACGGCCTGACGTATGTCATCATGTTGCCTAGCTGGCATGATGCATCTCCTATGAGATAGGTCTCGGAGGGTGGGTTTAGATAACCAAGCATACCGGATTTGGTCTGATGTGTCAGATGACTTTCAGTCGGAGGCGTGGTATAAGCTGGCGGCAAGAGGGCAGAGACTTATCGAGGACGATCTGCCGCAGACGTAGAACCGAATGCGGAATGCGGAAGTAGGATACATCATGGCACAGACGGGGAAAAATTTGTTTTTGCGGGGCGGCAGGTTATGGGCGATGGTACGCCGGTTGCCCCATCTCCACAACCTGTTACGCTTGATCTGGCGTTTGCTACTCGACGTCCGGGTTCCACTCTATCTGAAGGGCATGCTGGCGCTTGCCGTCCTGTATGTCCTATCACCTGTGGATTTCATCCCTGCCACGCTCCTGCTGGTCTTGGGTGTGGTCGATGATGTCGCGATCGTCCTGATGGCGGCGACGTATTTTCTCCGCTGGTGTCCGGAGGACGTCGTCGCGGAACATGTCGCCACCATGGCTCCGGGCTTCCAAGCGGCATTTCGGCAGTGGCGGGCCTCGTAGGGCTCAACGTGTATGGCCGCCACTTACGCGGGCTGGTGCTCCGGACGTAGCAGGTCGAGAACCGTCTTGACGGGATTAAAGGCGCGCAGCGGAACTTCCACGAAAACGGTGTTCCAGTGGGCCATCGCGCCGTTCCAGAGCCCGGGGAGTTCTAGGGCTTTGAGGGCTCTGCCCTCGTAGGACTTTTGGGAGATGAAGCCGGTTTCGGGATCGATGAAGTGCCTGAGATCAAACGGTTCCCCACGGTAGTCGCGCACGCCACAGGCCATATGCGCCGGATGAAAGTGCGTTGATGACGCTAAGATGGCCCGTTGGCCCTCCGCCGTATCGACCTGGGAGGTCTCAATGATTTGCAAAGAGACCGTGCCATCGGGCTGCTCAACCCAGAAGGGGCCGCCGCCGGGCTCGCCGGTGTTGGGCACGACGCCACAGACGCGCAGCGGGCGATTCAGAGCGGTGTAGAGCACGTCTGCTTGGTCCTGCCAAGGTCGCTGCTCGAGTCCGTCTGGAAGCGCTATGGCGAGCTTATCCCGTGCCAATGTGGCGATCTGACGGAGGCTTTGAGCGTCGCATTGCTGGGCCGCAAGCTGTTGCAGGGCGCTAAAGCTCTGCTGTTGTAAATCAATCAGGTAGCCGCCGAGCAGGTGGGTGGAAACGTACGTATCTTCTTTGAGATGGTCAGGGACGACATTATCGATATTTTTGATCACGAGCACATCGCCTTGCAGATCGTTGAGATTTTCGAGCAAAGCGCCATGGCCTCCGGGGCGAAACAACAGGTTGCCCTGACGGTCACGAAAGGGTTGATTTTCCGGATCGACGGCGATGGTATCGGTGCCAGGCTTTTGTGTGCTCCACGTAATGTCGTAGTGCGTGCCATGTTGCTCGTAGCGCTGCCGTACACATTGGAGATGCTGGGTCATCGCCTCGATGTGTGCTGGAGAAACCGTCAAGTGCAGACGAGCGATCTGTTGCCAATCGCGTACTAAAGTTGCCGCTTCGACTAGGTGTTCTTCGAGCGGGGTGCGGCAATGATCGGCATAGCGATGAAATTTTAATAAGGCTTTGGGCAAATTGGCGTAGTTGAGCCCCGCCGGCGTGAGCAATGCCGCCAACACGTGTTGGCATTGGCCCTGGGCCATGAGGGTAGCGAGCTGATGACCCTGTTGCGCGAGGACGGCCTTGAGATCATCATAAAATGCAAACTGCTCGATACCTGCGGCAAATTGTCGAAAAGCTTTCAGATCGTCATCCGGCGTGCTTTGTTGCATGACATCGATGTGAGGATAACGGCTGTGAACGGCTAGCAGCGTTTGAAACATGCGGCTTGCCGCTCCCGAAGCCGGAATGAATTTCTGTATGCTACCGGCATTGGCCGCCGCGTTGTACAGCTCTGTAAGATGGTCGATATCATGAGGCGGAATCACCGTGATGCCATCACCAATCGTGCAGGGGCGCTGCAGTTTGGCAAAGGGAAAACCGCGTTCAAACATCTCGATTTGGGCACATATGGCGGCTTCAGTCGTGCCTTGGGCTGCGATTTGGTGTCGATCACGATCGTGAAAAATCACTCGTTCCACGCTCGATTCCTTCTTTCTTCTATTGCCCGACTCGCCAGCGGCAGCGATGATTGCATATAGGGATAGTATGGCATAATCCGGCAACGATTTTACAACGGTTTCTTCGTACCGCCCACGTAAAATGGGGCACAATTTGCCAAACGCCTATTACATGGTTTCCGATATCGTGACCTTATTTGCGGTGCGCAGCACTTAGGGTAGGGGTAGGTAATTTCGTTGCATGTCACCGGGCGCAAGTGGGGTGGCGCTCGTCGTCGTGCGCTGGAGGGTAATCAGGCCGATTTCCCCTGGGCAAAAAAATCGTACCGTAACGCCTGAAGTGCCGGCCCCGGTATTTGTATATCCTTGTACATTGTGGTAGCGCCACCGCCCACGTGCATATTTGCGTGGACAGTTGGCATTGGTCACCACGGGACCGAAGAGGGGGAGACAAATTTGTCCCCCATGGGTGTGGCCACAGAGATAAAGCTGGACGTCATGCCAGGCCGCATCCGTATACAATTCAGGGGTATGCACGAGTAGGATCTTGAATGCCTCTTCCGGTACATTATCGAGGGCCACGGACACATCCGCACAGCCGTAGTAATGCGGGTCATCCACGCCAACCAGCCAGATGCTCTGCGTGTCATGCCGAATGGCAAGGGATTTATTGAGCAGCATTTGCACGCCCATCCGTTCCAACTCGGCGACCATTTCGAACCAATCATGATTGCCCAGCACGCCGACGATACCATGACGGGCGTGCACACCGGAGAGGATCCGTTCCATGTTGGGATAGACCTGCTGGCAAGACCCCTTGGTATCAAAGCGGTAATCACCCGTGAGGACGCAGAGATCGACCTCGAGGTCCCGGACCTTCTCATACACACTGTCGGCCAGGCCGGCTTGGCCATCCGCATGCAGATCGGTCAAATGTAAAATGGTGAAGCCGTCAAAGGCGTCCGGCAGGGTGTCAAACGTGAATGAGAGCCGTTTGACTACCGGATGCCGCGCGTTCCGTTCGCCGTGGACTTGCAAGCCGAGCAGCCTTAAGACACGCAACAAAAGGGGATCGCGAAATTTGTGGTGTTGGTGCTGGTAAACTCGGCCGTGTCGTGACCACACCCGAAGTTGTCCCTGTTCGATCTGTTGTCGTTTCTGTAGGAGATCGGCTCTGGTCACGTGTGTTCCTCGGTGTGAAGCAGGTAATGACATATCGTGCGGTCTCTACAGGGTGTTTATCGGCATTGGGGGTTAATCCTTTACAACCGTTACCTAGCGTCTTTGGAAAGGGTGGTTTCCCCTTCTGTCAGCACGAGTCGTTGATCGGCAGCCAGGTCCTGGAAACGCTGTTGGACGCCATTTGGCCAGCGTATATGGACGTGCTCAACCTGGGTTGCGGCGCCCAGGCCAATCGACACGACCGGGTCGTTCATCGAACCGAAGCCTGTCCCCCCAGCGATCGTATGGTGGCGAACCCCCTGTGGCAAGGTGACAGCGATGCGTGTGCCAATGGCGTCCGGATTGCTTTGTGTCGGGATCAGACGTAGCTGCAGCCAGTGGTGCGGTGACCCGTTGTTGCGGTAGAAGCTATTGGGCTGGCGATCTCCGAACATGGCGCCGCCAATCGGGGCGTACAGATCGACATCGCCATCTCCGTCATAATCGGCGAATGTGGCGCCATGTCCTTTGCCGAGATTGCCGACGCCGGCGCTCTCGGTGACATCGACAAATTGGCCATCGCCCGTATTCCGCAAGAGAATGTTCGGTTCATACGTATCCATCGGCGGAGCGCCATTGCCAAGATAGATGTCCGGATAGCCATCGTTATCGATGTCGCCGAACTGGGCGGCCATGGCGCCATAGGTGCGAGCCAGACCCGCCTGGTACGTCACGTCGGTAAATGTCCCATCGCCATTGTTATGGTAGAGGGCGAGACGATTGCGTTCTTGGCTCGGCTTGCCACTGATGGCGCTCTGCAAGACTTCCTGCATGTTTTCGGTCCATCCGGTGGTGAACAAATCGAGCCAGCCGTCGTGGTCATAATCAAAAAAGAACCCGACAAACCCATCATGTGGGGCATCAATGCCGGCTGTCGTGGTCACATCCATAAAGCTGCCGTCGCCATTATTGCGGTAGAGCGCGTTGGGTCCCGCCATGTTGATCACCACCAGATCGAGCCAGCCGTCGTTATCGACATCACCCAAGGCACTGCCGATCGAGCGACCATGATTGGCGACACCGGCCTGGGAGGCGATGTCGGTAAAGCTGCCATCGCCATTGTTGCGATATAACGCATTGGGGGCGCCGTCCGCCTGGGAGACGCCGTTGGCCACATAGATATCCGTATCCCCGTCGTTATCGATATCGCCCAGGGTGGCGGTAAAGCTGTCGGTATCTGCAGCGATACCGGCCTGCCAGGCGACATCCGTGAACGTGCCATCGCCATCATTGCGATACAGGCTATTCCGGGCTTCCCCGCGCCAGCCATCGCGCGTGACCAACAGGTCGCGGTCGCCATCTACATCATAATCGAAAAAGAGCGAAGCCCAGCCGCCCCGCGGATCGAGCAAGCCAGCCTCGCCCGTGACGTCGGTAAACGTGCCGTTGCCGTTGTTACGATACAGATGATGGGGGTCTTTAATGCCCACGGTGAAGAGATCGGCATCCCCATCCCCATCGTAGTCGCTCCAGGCGCTGCCACGTCCACGGCTCAAGGCCGCCATGCCGAGTTGTGGCGCCACGTCGGTAAAGGTGACAGGGGAAGGGGCTGTCCTGCCGGTATAGAGGGTCATGCGGTAGCGTGCCGGTAAGTCCTCCGGATATCCCCCTTGCTGTGCATAAGCCACCCGCAAATTCCAGCGTGCGATCAGATCATCCGGCTTTTGCTCGATGACGTGCCGATACGTGGCGATCGCTTCGTCGAGCTTGCCCTGGCGTAGGTAGGCGCTGGCCAGGTCGCGCTGCACCGGGAGCGTTCCGGGGGCGAGGGACAGAATCATGTGGAAGTCATGCTCGGCAGCGGCAAAGGCGCCGAGGCGCATGCGCGTCAAGCCGCGATAGACGAGGGCATCGGGATGGGCAGGTTGCAGCTCCAGGACTTTGCTCATGGCATAGTCCGTTTCGCGTAAGTAACTCAAGCCGAGGTGGTAATAGACGAGGCCGAGCATGAAATAGGCGTCGAGATAGGTGGCGTCGAGGCCAATACAATATTTGAAATGCCCAATGGCGACCTGCAAAGCGCCGGCGCGTGCCTGGGCCACGCCGTGTTGAAAATGTTTCTGCACGATCTGCTGCCGTTCAGCCTGCGTCTGAAACAAGCTCGGCTGGGATTGCGCCATCGTTGGCATGCGGGCAGCATTACTGAGAACCGTCAACACGAGGCTGAGCCCCAAGTAGACGGCGACGCGATGCAGCGGCATATCCTCCCTCCCACGTGCAGCTCCCTATGGGGTCTTAGGGCCGAGGGCTGCGTATGCCTGCAGCTGGGAATTCGCCTGGCGCAGCCGCTGGCATAGGCTTTTCAAGAGTCCCAGCGCAACCGGCGCATGCTGCGATAGCAGCTCGTTAAAACCCTGTTTCGTCAGGGTCAAACAGCGCGCCGCGGTTTCGGCCCGTACGGTGGCCGACCGGGACGTGTCCACAATGAGCGCGATCTCGCCGAAGCATTGGCCAGCATCAAGGATAGCATACGTAATGATCGTGCCGTCTCGTTCGACATAGACGCGCATAGTGCCCGAGATCAACAAAAACAGGCGATCGCCGAAATCGCCTTCATCAAACACCACATCACCATTAGAAAAGGTCTCTTCCGTCGTCCGCTGAGCTATCAGCTGTAGAGCTGCTGTCTCGACATCTTGGAATAGATCGACTTGGCGTAGCAAGGTGACAATGTCATCGTTGTGTGCCATGGCGTCTCTCCTTATTTGAGACCTGTACCGAGCGGTAGGCACCCACTGAGACACGTCATTATAGCATGCATAACACAGAGTTGAGCCGGCGTGTCCCAGGATCGTGCCATGACCGTCTGTCGAAACCGGATTTTCATCATGCTGCACGTACTTGCTCTCTGTTCGGCGATCCTGTTACCTTCTATTTTCCTATGTTCTGACAACGTTGCATGACGATACCGTATGACGATGAGTGAAGGAGGCCAAGGATGACAAACCTACTCTGTCACGCAGACAGCTACGTTCGGGAATTTAATGCCCATGTGATTGACGTTCATACTGACGAAGGCGCCATGGCGCTGGACCGAACGGCGTTTTACCCAGGAGGTGGTGGGCAACCGCCCGACGTCGGTGTGCTCGAAGTGGGCGCCTATGAGCTAGCGGTGACCAAGGTCAAACGTCAAGGGCCACACGTGTGGCATTGGGTTGACGGAGAACTGCCATCGCCGGGGATGGCGGTCGTGGGGCGATTGGATTGGGAGCGGCGCTACCAATTAATGCGAACGCATACGGCGCTGCATATCTTATGTGGCGTCGTCTGGCGTGACTACAGCGCCCAGGTGACGGGCGGCAATATGGATCCGTTGAAAGGCCGCATGGATTTTGAGTTCGAAATCCTGCGCCAGGAATTGGTGCATGACATCGAAGCGAAGGTGAATGCCGAGGTACAGGCTGGCCATGAGGTGCGTACTCGGGTGTTACCTCGAGCGGAAGCCTTTCAGATTCCCGATCTCATTCGGACCAAAATCAATTTGCTGCCAGAAGGTATTGACGAGATACGCACAGTGGAAATTGTCGGTCTCGACTTACAGGCGGACGGCGGTACGCACGTGGCGAATACGCGCGAAGTTGGCCACGTCCGCGTGGTGGATTACAAAAGTAAAGGGCGGATCAATAAACGCCTGCACATTGAGCTGGATGTCTGATCTCGTGAGAGCGGCAAGGAAGCAGGTGGGCCGTTAGGCCTCAGCTCTGATTAATGGCGTTGATCATCTGTCGCAACCGTCCGTAATTCGTGCGATCAAACCAGAGGTGTAGCCGGGGCAAGTCCGGCGCCTCTGCGGCTTCATCGCCGATGGGACCGCCGGCAACGATGTTGCCCTGGGCCAGGATGTCGCGGAAATCCCGGTTCAACTGGGTGAGCACGGTGTCTGCCAGCGGATGTTGCAGCCGGATAACCAGTTGTCCATTGACGTAGCGTGCGGAGTGGTAGATGCGGTAAAAGGCGGTAATTTCGTGTACCGCTTCGTCTGGATCGGTGGTAATCGTAAAGAGGTGAAGATCATGAGGTGAGATCAATGCCAGGTCCAACATGTGGCGCTTGACGAATTCCAACCAATCCTGCCAAAAGCGACTGCCTGGGGTCTCGAGGAATACGATCGGCATCAGATCGCATTTGCCCGTTTGCATGAGCGTGAGCGCCTCAAAGGCTTCGTCGTGTGTACCAAAACCGCCAGGAAACAAGGCAAACGCGTCTGTTTCCTTCACAAAGAGCAGTTTCCGAGTGAAAAAATATTTGAGATACACCAGCTTCGGATCGTTTTGAATGATGTCGTTGGCTTCCTGTTCGAGCGGCAACAGAATGTTGAGACCAAAGCTGTGTTCACGTCCAGCGCCTTCCTGCGCGGCTTTCATGATGCCGTCCCCGGCGCCAGTGACGACCATGAAGCCGGCCGCGGCGATGCGCTGGGCAAAGGTGCTGGCCAGATTGTAAATGGGCGTGGCAGGCGGGGTGCGGGCGGAACCGAAGATGGAGACTTTGCGGATGTGCCGATAGCGGGTATACACGCTGAACGCATAGCGCAGTTCCCGTATGGTCCGATGCAAAATTTTGATATCGCCGCGGTCGGGATCCCGGGCCCGGAGGAGTGTGCCGATAAAATCGGCGAGTAAGCTGGCGTTTGGGGAACCCCCAGCCCGCGCGATGAGTTGATGAATGTCGTCATGACACTCCGTCTCTGCAGGCCAGGACGTCACTGCAGCTCCTTGTGCGCTTCCGCCCAGACAATGGCGCGCAGATAACTATCTGTGATGATACTACTGTCGATCCCGAGGTTGTTCCCATCGTCCCAGTGGCCACGTTCGTAAGCCAGTACCAAACGTAGGATACGGCCTAATTCCCCTTCATGATACAACAATGCATACCGTATGGCGTTGTCGACCGGAAGATCAGTCAACAGGTCTTCTATCGATGTGCCGAGCAGCGTATGCAAAGCGGAAAGTAGACCGACAAGAAAGAAGGCGTCAATGTGTACCAGCCCAGTGGATTGGGCGACGAGTTCACACATTTTGGCGCGTACCATGGCTGTGGTGGTCAGCTCATGTGGGGTATCATCGAGGCCCGAAAGCAGAATGAAACTTACCCACGTGATCAGCGATTTCAGGCCGAGGCAGCTGAGGGCCTGACGTATGGAGTTGATCGCGCGTGGCGGGGTGTGCCCGGTAGTCTGAAGGACACGAAGCAATTTATAGGTGAGCGATACGTCGCGGCGGATGATGTCTTCCAAGTCGCTGAACCCGGTCGTCGGATTGGTCAATTTGGTCATCAAGTGCAGGAGAGAGGGACGGTTCGTCGGGCTCCGGTGGTGCTCAATCGGGTCGGGCTGGCCGAAAAAGGCGCCACGAAAATAATCGAAACCGAGCTCTATACAAGAGGCAAACTCTTCTTCGGTCGTGACATGGTCTGCGAGAAGCCTGCCATTGTATTGCCGGCAGCGAGCCACATGATCCTGCAGGTCGGCGGGCGACCATTTGTTGAGATCGATTTTCAGAATGTCTGCTACGTCTAAGACGGCGTGTAAGTCATCCGGGTTATGACTCGCATGGATTGTGAGACTGTACCCGGCTGTTGCCAGTTCGTGTATGGCTTCTGTGAGTTCGATGTCTGGCGGGGTAAAATCCACCACCTCCAAAATCACGCGCTCTTTGGGTAAGACCGGGCATAGTCCATGAGCAGCAAGCCCCGTGTGAGATAGAGCGCAACGCGGTGTGGCCCCACCAGCGCCTCGATGCCTGTTTCCATGAAAGCGTAACAGATCAAGACTGGCGTGTTGTGATGCTGTTCATCACTCTCGTACTGACGGGGCGCCGGAGACTGATGGAGCAAGGTATACGCATGGACATGACGTTGCGCGTCAAAGATCGGTTGCCGATTCACGAAGGCTTTGAGCACCTGAGCGGGTGCTGCTATGTCAGGAGCTGCCGTGACGGATGTACCTGATACACGTTCGTTCATGGGGATCTTCTCGTATTGCAAGGGCCGGTTTCCCACTTCTCGCTCGCTCTTGGTGTCGCTGCGAACGTTACCCTCCGATCGATGGGTGTTGAAGCACGCAGAGAGCGCCTGTGTGATGCACATCACTTATCGAGCGGTCGAGTAGGAGACTTTAAGTACCTGGACAGGATTGCCTTTATACATTTCTCCAGGGGAAAAATATAAATTGTGTGTGTTTCGGTACTGGGTTGGGGATACGCCCACTTGGCAGGTAGCTAGAGACCTTGCACATCACAGCGCTGACAAACCGTTTTTGGCGCGCAAACTATTGATATTACAGCGTAAACCTTCCTCGAGTGGCACCTGGGGGCTATAGCCGATTTCGGCCTCGGTCGTGGCTAATTCGTAGTGTATACCGCCACCCCACGTGCCGGGTTGGACGTCCAGCCGTGCAGCGGGCACCAGGCGCTTGACGTGCTCGGCCACTTCTCCAATGGTGTGGCGTGACCCACAAATATTCAAGCCAATGGATGGATTCTGCGCCGTTTTGGTGGCGGCCACGACAGCACGCGCCGCGTCTTCGACATAGAGCCAGTCCAGCATTTCATCCCCATGTGGGACCACACCGGATTGGCCAAGGGCCGGTTTGTCGATGAGCTCCTGGAGGAAATCCGCTCCCGTGCCGCGCGCCAACGTCAAGGCTTTGCCGTAACCATAGACGACGGAAAAGCGTACCCCCGTGCAATCCAGGCCGTGCTGACGCCGATAATGCAGGCCGAGCTGCTCGTTCATCGACTTGCAGGCGCCATAGAGGTCGTTGGGGTGATGAAAGGCATCGTTGGCCACTTCGCCAAGCGGACGGCGTCTTGCCGGCTCAAAGACCGCGATTGAACTGGCCCACACGACTTTGTGGGTCTGGAAGGTCAGCGCCGCTTCGAAGATGTTGATCGTCCCTTCACAATTGACTTTTAATGAGCGCAGTGGGTTGGCTTCGCTACTGATCCCGAGGGTTGCAGCCAGGTGCACAATGCATTCGGGGGGCGCATCGCCCATCGTGCGCAGGAGCAGCGGGAGATCGGTCACATCGCCTGGGACGATGCGAACCCGTTCGAGTTCTATCGGGGCGAGTACATCGGCAAGATAGTCACGATTCGGGGCGAGATCGAAAATGACAATCTGGTGGCCTTCACGGGCGAGGTCACGAACGACATAGCTCCCGACGAATCCGGTGCCGCCGCTGATGAAATAGTTCATGGCGTGCTCCTATATCTTGCCTCTGGAGACATAGATAATAGATAAAGGTAAAGATGCCCAGATGCTGAGAACGTCTTCAAATACACGTGCCGTCCGCATCGAAATAGTACAGATATTCCGGAGACCACTGTAACCACACGGTATCACGAGGGCGCATGGCGGGTTGCAAATCGAGCTTGGCGCAAATCGTGCTGGCGCCATGTTGGGCATAGATCGCCTGTGAGGCGTCTGATACGGACAGCTCGACCATATCGACCTGGCAGGGCAGTCCGAGTGGGCCGTGTGGATCCGTTAAGCGAAAATGTTCCGGGCGCAGGCCAACGCACAGGTGAGCATCGGGGACGAGCCGTGGAGCGAGCCGTTCCGGCAGAGGCACGCTGATGTGGGCGTCGTCGATGGTCACCTGCACAGTCATGCCCTGACGCTGTGCAGGAAAGAAATTCATCGGCGGACTACCTAGAAATCCGGCGACAAATTGGTTCACCGGTTGCCGATACAATTCGTGGAAGGTGCCAACCTGCACGATAGACCCCGTCTGCATCACGGCCAAGCGGTGGCCCATTGCGACGGCTTCGCCTTGATCATGCGTCACGAACACGGTGGTGAGACTAAAGCGATCGACCAGCCGTTTCACTTCGCTCCGGGTTTGTAACCGCAAGGCGGCATCGAGATTGGAAAACGGCTCATCGAGCAAGAGCACCCGTGGGCTGTGACTGAGGCATCGCGCCAGGGCGACACGTTGTTTTTCGCCTCCGGACAGGCTGCGCGGCATGCGGCCCAGCAGTTTGTCGAAGCCGATGCCCATAATGCGGGCCGTGTCCTGTACTTTGTCATCAATCGCCTCTTCCGACCAGCATCGCAGGCGAAAATAAAACGCGATATTGCCGCGGACTTTAAAATGCGGATACAGGGCATAATTTTGAAAGACAAGCCCAATGCCGCGCTGTGAGGGGCTGAGGTGATCGACGGGCTCTCCGTCAAAGGCTACGATGCCGCTGTCCGGCATGTCCAGCCCAGCAATAATGCGCAGCATCGTCGACTTGCCGCAACCCGTGGGACCGAGGACACTCATCGTTTCACCGCGCCGAATCCATAAGCTGGCCTCGTCCAAAGCCGGAGAACGGGCGCGCAGTCCTGTCTGGTAAGCTTTACTCACCCGAATGAGATGCAATTCACTACTTGATGACGTGCTTTTCATAAAATCAGACTATACACATGGTATGTTGGCGTGAGTAGACGATGATCATGGGGAGTCGTATCTCGTTGTATTCGGTAACTCACATGGCTTCCTTCCTAGCACACTGGCTGCGACGGGTCAAGCAGAACTGTACCGGAAGTCAGGTGATGCCGGCTGCATTCCAACCACGTATAATGCCGAATAGCGGCACCGCAACGTTACCGGGAGGGTCGGAGATGTCAGATGAGCAGACACATGGGCAGCGCGGTAGATCGTGGTGGTTATTTGCCATAGGACTGACAATCTGTATCGGAGGCGCTGCGGTGTTCGTGCGTTTGCGGCCACCGCCGCCCGCTGCCCCGCCACTTGTCGCACCGCCGCCTGCAGTCAAAGCCAACAGCGCGACATCCGCACTTCTGTTTACCGATGTCACCGCGGCTGCCGGGATCGACTTTACCCATGTCGCCGGCGCGCAGGAAGAGCGGTGGTATCCGGAAACGATTGGCTCTGGCGTGGCATTCTTCGATTATGATGGCGATACGTGGCCCGATATTCTGTTCGTCAATAGCACCTCCTGGCCAGACAATCCCGCGCCCGATGTAGGGCAGCCTGAACCGGCCTTGCAGCTTTATCGTAACCGTGGGGACGGCACGTTCGAAGACGTGACGCGCCAGGCCGGTATGGCCATGCCGTTGTATGGCATGGGCGTGGCGGTTGCCGATTATGATAATGATGGCGACCGTGATGTGTTGGTCTCCGGCTATGTCAACCATCTCTTCTTTGTGAATCATGGCGATGGGACCTTCACCGAGGCGACCCAGCGGGTGGGGATCGGCGGTGGCACGTGGGGAACTGGCGCGGCGTTTTTCGATTATGACCGAGATGGCTGGCTGGACTTGGTCCTGAGTAGTTATGTCGAGTGGACGCCAGCACTGGAGCAGGGCCTGGATTGTACCTATGGTACGCCGACCAAGGATTATTGTCCCGTACGCTATTTTAAAGGCCAGGGGTTGACCTTGTATCACAATGAAGGGGACGGC